>JAFKKS010000403.1 GCA_017304555.1 Hyphomicrobiales bacterium
CCACGCCCTGCGGCCCCGGCGGTCCTGCGGGACCGGCAGGGCCTGGAGGACCAGCAGGCCCAGGAGGACCGGTAGGGCCCGCGGGCCCTACAGCGCCAGCGACGCCGGGCTCACCCTTATCGCCCTTCGCTCCAACAAGGCCGTCAAAGCAGCCGCTCAGCCCCAGCGCGGCAGCAAGACCAAGCGCAAGTGCGACGCGTTGCATCGAATTATCCCCCGAGTCCCCTCTCGTCCCAATCGTGCAGATCAAGGCGCATAGCGCAAGGATTGTTTCGCGGGACAACCATAGCGCGCGTTCCCGGATGGCGTCGCCGCCGTCAGTCCGCGGGCATCTCGCTCAACGGCCGGTCGCGCAAAGGCCGCTCTTCCATTCGGATGAGGAAAAAATAGCTCAGCATCAATCCGACGACGCCGGCACCGAACAACCAAGCGAAGGCATGACGCAACTCCGGCCGGGCGCCGGCCCGCGCAAGGAGGTCTCCGCCATCCTCGCCGCCGGAGACGCCCACGCCCTGCAACATGATCGCGCCGAAAATCGCGACGATGAGCGCACCGCCCAACTGTCGGAAAAAGTTGAGGGCCGCCGTCGTGGTGCCGAGTTCGAACGGGCGCACGGCGTTCTGCACGGACACCGTCGTCACGGGAAACGTCGTGCCGATACCAACACCCGTCATTGCCAGCAACACAAGCGTGATCGGCAAGGGAATAGTCGTCGTGGCGAACGACATCGCCGCAAGTGCGACGATGCTGCCGGCCAATCCCACATAAGGGACGCGCTTGTAGTGCGTGAGCCGCGGCATAATGCGTCCGGAAAATGTCGCGCCGGTCACCGTGCCGCCCATCAGCGGGATCAGCGCCAGGCCGGACGCGGACGCGGAAAGCCCGACCACGGCCTGAAGATAAACCGGAACGTAGATCGACAACCCAACCATCGTTCCCATGGAAAGAGCGGTGGCGAGCGCGCCATCCCGCACGACCGGATTTCCGAGCACGGAAAGCGGCAGGAACGGCTCCGCTGCGCGCATGAGCCGCACCGCGAACGCGCCCCAGAACGCGATCGAAGCGCCGACGAGCGCCAGCACCTGCGCCGACGCCCACGGATAGACTTTGCCACCCCAACTCAACGCGAGAAGCAGCGTGACCGTCGCGCAGGCCATCAACGCCGCACCGAGCACGTCGAGCCGGTGCGGACGATGCAGCGGCGGCAGCAGCTTGAGCGCACGCGCCGTCATTGCGAGCGCTGCTACGCCGATCGGCAGGTTGATCCAGAAGATCACCGACCAGTGCAGGTGCTCGCTGAGTACGCCGCCGAGAAACGGACCCGCAAGGCTCGCGCTCGCGAAGACGACACCGAAGTGCGCCTGATAGCGCGCGCGTTCGCGCGGCGAGACGAGGTCGGCAAGCACCGTCTGCGCAAGTGCGATCAGCCCGCCGCCGCCGAGGCCCTGCAGCGCGCGCGAAACGATCAGCACCGGCATCGAGGGGCTGAGCGCACAAGCGACCGAGCCAAGCATGAAAACGCCGACGCCGATCAGCACCATCGTGCGGCGGCCGTGGATGTCGGAGAGCTTGCCGTAAAGCGGCGTCACCGTTGTGGCGGCGAGAAGATAGGCGGTGACGACCCAGGAAAGATTGCGAATGTCGGAAAGCTCGTGCCCGATCGCCGGCAGCGCGGTGGCGACGATTGTCTGATCGAGCGCTGACAGGAACATCGCCACCATCAGGCCGATGACGATCCTGTTGATGGTCGGCTGATCGAGCCCGTGCTGCGCGGCCGCCGGGGCGAGCACAGGCGGCGCGTCAGCGGATTGCGCCGGAATGATTTTCGTCCGATCGTCCATTCTGACTACGATGTGTTCGCTTAGCCGCCAGTTACGTTCTTGCTTCGCTCATCTCGCCTGTCCGGGATGAGCGAACATGGAGCTCCACCCTCATGCCGCTTTGCGTTTGCGGCGCGCGCGTCTCGGAACCGCGAGAGGCCAACTCACGATGCGGTCCTCGAGTTGCTCGACGGGGACTTCATCCTCGTTGTCCGGCACGCGCCCGCGGATCGAAATACCGGCCTGATGCACCGTCTCCGGATCACCGGAAACGAGCGGATGCCACCAATAGAGATCGCGTCCTTCATCGAGCAGGCGATAGGCGCATGTCGGCGGCAGCCAGCCAATCTCTCCGACGACCTCCGGCGTGAGCCGCACGCAGTCCGGCACCAGCCGCTGCCGGTTCGGATAGTCCTTGCAGCGACAGGTGTCGCCGTCGAGGAGGCGGCAGCCAACGTCGGTGAAATAGATCGGCGGATTCTCCGGCTCGGTTCCGTCCGGCGGCTCCTCTTCCAATTTCACGAGGCAGCAGCGCCCGCAGCCGTCGCACAGGCTCTCCCATTCGGCGAGGGTCATCTCGCCGAGGGTCTTGGTGCGCCAAAAGGGATCGTTTTCGCTCATGTCCAGGATTCTTCGCACGCTTCTATCGTAGCCCATCCAGCGACGCGAGAGAGGGGCGCATCCTAGCAGGCATGCGCCCCCGCAGCCGCCGGCCTAACGAGATCCCTCCCGGCCGCTGACCTCCGGACGCTTGCCCGCGCGCGACCATTCCGTCACGACGCGCTGCAGGTCCTTGAAATTTTGATGCAACTGTTCGAGCCCGAAGCCGAGTGCAAAGAAGCGCTCCGTCACGTCGCCGGGGAGGTTTCGCGTCAGGCCGTCTCGGCGCAACGCGGCGATTTCATTGACGTATCCGCACAATGTCGTCTCGAACGGACCGAGCGGCGGCGGCCCTTGCCGGGCCGAGAGCGCACGGCTGCTTTCCCGCAGATAATCCATCGCTGCCGTCCGCAGCGCGGCGAGTGGCGCCCCGACACGCGCCTGCAACGCTTCCGGCAAGGGCGCCACCGCCGAGCGCCCGATCATCACGAGATCGTGTCGCAAGCGCAGCAGGGTCCGCGACAACGGTCCCGTCTCGGGTCCGGAAGAGAGACGTGCGGATTTCTCCTGCTCCGCCTCGGAAGCCACCTCGTTCAGCGCGACGAGCGCCGGCCCGATGTCATCCTGCAAGCGATGCAGCGCGTTCGTATCGAGGCCACGCGTCATCCCGTTCAGCAATTCGCCGAGCGCCGCCGCCATGAGATCGAGCGCGCGCGATGCCGATTGACGCGCAAGAGTATAAGCGCGCGATGGCAGCACCAGGAACGACACCGCAAGCCCCGTCAACGCCCCGAGACCGACTTCGAGAATGCGGTCGAGCGCGGATTCGATCGGACTCGTATGCGTGATGGTCGGCACAAGGAGAACGATGATCGACGTGATCGGCGCGACGCTCAGTCTTGGATTGATCGCGGCCAGGACAGCCAGCGGCGCAATCGCCAGGGCCAGCGTGGCGAGCAGCGCGACTTCGCTCGAATGCGGAACGAGAACCGCGATGGCGCCGCCATAGAGTGCGCCGCCTACCGTTCCAAGGAGGTAATCGACGGTTGCTTTCAGCGAACGCCCGACGCTCATTTGCGTGACGATGACCGCCGTCAGCACCGCCCATAGCGGCAGGCGCACCTGCAGCGCGACCGCCAGAACCAGCGCAACGAGCGCGGCGACGGTAATCCGCAACCCAAGCCCGATCTGCGTCCTGCCGATCTGGGTCCTATGAAGATTGAGCAGCGTCGTGACCCGAGCCCACAATTCCATCAAGCTCTCTCGTTCGAGGGAGGGAGAATTCACTGTGGCGAGGAACTCAAGGGTCCGGTGCGCCATCGGTCAGTGTGCCAGATTCGCAGGAGCGGGCCAGCGCTAGAGCGCGCGAGATGTCACGATTTCGCCACACTATGGCGGATTTGGCGCGTTATTCACGATGACTATGGACCGGCGTTGGCGGCTGTGACGCGTTTGCGCTAAAAGCATGAACGATCTGTCAGACTCCGCGATACTGCCATGCTGGCGCCATGGCGGCCAGCGAGTTGTGCGGTGCGCGCGGGTCCCGGACAGATGCGCCGGCTGCTCCCGCACCAGGAGCTTTTGAGCGGTGCGCGATCTCTACCCTCAGAATTGGAAAGCGAAGCTTTCGCGCTTCCTGCTCGATCTCGATTCACGGATCGACTTTGCCATTTTCCAAGGCGGGCGAAATTCCCGCGAATATTTCGAGCGGTTCGTCATCTTCATGGACCGCTTTTCTGTCTCCGGCATCAAGCGGCTGTTCGTTGAGGCAGCGTCCGAGGGCTTGACGCTCGGGGCCGGCGGCCTCGTCGTCCTGCTGGCGCTCGCAATTCCCGCTTTCAACGAGACGAGCGACAAGGACTGGCTGAAAAAATCGGAGCTCGCCGTCACCTTTCTCGACCGCTACGGCAATGAAGTCGGCTCACGCGGCATCAAGCACAACGACGCCATTCCGCTCGACGAGTTTCCCGACCATCTGATCAAGGCCGTCCTCGCGACCGAGGACCGGCGCTTCCACGAACATTTCGGCATCGACTTTGCCGGCACGCTCCGCGCCCTCGCCGCCAACACGCGCGCCGGCGGCGTCGTGCAGGGCGGCTCATCGATCACGCAGCAGCTCGCGAAGAACCTCTTCCTCTCGAACGAGCGTACGATCGAGCGCAAGGTCAACGAAGCCTTCCTGGCTCTGTGGCTCGAGACGCGCCTCACCAAGAACGAGATCCTCAAACTCTATCTCGACCGCGCCTACATGGGCGGCGGCGCCTTCGGCGTGGACGCGGCGGCGCAGTATTATTTCGGCAAGTCGGCGCGCGACGTGAACCTCGCCGAAGCGGCGATGCTTGCGGGCCTCTTCAAAGCGCCGACCAAATTCGCGCCGCACGTCAACCTGCCGGCGGCCCGCGCGCGCGCCAATGTCGTGCTCGACAACCTGGTCGAGGCCGGGTTCATGACCGAGGGTCAGGTGTTCGGCGCACGGCGCAACCCCGCGACCGCGATCGACCGCCGCGATGAACGCGTGCCGAGCTACTACCTCGACTGGGCCTTCGACGCGGTGAAGAAGACCGTCGCGAAGCTGCCGCCTTCGGTCAGCGAGCGCGTCTTCGTCGTACGCACGGCGCTTGACGTCAACTTACAGCGCGAGGCGGAGAACGCGATCGAGAATTCGTTGCGCCAATACGGCCGCGAATACCACGCCAAGCAGGCGGCGACCGTCCTGATGGATCTCGACGGCAGCGTGCGCGCGATGGTCGGTGGCCGCGACTACGGCACCAGCCAGTTCAATCGCGCGACCGATGCGCTGCGGCAGCCGGGCTCGTCGTTCAAACCCTACGTCTACGCGACAGCGCTAGCGAACGGTTTCAAGCCGACGACGATCGTCGTCGATTCCCCCGTCTGTATCGGCAACTGGTGTCCGCACAACTATTCGAACCGATACTCCGGTCGGATGACGTTGACGCAGGCGCTGACGCGCTCGATCAACGTTATTCCGGTGAAGCTCTCGATCGCGCTCGGAAACGGCAACGCCAAGGCTGGCCGCAAGAAGATCATCGCCACGGCGCGAGCGGCCGGGCTGCGCACGCCGCTGCCGGATTCCACCTCGCTTCCGATTGGCGCCGCCGAGGTGACGGTCCTTGACCAGACCGGCGGCTACACGATGTTTCCGAACGGCGGCAAGTCTTCAACGCCGCATGCCGTGCTGGAAATGCGCACCGGCGCCGGCGATGTCGTCTGGCGCTTCGATCGCGACGGCCCGAAGCCGCGGCAGGCGATCACACCGGAAGTCGCCTCGGAAATGAGCATGATGATGAATAAGGTCGTCGAGGAAGGTACCGGGCGGCGCGCTATGCTCGACGGCATCCGCGCCGGTGGCAAAACCGGCACCACGAACGCTTATCGCGACGCCTGGTTCGTCGGCTTCACCGGCAACTACGTTTGCGGCGTCTGGTTCGGTAACGACGACTATTCTCCCACCAATCGCATGACCGGCGGTTCGCTGCCGGCGCAAACCTGGCATCAGATCATGGCCTATGCCCACCAAGGCATCGACCTGAAGCAAATTCCCGGCGTGCCGCCGCCGGATAGCCGCACACGCGCCGTCGTCCAGGCGGCAGCCCCGACCGCGAGCGGCGATGCGCCGCCGCCGGCGCCTGTGCGGCCGACGATGCTGACGAAGCGCTCGATCGATGTGCTGCTCCGCGTCGAACATCTGCTCGATGAAACGGCGCGCTCGATCAAACCCGCAAGCAACACGCCGCCCGCCGGCGCCGCCAGCGCCGCACCACCGATGACGGCGGAAGAGGCTCTTGCAGCGGCAGCCGAGGCGACATCGGGCTCTGTGCGGCGGAATTGACCGCTGCCCCCTGCCCCCGCCATCATCCGACTCTGTTCTCTTAACCGTTCCGCGCTTGTGATTCGCCCGTGCGCCTTCTGATCGGAATTCTCTTCGCCTTCGCGCTGGCGGCCGTGGTCGGTCTCGGCCTGACTTGGCTTGCGCTCAACGACAATCTGGCGTTCGGCGGCATCCGTGTCGGTGCCTGGTCGGCTTGGCCGAAGAACGGGACGCCGAACATCGACCCTTATGCGCGCGCAGTCGTCACGCGCACCGGCGCCCTGCCGCTCGGCTCCGGCGATGGCGTCGCCTTCGTCGCACGCACCGACGACACCGGCGCGATGCTCGACGGCCGTTGCGACATCCACGTCGACGGCATCACACCGACGGCGCGGTTCTGGACGCTGACGCTGTACGACACCGAAGGCCGGCTGGTCGCCAGCGCGCTCGGACGGCACGGCTTCACCAGCCAGGAAATCGTCCGTCGCGGCGACGGCACCTTCGATATCGTCATTGGCCCGCGCGCACGTCCGGGCAATTGGCTGCCGACGAGCGGCGTCGAGCGCTACGTCCTCGTGCTTCGTCTTTACGATACGCCCGTCGGCGTCGCGACCCGCGCCGGGCGCGAAACACCGATGCCGGCGATCAAGAATCGGACCTGCCCATGATCCGCTTGCTGGCATGGACCTTTGCAGGCCTGTTGCTTGGCGGGATCGTGCATCTCGCGACGATCTTGATTTTGCCGCGCACGGCGACGCAGGACGCGTATGCGCGCCTCACACCGCTCACCGAAACGAACAAGATGACGCTTCTGCCAACCCCCTCGGCGGAAAGCACGCTCATGCCGTTCGTGGACCCGGCCTTCGCCACCGCCGTCTGCCGCTATGACCTCACGCAAGGGCCGCTGAAACTGCAAGCGCCGGTGAGCCAACCCTACACGGCGGTGTCGTTCTATACGCGCCGGGATGTCGCGTATTACGCGATCAACGACCGTGCCGCCGGCCGCCGCACGATCGAACTCGACCTGATGACGGCCGAGCAACGCGCACAGGTTCAGGACGATGAGGAAGTCACGGCGGCGGATCGTCTCATCGTCACATCGCCGACGACGACCGGTTTGATTATCCTGCGCGCCTTCGCGCCGGAGCCGGGCGCCATTCCTCTCGCGCGCGGTGTCCTCAATACGGCAACCTGCACGGTCACCCCGGAATAGATTGCGATTACTTCGAGACAACCCTGATCGGCGTCTCGACGCCGGCGACCACTTGGATCTCGCCGACGCGGCGCGCCAACTGGCTCCACAATCGATCGACTTCCGCCGCCATCGGTGAAGGCAGCGCGATCGCCAGCCGCTCCAGCGCGTAGCGATAGCCACGCACGCGCTCGCCCAGCGCGTCGTGCACCATGGTGATCACCGCAATGTTGCCCTCGATGCGCGCCCGCGTGTTCGCGAGTTCCGCTTCGCTCAAGCCGGACACGAACTTCAGGCTCTTGCTGCGCTTGCGGTCGAGATCCGCCACGCGCCCGGCCGCGGAGAAAAACGGGTCCATGCGTTCGAGATCGTTGCGGATGTCGTCGATGATGCGCGCATAGCGCGCCGTCGAGGAGCGGAACGGATATTCGATGATGAACGCGGCGTAGCGCTTGTGGTCGGAGGGCGGCGCGGACTGATACCAAGGCTCACGCTCGAATGGCGGCGCGAGCAGATTCTCGGCAAACTTGCGCAGCTGCTTTTCTTCGTCGGTGAGGGGAAATTCCGAAACCGGCACGCCGGCGCGCTGCTCGATCGGCCCAGCGGCCTTGTCGGCCATCTCCTGCAACCAGGGATACCGCGGCCGCCCGAAATCTCCGGCGCACGCGGCTGTGCCCAGAAGAAGAAAGCCGAGGCACATCGCCCGAACGGCGGGAAACATCATGCTTGTCGCTGCAGTCGTCGCGACCGGTCGCCTCGGCCAGGCACGCTTATCGAAAACTTTAAAAGGAACGCGACGCGCGAAACGGAAATCAGCCGCGACGGCCCGAACGCCGGCGGCCGTTGCCGCGCGACGGCCCATCCTCGGGCTCGAAGCCGATGTCGATGTCTTCCGTATGCCGCTCGATCCGAATGACAGGCAAGATGACGACCGGCGAGCCGGCACTGTCGATCGGAACCCTGACGTTGCTCAAGGCCGCACGCCGCGCATCCGGAAATTGAATCACGATACCCATAATGCCCCTCCGCGTGGCATGGCGGTCCGGCAAATATTGGGTGCCCCCGATCGAACCGTTCCCCGGAGTTAGCTGCCCACAAGGTTAACACTCCGCTAATAGAGCCCGCTTAAAATGCAGACATTCTTATGAATGCGCAGGCGTGTGGCGATGTGGCAGACAAATTCCAACTTGGACGGCTTGGTCGACCTTTCGCGCAGGCAAGGCGTCGACGTCCGCCCTTCGCTCCTGCGCGTGCTGACCGACCTCTATGTGCAGCAGCCGCAGCGCCACACCGACGAGGAGGAGCGGCAATACGCCGAACTCGCCAGGCGCCTCTTGCCGGTCGTCGACAAGGCGACACGGGTGACGGTCGCGACCAAGCTCGCGAGCTATCCGTTTGCTCCCGCGACGGTCATCGAACAATTGAGCCGCGACGTCGCCGAGGTCGCGAGCCTCGTTCAACACAAGAGCACAGCCATGCCGATCGACGCGAAGCCGACGACCGAAGAGTTGATCACCGCGATCTTTGGCCCCGCGGCTCCTCCGTCACGCGCGCAAGCGCCCTCCCCCGCCATCGCCAAGCAAACAACGCCC
>JAFKKS010000404.1 GCA_017304555.1 Hyphomicrobiales bacterium
CGACGATGCCCGAGGTCTCCAACGCGATGATGCCAAGGAACAGGCCGACGCCGGCCGCCACCGCGAGCTTGAGATTTTGCGGGATCGCGTGGATCACATATTCGCGCAGGCGCAGAACCGAAATCAGGAAGAAGATCACGCCCGAGCAGAACACTGCCGCGAGCCCCTGCTGCCACGAATATTTGTAGGTGACGACGACGGTGAACGCGAAGAAGGCGTTGAGCCCCATGCCGGGCGCGAGCGCGATCGGATAGTTGGCGTAAAGCGCCATCACCATGGTCGAGACCGCGGCGGCGAGACAGGTCGCGACGAACACCGCGCCCTTGTCCATGCCGGTCGTGCCGAGGATCTGCGGATTGACGAAGACGATGTAGGACATCGTCAGGAAGGTCGTACAGCCGGCGATCAACTCGGTGCGCACGGTCGTGCCGTTTTCCGTGAGGCCGAAGAAGCGGTCGAGAAAGCCTTGCGGCGCGCCGTGGGAGGGCGGGCGGATGCCGGGGCGGGCGATTGTTTCGGTCATGACGGCCCTTCGAGCAGCGGCGTCGGAACGAGCGGCAGCATAATCCGGTGCGCGGCGGTGATCCTGGGGCGGGCAAAGTTGTCCACCGCCGCTTTCGTGCCTTTCCTCGCGCTGGCGCGGCGCGCGGCGAACCGTTAGTTCTGCTCCGGCAAAGAATGAAGGAGCGACCCGCCATGGCGAAATTCACCTGCGATCACATGCATCTGCGCAGCCCCGACCCGGAGGCGACCGCGAAGTATTATGAAAAGATGTTCGGGGCGGAGATCGTGCGCACGACGCAGGGCGGCGAAACGCGCATCGACCTCAAGCTCGGCGGCATGGACATCTTCATCGCCCCGGTCGCGGCCAACAGCAAGGTCAACCCGCCGCCGGCGACGCCGTATCAGGGGCTCGATCACTTTGGGCTGTCGGTCACCAATATCGAAGAGGTCGTTGCCGAGCTCAAGGCGAAGGGCGCCGAGTTCACGATGGAACTCAATGAGGTGCGGCCGGGCGTTTTCATCAGTTTCGTGCGCGGGCCGCAGGGCGTGTCGATCGAAGTGCTGGAACGCAAGGCGTAAGGGCTTCCGCCTCCAGCGGACTACCACTCTCGTCATGGCCGGGCTTGTCCCGGCCATCCACGTCTTGCTTGCTGAGAGAAAGACGTGGATGCCCGCAACAAGTGCGGGGCATGACGGCCTCAATGAACCGCGGCTGGTCAAGCCCGCGCATGACGCCTGCGGCGACATTGCGTCTCTGCTTCGCGGGGGCTTTTCGTTCCGTCGACATCAGCCTAGATTCACGGGATGGAACTCGATCCCGTCATGCTGGCGCGGCTGCAGTTCGCGTTCACGATCTCGTTTCACATCATTTTCCCGAGCTTCACGATCGGGCTCTCCGCCTACATCGCGACGCTCGAAGTCTTATGGAGCGCGACGGGGCGCGACCACTTCAAGCGCATCGCCCGCTTCTGGACCAAGATCTTCGCCGTGTCGTTCGCGATGGGCGTCGTCTCCGGCATCGTGCTGTCCTACCAGTTTGGCACCAACTGGAGCCGCTTCTCCGTCGTCACCGGCAACGTCATCGGCCCGCTGATCGGCTACGAGGTGCTCACCGCCTTCTTCCTGGAGGCGACATTCCTCGGCATCCTTCTGTTCGGCGGCGACCGCGTGCCGCGCTGGCTGCATGTCACCTCCGCGATTCTGGTCGCGATCGGTACCGCTACCTCGGCCTTCTGGATTCTCTCGGCTAATTCCTGGATGCAGACGCCCGCCGGACACGAGATCCGCGACGGCATCGCCTATCCGGTCGACTGGTGGAAGATCGTGTTCAATCCGAGCTTCCCTTACCGCTTCGCGCACATGCTCAACGCCGCGTATCTCACCACCGCGTTCTGTGTGCTTGCCGTCGGTGCGCGCTACCTGCTCGGCAACCGGCACGAGGAGGAAGGCCGCACCATGATCCGCATGGCGGTGGGGCTCCTCGCCATCCTCGCGCCGCTGCAGCTTTTCATCGGCGACCAGCACGGGCTCAATACGCTGAAGTATCAGCCGATCAAGATCGCGGCGATGGAGGCGCATTGGGACGGATCGGAGCCGGGAGATTTCAACATCATCGCCTGGCCCGACGAGAAGGAGGAGCGCAATCGCTTCGCAATCTCGATCCCACGCGGCGCCTCGCTCATTCTGACGCACAAGCTGGACGGCCTCTTCCCCGGCCTGAAAAGCGTGCCGCCGCAGGACCGTCCGCCGGTGTGGAGCGTCTTCTATGCCTTCCGCGTGATGGTCGGCATCGGTCTGCTGATGATCGCGGCCGGCCTGTTCGGCGTGTGGCTGTGGTGGCGCGGGCGATTGTTCACGACGCGCTGGTATTTGAAAGCCGCAAGCTGGGGCTGGTGGATCGGCTTCGTCGCGGTGCTGTCGGGCTGGCTGGTGACAGAAAGCGGGCGTCAGCCCTGGGTTGCCTACGGGATATTGCGCACGGCGGACGCGACGTCGCCCGTTCTCGCCATCAATATCGCGCAGACGCTCGCATTGTTCGTGCTCGTCTACGGCGTCGTGTTCGGCGCCGGCATCTACTACATCAACCGCCTGATCGAGCACGGCCCCGTCGGCGCCGCGGTCGAAGATCCGGAGCCGGGCGCCGGCCCGCCGATCGGTGCCGCCGAGGCGGCTGGTCGCGAAGCTTTGTAGAGAGCGAGGAAGAAGGCCGTGCCTGAGACGAATGCGCCGCTCTTCGACAATGTCGTGCCGATCCTGCGCATGTTCTCGGTCGAGAAGGCGCGGGAGTTTTACCTTGGCTTCCTCGGCTTCTCCGTCGATTGGGAACATCGCTTCGACGCGGCGGCGCCGCTCTATATGCAAATCTCGCGCGGCGGCTTGCGCTTGCATCTGAGCGAACATCACGGCGATGGCACGCCGGGAACGGCGATCCGTGTCGAGATGTCGGGCATCGAAATCTATCACCGTGAAATCATGGCGAAGGGGTACGGTTACATGCGCCCGGGCCTCGAGACGACGCCGTGGGATACGCGCGAGATGAATGTGATCGACCCTTTCGGAAACCAACTGCGCTTCGCCGAAGAGTTGCCGAAGCGCGCGGACTGAGGAGGCGGGCGATGGAATGGTATCTCCCGTTGATCTGGGCCGGCGTGATCGGCACCGCCGTCGCGCTCTACGTCATTCTCGACGGTTTCGATCTCGGTCTTGGCCTGCTCTTTCCCTTCACCCGCAGCGAGAGCGAGCGCGATCAGATCGTGCGCACCATCGCGCCGTTCTGGGACGGCAACGAGACGTGGCTCGTGCTCGGCGGCGGCGGCTTGTTCGTCGCGTTTCCCTGGGCCTACGCGGTGATCATGCCGGCATTCTATATCCCGGTGATCACGATGCTGCTGGCGCTCGTTTTCCGCGGCGTCGCCTTTGAATTTCGCCATATCGCGAAATCGAGCAAGAAGTATTGGAACTTCGCGTTCTGGGCCGGCTCGCTGGTCGCGACGCTGTCGCAAGGCTTCGTTCTTGGCGGCTTGATCCAGGGCGTGAAGGTCGAAAACCGCGCCTTCGCCGGCGGCGCTTTCGACTGGGCGACGCCGTTCGCGCTCGTCTGTGCGCTCGGCCTCACGGCGGGCTACGGATTGCTCGGCGCCACCTGGCTGATGATGAAGGCGGAAGGCCCCGTCGCCGAGCGCGCACGCGGGCAGGCGAAGGTGATGCTCGCCGCCGTGATGATCCTGATGGGGATCGTCAGCCTGTGGACGCCGCTCGCCTTCGAGCGCATCGCCGAGCGCTGGTTCTCGACGCCGAACATCTTCCTGCTCTGGCCGGTGCCGGTCGCGGCCGTGCTGCTTGCCTGGGCGACCTGGCACTGGCTCGACGCCGGGCGTGACGTACTGCCGTTCTTCGCCAGCGTCGGGTTGTTCTTCCTCGGGTATTTCGGGCTGGTGATCTCGAGCTTTCCGTATCTCGTGCCGCCCTCGCTGACGGTTTGGGACACCGCCGCGCATCCGTCCTCGCAGATCTTCATGCTCGTCGGCACGCTCATCATGCTGCCGATTATTCTTACTTACACGGCGTATTCCTATTGGTTGTTCCGCGGAAAGGTGCCGGAAGGGCAGGGGTATCATTGAAGGCGGTGGTCGGTGTCTGTGGCGGCGAAACCACGTTCATAAGCCGCCTTACGAAAGACAAGAAAACTCCGCGGATTTGCGCTTCGCCGTCCACGATCGTGTCCTAAAGCGAGATCATCCAGGCAAGGCCACGTTCTCCCGGAGTGCTTCCGTGTCCACGCCTTTCCTGACTTGGCTGCAATGGGTTTCGAAGCTCGTGCTGCAGGTGGTGCCGCCTGTCGCGGCGAGCGTGATCAGCGCCTACCTTCTCTCCACCTACCATCTCGGTTCGAAGGAGGCGGCGTCTGCGCCATCCGCGCGCGCCGAGGTCGCGCCTCCTGAGTCTCTCAGCACCGCCGTTATCGATGCCGAGCATGCGCACGCGCTGCGTCCGGTCGAGCCGCGGCGCGTCGTCGATACCCGCGAGGCCGAGCAGATCATTGCGCTGCCGCCGGTTGCGGCGGCGATGCAGAGAATTCGGCAAGGCCGCGACGCTCCCGTCATCGCACGCGTGTCGGCGCCCGCCACGGAACCGCAGCCGATCGTAGCGGCGGACGCCGCGCCCGTTCCGCCGCGCGAAGGTGACAACGCGGCTGCTCCTGTCGAAGCGAACAAGCCGCAGGAAACGCGTGTCCTCGGCGTGCGGATACCGAACGCTGTGGCGAGTGCGGGGCAGACGATCGTCAGTGTCGGCGTCGAGCAGCCGGCGAAGCTCGTCGGTGCCGGCATCGACTTCGGCCGCAAGACCATCGACGCGCTCGCGTCGATCCTTCCCGAGGCGCGCCGCTGATTTCACCTACTTGGCTGTGGACGGATGACGCCCCAGCCGAGCCGGTAGGTCGGCAGCAATCCTTGGATCGGCCGCCGGAAACTCGGCGGCACCTCCGCGACGAGATCGGGAAACCGCGCGCGTAATGCCGGAGGCGGTTCGGCCGACGTGCCGCGCAGCTGCCACACGACAACGGCGCCTTTGCGCGCGATATCGGCGTCCGTGACCCACGGCGTGCGGTTGGCATGTTCCGCCGACGCGACACTCGGCCGGTCATGCGAAGCGGCTGCGATCAGATAAGTCTCGCGTGCATCTCCGACGACGATCTCAAGCTTCTGACCGACACGGCGATGGAAGCTGTCGGTGAAGAATCCGGCCATCGCCGAAGCCGGCGCCTGCGTGGCGATCTCGGCGGTCGATGTCCACGGGAGAACGAGAATGGCGCCGGCGATGGCGACAGGTGGCGCCAACAGGACCGCTAGCCAGACCGGTCCGAGCAGATGCTGGCGGAAGATGCGCAGCGGTGCCGGCACGATCGCCATCAGGCCGATGCCGGACATCAGCATGAGATAGGCGCTCCACGACTCCGCCAGCGGCCGTCCGAGAGCGGCGATGACGAGTGTCCCGACGATGATCGGCGCAAGCGCAAAGAAAACAGCGAAGCGTTGCGTCAGCGGCAGGAGCGGCGCGCGCTCCAGTTCCGGAACCTGCGCCTGCCGGTCAGCCCCGGCCGGGCTCGCGGTCAGTGCCAGCAGCACGAAACCGGCATGCGCCAACACGACGGCGGCGATCATCACCGGCCATTGCAGGAGGAACCCGGTTGCCGCCGTAAGGTCAGGCTTCGGTAGAAAGGAAGCACCGGTTCGGTAGAGCCAGCCGATGTATGGGAACGGAATGACCAGCGCGAGCGCGGCCGCCGCCCACGGATCGATGTCGCGCAGCGCCGCGCGGCCTTCCGGCGTCGCAACCGTGAAAGCCGCAAGCAGCAGCATCAGCGGCAGCACCCAGTAGGACGTGAGGCCGAGGAGGCCGAGCGTGCCGCCGAGCATGAGCCATTGCATCGCCCGCCGCTCCGTGAGGCCGCGCCAATAAGCGAGCAAGGCGCACGCGGTCAGCGGCATCGCAAGAACGGCCGAACCGAAGTCGGGCGTTGGCACCGTGAGCGCCAGAACGCCCGCCATTAGCAGCACCGCCATCGCGGCATAGGTCGCGCCGAGGAGCAGGCGTCCCAATACGAACGACACCCACAGCGCGACGCCGACGCAGATTTGCGCTAGCAGATAGACGCCGAACCATCCCAGGGCGCGAAAGGCGATCTCCGCAAGCCACGGGGCAAGGGGAGGGCCGAGCCACGACCCGATCTGCCATTCGTGACCGACCGCCAGTACCTGCGCCAACTCTCCCGGCGGGCTCGCGTAGAAGATCGTCGGCAGCAGCACCCAGACGAGCCCTTGCGCACCGATGGACGCTGCGGCAAGCGCGGCCGGCCGGGCCCGCAGGAACTCGACGATCAGAGCAATGAAAGGCATTTGAGCCGGACGATTGGAGAGGACGCGCGAGACGATAGGCGGCGGGAGAACGGGTGCCGAATACCGCTTGCCGTCCTTGGAGCGCCAATTTCAGGCGATTAGACGGCGATGGGAAGTGCTATGGCGTCATCGATCGGTGCGGCCTGCGCATAGAGCGCTGCGACCGGCGCGAAGGAGCGGCGGTGATGTAGGGTCGGCCCGAGCCGCGACAGCGCTTCCAGATGGGCGGGGACGCCATACCCCATGTGCTGCTCGAAGCCGTAGCCGGGGTGCGCCGCGCCCAGCCGTTTCATCAGCCGGTCGCGCGTCACCTTGGCGACGATCGAGGCGGCCGCGATCGAGGCGACCAAGCCGTCGCCGCCGATGACCGCCTGGCACTCGCACGGCACTTTGATGCGGTCGCGGCCATCGACATAGACGAACTCCGGCGCGGACGGCAGCGACATCACCGCGCGCGCCAGCGCCCATAGCGACGCCTGCAGGATGTTGTCGCGGTCGATGCGGGCGGTCGAGCCGAAGGCGATCGAAACCTGCGCCGTCGCGCAAATGCGTTCGTAGAGTTTCTCGCGCTCCTCGGCGCTGAGGCGCTTGGAATCGTCGAGCCCGCGCGGCACGCGCTTCGGGTCGAGGATGACGGCGGCGGCGACGACGGGGCCGGCAAGCGGGCCGCGTCCGGCTTCGTCGCAGCCCGCGACCGTGAGCAAGCCGCGCGCCAGCACACGCCGTTCGCGCTTGAACGTCGGCCGCTCGCGCGGCGCATTCAGCGGAAGCTCCGCCGTTGCGGCCTTGCCACCCTCGTTGGCCTTTCTGCCCCGAATCATGCCGCGATGGTGGTCCGCCTGCCGCCTGGGTTCAACCCGCGTGCGGATAGGCCTGTGTTCAGCGGGGACGAGCGGCAGATCACCCTGACCGGCCCGTCCGCAGGAACGTGAACTCGGTATCGTCGTAGGCGCGCCGCTCCAGCTCCGTAAAGCCCGGCGGTGCGGCGAACGCACCTTTCGTCTCCTCGACGATCACTAGCGCCTCCGGCGTGAGCCATCCGCCCGCTTGCGCCGAGACGAGCGCCGCTTCGCCGAGTCCCTTGCCGTAAGGCGGATCGGCGAAGATAAGCGAGAACGGCGGCACCGGATGCGCCTGGCCGAGCTTCGTCGCGTCGCGGCGGAACACGCGCGAGGTGCCGCCGCCGCCCAACGCCTCTACGTTTCCTCGCAGTAGCGCGCGTGCTTCGACGCCGTCGTCGACGAACAGAACAAACTGTGCGCCGCGCGACAGCGCTTCGAGGCCGAGTGCTCCGGTTCCGGCGAACAGGTCGAGCACGCGCGCGCCGGAAATCGGATCGTCGTAGGCGTGCATGAGGATGTTGAAGAGCGATTCGCGCAGCCGGTCCGCCGTCGGCCGGATCGCCTGCGTTTTCGGTGCATGCAGCGTGCGGCCGCGCAGCCGCCCTCCGACGATGCGCATCAGCGTTTCTTGCCCGGTGCGGGATGGGCCGGGCCGCGCCCTTTGCCGCGGGCACGATCGGAGGCCCGCCGCGGCGATCCGCTGCGCTGGCCTTGATCGTGTTTGCCTGGACTGCGCTTGTCTCGGCTGTGCGCACCCTGGTCGTGCTTGTCTTCGCGGTGTGGCCGCGCCGCCCTTCGGGGCTCACCGGCTTCGCCGGCTCGCACCTCAGGGTGACGACGCGGAGCGCGCGTCGCGTTCTTCTCGCGAACAACCGGCGCCTCCGAGAAGTCCGCGCCTGCGAGCGTTGTAATGCGCTCCCCGAGCTGTTCGCGCAGTACGCGCGCTTTGACTTCCTCCACGGCTCCGTCCTTGAGTTCCGCGAGTTGGAACGGGCCGAACGAGACGCGGATCAGCCGGTTCACGCGCAACCCGAGGTGATCGAGCACGTTGCGCACTTCGCGGTTCTTGCCCTCGCGAATGGCAAATGTGAGCCAGACATTCGCGCCCTGGATGCGGTCGAGCGTCGCCTCGATGGCGCCGTAGCGGATGCCGTCGACGGTGACGCCGTCGCGCAGCGCGTCGAGTGCCGCCTGCGTGATCGTGCCGTTCGCGCGCACGCGATAGCGGCGAAGCCAACCGGTTTCGGGAAGTTCGAGCACGCGCGCGAGCCCGCCGTCATTGGTGAGCAGGAGCAGACCCTCGGTATTGAGGTCGAGCCGCCCGATGCTGATGAGACGGGGCAGTTCTTTCGGGAGCGCGCCGAAGATCGTCGGACGGCCCTGCGGGTCGGCGTGCGTCGTCACCAGCCCGCGCGGCTTGTGATAGAGGAACAGCCGCGTGCGCTCGCGCGTCGGCATTGGCTTGCCGTCGACCGCGATGCGATCCTTCGCCGTGACGTTCAGCGCCGGCGAGGTGATTGCTGCGCCATTGACGCTCACGCGCCCGGCCGCGATCCAAGCCTCCGCCTCGCGCCGCGACGCGAGCCCCGCGCGGGCCATCACCTTGGCGATGCGCTCGCCGTCATGCGGTGGTTTCCCGCCATCCTGGGGTGTTTTTTTGTCGGTCACCGTTCTGTCGTCGTCATGCCTCGGCCGTCATTCCGGGGCGCGGCACAGCCCGCGAGCCCGGAATCCATAACCCCTGTCTATCGCAATCGCGAGGATTGGGGCTATGGATTCC
>JAFKKS010000405.1 GCA_017304555.1 Hyphomicrobiales bacterium
GACCGTTGTCTTTCACGACGGGACCGACGTCTACTTCGCGAGGCAGCAGGTCAACGAGCGGCTCGGGGATGCGAAGCTCCCCGAAGGGGTCGAGAGGCCGAGGATGGGGCCCGTGGCGACCGGCCTGGGCGAGGTCTACCACTACCTCCTCACGAGCAAGAATCCCGAATTAGACCTGACCGAGCTTCGCACGCTCCAGGATTGGGTCATCCGGCCGCAATTGCGTAACGTGCCTGGCGTGACGGAGGTTAATACGATTGGCGGCTTCGAACGCCAGTATCACATTACGCCGTATCCGCATCGGCTGTCAGCATACGGCCTTACGATGTCGGATGTTCTGAATGCGTTGCAGAAGAACAATGCCAACGTCGGCGCGGGGTACATCGAGCGACACGGCGAGCAGAACCTCGTACGCGTCATCGGCCAGTCAAGCGGCATCGACGACCTTCGCAACATTGTCATCGTGCAGCGCAATGGCGTGGCAATCCGCGTTGCAGACGTGGCCGACGTTCTGAATGGCGAAGAGCTACGGACAGGTGCAGCCACACAGAACGGCAAGGAGATCGTGCTGGCCACAGTCTTCATGCTGATCGGCGAAAACAGCCGAAACGTGTCCAAGGCGGTCGCGGCACGTCTTGCCGAGGCAAACAAGTCGTTGCCCGAAGGCGTTATCGCAAAGCCAGTCTACGACCGGACAGCGCTGGTCGAGCGCACCATCGCGACCGTTGAGAAGAATCTGGCAGAAGGAGCCCTCCTCGTCATCGTCGTCCTGTTTCTGTTGCTGGGCAATATCCGCGCAGCGCTCATCACGGCGGCGATAATCCCGTTCGCCATGCTCCTTACGATCACCGGTATGGTGCAGGCGAAGGTCTCCGGCAACCTGATGAGTCTTGGAGCTCTTGATTTTGGCCTGATCGTGGATGGCGCGGTGATCATCGTCGAGAACTGCTTAAGGCGCTTTGCGGAAGCCCAACACAAGCTTGGGCGGCTATTGACAAAGGACGAGCGATTCAAACTCGCCGAAACCGCGACAGCGGAAGTCATTCGTCCCAGCCTCTTCGGCGTCGTGATCATCACGATTGTGTACGTACCGATTTTCGCGCTCACCGGCGTCGAGGGCAAAATGTTCCACCCAATGGCGATCACCGTGGTGATGGCATTGACTGCCGCGATGCTGCTGTCTCTGACATTTGTCCCCGCTGCCGTGGCAATGTTCATAACCGGTCGAGTGAGTGAGAAGGACAGCATGCTCATGCGATGGGCACGCCTTGCATATCGGCCGGCGCTCGAAGCCGCGTTGCGCGCCCGCTGGCTGACGGTCGTAGTGGCGATCGCGCTGGTCATCGTATCTGGCATCGCGGCCACCCGGTTGGGTTCCGAATTCATTCCAAACCTTGATGAAGGAGACATTGCACTCCACGCGCTCCGTATACCGGGAACAGGCCTCACCCAGGCGATTGGCATGCAATCGATACTGGAGGCACGGATCAAAGAGTTTCCGGAAGTCGAACAGGTTGTCGCCAAGATAGGAACGGCCGAGGTCGCTACGGATCCGATGCCACCAAGTGTTGCCGACACCTATGTGATGCTAAAGCCCCGCGACCAGTGGCCCGATCCGCGCAAGCCGAAGGCTGAACTTGTCGCTGAACTCGAGGCTGCTGTCCAGAAAATCCCGGGCAACAATTACGAGTTCACGCAACCGATCCAGATGCGCTTCAACGAGCTCATCTCCGGCGTCCGATCGGACGTCGCGGTGAAGGTCTTCGGCGACGATCTCGACGAACTGCTGCGAATTGGCAAGCAAATCGAAGCGATCGTAGGGAATGTGGAAGGCGCCCAAGATCAAAAGGTCGAGCAGGTGACCGGGCTTCCCGTGCTGCAAATCAAGCCGGACCGGAAGGCGATGGCACGCTACGGCTTGAACGTTTCAGATGTCCAGGATGTGATCCGCGCCTCGATCGGCGGAGCGGCTGCGGGCACAATATTCGAGGGCGACCGTCGGTTTAGCGTCATCGTGCGTTTGCCGGAGACGCTGCGAACCAGGGTTGATGACCTCGGACGGCTGCGCATTCCACTTGGTCAGCAAAATGGTGACCGCAGCCGCAACTACGTGCCGCTGTCAGAGGTAGCATCGATCGAAACGGTGATCGGGCCCAATCAGGTCAGCCGCGAGAACGGCAAACGCCGCGTGGTCGTGACTGCAAATGTGCGAGGTCGCGATCTTGGCTCGTTCATCGGCGACTTGCAGGCGCAGGTCGCCAGCAAGGTCACCATCCCGCCGGGATATTGGGTGGAGTACGGCGGCACGTTCCAGCAGCTCATCTCCGCCTCCAAGCGGCTGCAGCTCGTCGTTCCACTCGGGTTGCTGCTGATCTTTGCTCTGTTGTTTGGCTTGTTCCGCTCGATCATGGACGCCGCGATCGTATTCTCCGGCGTGCCACTCGCCCTCACGGGCGGCGTTGCCGCACTGCTGTTGAGGGACATGCCCCTCTCGATATCCGCTGGGATCGGGTTCATCGCTTTATCTGGCGTGGCGGTGCTGAACGGCGTCGTGATGATTTCGTTCATCCGATCGCTTCGCGAGGAAGGACTGTCGCTGGAAAGGGCCGTGCGGGAGGGCGCGCTTACGCGGTTACGTCCTGTGTTGATGACAGCGCTTGTCGCCAGCCTCGGGTTTGTGCCGATGGCGTTCAACGTGGGCGCTGGCTCGGAGGTGCAGCGACCACTTGCCACCGTCGTCATTGGCGGGATCATATCGTCGACCCTACTCACGCTGATCGTGCTGCCGGCGCTGTACCGCATTGTGCACGGCAGAATGCGTGTAGCGGTCACTGCGGGCGATGCGAGCCCCGCTACTGAGCAAGCTGTATAAACAAAAGGGAACAGACACATGCTCAATGTGCTCGCGAACCGGACGTACCGGCATCTGTTCTTGGCGCAAGTGATCGCGCTCATTGGCACCGGACTGGCGACAGTGGCTCTTAGCCTTCTCGCCTATGACCTCGCAGGCGCGGACGCTGGGGCCGTGCTCGGAACAGCTCTGGCAATCAAGATGATTGCGTATGTTGGCGTGGCGCCGATAGCGGCGGCGTTCGCGGAACGCCTTCCCCGACGAACCATGCTGGTCGCGCTTGATCTGATCAGGGCGGCGGTCGCATTCCTACTTCCATTCGTCACGCAGGTTTGGGAAATCTACGTACTCATTTTCGTCTTGCAGTCGGCCTCCGCAGCGTTCACGCCAACGTTTCAGGCCACGATCCCTGACGTTCTTCCGGACGAGAAGGAATATACGCGGGCACTGTCCCTTTCTCGTCTTGCATACGACATGGAGAGCGTCGTCAGCCCAATGCTGGCAGCGGCCTTACTCACCCTGATCAGCTTCCATAGTCTTTTTGCCGGAACGGCAATCGGCTTCATCGCGTCCGCGGCGCTTGTGGTATCGGTACTGTTGCCCAGCCCAACGCCGAGCGAGCCCAGGGGTATTTATGATCGGACCACGCGAGGAATCAGAATTTATATCGCAACGCCGAGGCTGCGCGGCTTACTCGCCATAACGTTCGCCGTAGCGGCCGCGAGCGCAATGGTCATTGTCAACACGGTCGTGCTGGTCCAGTCAACGTTCGGATTGAGCCAGCGTTCGACGGCGCTCGCGTTTGCCGCTTTCGGCGCTGGCTCGATGATCGCCGCATTGGTGCTGCCACGCCTGCTTGAATCGACACCAGACAGAACAGCGATGTTGGCCGGAGGGGCGATGCTGACAGTCGGTCTTTTGCTCGGCGCCTTGATACCGAGTTTCTATCTACTCCTGGTGCTCTGGTTCGCCATCGGTGTTGGCTATTCGCTTGCACAGACACCGTCAGGCCGACTTTTGCGCCGATCTTCTAACCCGGAGGACCGCCCTGCGCTGTTTGCCGCGCAGTTCGCGCTATCGCATGCCTGCTGGCTCATCACTTATCCTGTGGCGGGCTGGCTGGGTCCCGCAGCGGGTCTGCCGGCTACCTTTTTGGCTCTGGCGATGACCGCTGGGTCGGCCCTCGCAATCGCGCTGTGGGTTTGGCCAACGGAAGATCCTGAAAGCCTCGAGCACACTCACGATAATCTCCCGGAAGATCACCCGCATCTCGCTGCCGCCGGACGTACAATTGACGGGCATCGGCACTCGCACGCTTTCGTCATCGATAACATTCATCCTGAATGGCCGCGTCCGCTTTAGGCAGAACAATGAATTGGCTCGTCGACCTACAACGCTGGCTGTACTCCGGTTCCGTTGACGCCCTCAACGGACTTCATGCCGGCAAGATCGGCACGTTACCACTGTTGCTGGCAACGGCGTTTGCATTCGGCGTGCTCCATGCCCTGCTGCCTGGCCATGGCAAGGCCGTTCTGTCGGCCTATTATGCGGGCGATGGAAAGGCCATTGGTGCGATTCGCTCAACGCTCTTGCTCATCACTGTCCATGTGGGGTCAGCCATCGCACTCGTCATCGCGGGGTTCGCGATCTATGAGCGCACTTTGGGCGGCGCGCGCAGCCGCGCTATCGAACTGGAGCACGTCAGTCAAATGATCATTGTGGCGGTTGGTGTGTGGCTTCTTGTGAGCGCGCTGCTTCACCACAAGAGAGAGCACTCTGCGCCAGCCTTAGCGATGGCAGCAGGCTTCATCCCGTGTCCCCTTACGACCTTTGTGATGAGCTACGCAGTTGCCAAGAACATGACGTTATCGGGGGTGGCACTGTCTGTTGCGTTCGCGACGGGAATGATCTGCACGGTTTCGTGTTTCCCGCTTATGGCGATCGCGGCGCGCAAGGGGCTGCTATCCCCGGGAACGCTCAATTGGTTTGGCGGTGCCTTTGAGTGGGGCCGGCCGCTACTCATCGCGTCAGCGCTAATGATCATCGCGATCGGTGCATGGCCTTACATATCTGGCCTAGCGATAGCGGTGAAACCCTCATGAAGATTCGGTTTGCACTCTGCCTTTTGCCGAGCTTGATGATTCCGGCTAGCGCGCAGGATCCGGTGAAGATAATCGGCATCGGAGCGACCACATGCCGGCAGTTTGTGCACGATGCAACCACCACACCGGCCACACAGCGTCAGTACTTGGCTTGGCTGCAGGGCTATCTCAGTGGAATCGTCATTGGGCGCCCTGCCGGTGTCGACGAAGGCATAGACCTCATTCCCGAGGACTTTCCGCTATCCGCGCAGCTTAAGTTTGTGCGGGACTACTGCCTTTCCGTTCCGTCCGCTTCGTTCGCTGACGCGATCGAGGCTCTGTTCAGAGAATTCAGACGCCTGAGCTCGGTAACGAAGTCGTAGTTGCTTCACCCGTCGGATATTCCGTCCCTAAACCGCCCCTCGGCGCGAGGGCCAAAGCCCAAGCTTGGCTCGGCCCGCTACTGAGGCGAGCTCCCGCATCTGCAGCTAAACGTAAAGATCATGTCGTCAATCGGATGGGTGCTTCATCGATGCCGTCTGATTCGCGATGGCGCTCGCGAGGTCGAAATCGTCGGCTTCTTGCCAAATTCCTCGTCTCGTGGGTCGCGAAGTGTGGTCTTGCAGCAGGGCATTGAAGCGGGCCCGAGGTATGACCTCAAAACCTGCGCCAGCATGATGTTCGGAAATCCATTTTGCATCGCGAAGGACAAATCCCCAGTCCGCGAGATGGTGGTTCAGGAACGTGGAGGCGATCTTCGACGCGCCGTTTACTCGCGAGAACTGCGACTCGCCAAAAAAGACTCCACCGATTGCGATGCCGAAGAGCCCTCCAACCAACCGCGGTTCGAGATCCCACACCTCCACCGAATGCGCCAACCCCGCCTTGTGCAAATCCCAGAGTGCGCGCATTACGCGTGGGGTAAGCCAAGTGAGAGGGGTCTTACCAGGCCGCGGCTCGGCACATGCACGCATGACGGCAGCAAAGTTTCGGTCAAATGTTACGTCGAATCGATCCCGCTTAATTTCCTTCCTCGTGCCGCTTTCGATGTGTGCTTTGTTGAAGAACAACACGGCACGTTCTTCCGGTGCCCACCATTTCATTGGACCGAGGTGACAGAACGGAAAGACGCCGCGGCTGTAGGCGTACAGTAGGGAGTCAATTGACATGTCATTTGAAATGCCAATGAACCCCTTGCGTCCGACCGGCCTATGGCGGTCGAGCAAGGCGGGAAGAGTAAGCTCGGCTCCGAACAAATGTCGGGCCGTGTGAACGACTAGGCTCGGCACCAATTCGAGCCGTTTGGGCTGCATCACATAGGCGCTACCTAACGCGATCCGGCGAAGTCGCGCCCGCAGAGGTTCGCGAAACTTTTCGTTGTAACGGAATGGCAGTGGAACATCGCACACGTTCTGCAACAACGTAGACATCTACTTCCCACTCAAGGATCGAGTTGACATGACCCTAGCCATTCGAGGATTAGCGATTTGTTAAACTGATCGGGGAAACATGTTGCAGCTTCCACTTGAGGAGCGCAGCTTGCGCACTGGTGCAGTGCTCTGGCCTCTTGGACAGAGACAACCAGGCGGTTGCCAGCAAGGCCACACGCAACGACGGCTTCCAGCTAGGGAGGCCCGCCGGCACGGCGTTGCTGGTAGTGGCGCCCGCTAGATCCTCGTGGAAGGGCTCGGGACTGTCCCTGATTCCGAAGTGTGACGGGCGACTACCATCAACGTCACCAGCAACATATTGCAATCACTGTCGAGTCTAACGAGGACGGAAGTTTTCATCAGGGAATTCTGCCCGGTCGAAATTGATCTTTGAGTTGAGGCAAGACCTCGTGCCAGAAGATCAATGAAGCATCGAACTCGTGCTGGACATCGCTAGGCGGAATCTCCACGGTAGTCGCTTCCCCCGAGCCCGATAGAATGACGACCGAAGTTTGCCGTCAGAAGACACGACAAAGAAATACGCGACAAAGGGCCGAAGATGGAAAATCATCACATCATAGCCCATTTCAGAAGCTTCCGCCGGCACGTTGAATGTGTGATTATCGATAGTGCCGGGCGGCGCGGTGCTTACTGTAATTTGCCTGAAAATGCAGTTGCTCTCTAGCCCCAGGCGCATGGGTGGACACATGCTGCCTAGATCGGCCCTCCAGCCGTGCTGTGATACCAAGCGTGTCAATTCAAGGATAAGCGCGCCAAGTTCGGTCGTTTTATCCGGGCGAAACGTCTGGGCGGACGATGGCAGCGCGAACGCGGATACCCAGCATGTGACGAGCGCCATACCGATGCCAAATCGCACGAAGCGACGAAGATTGTTCGATCGACGCGGGTAAGGGGAATGCAAATAGATGTTTTGCGAAAGCGATCTTTTGCCGGCCCTCGCTTTCTCTGGCTACCGCCTACCGACAGCAGCGGTGGAGCGGTAACGGTGACCACTGTCCATAAGAGGTGCATCAAAAGCGGACAAACAACCGCTACCAAACGTACGGTCAGCGTGCGGATATGTTGACGAATTCAAGGCGGCCTTTCCGTGACTCTGCCGCTCTTCCCCAAAGGACGGGACGAGGTCGAGAATTAGGAATCGGATGGCCGTAGAAGTGAGACTAGCAGCCCAGCCTATGCTGCTAGGCATTCCTGACGGGCGAAAGGCAGAATGAAAGCATCGAAGCACCCCAAAATGCACGAGCAACGTTCGGCGACTGTGAGCCGCCCACGCTCAGGCTATGCTGGGGGTACTCGGAGGTCGGGGTGAGACTGTCGGAATAAACGCCGTCGCGAACGTTATGCGTTGGGAAATCGACGATGATAACAGCGTCGAAAAATGCGGCGTAAGCCTCAATCGCAGGCATATCAGCCACCACGCCGCCGATGCTGAATACTGGAACTACGCTCGTGCTTGCCTGATTCATTTTCATCATGATCGACATCAGGATTCTGGTGGGCGTGGCCGGCTGCTACTGCCGTCGTGCACGTGTACATGACCCGCAAGGCTATTATGAAGGTGAACGCTCCCGCTTAGCGTGATCGCGGGCTCAGGCATGCCCGCCACCGCCGCTGCCTGGGAGGCTACGATCATCGCGCCTTGCAGCACGAATGCCGAGGCCGCTACCAGCATGAGACCGCTCACGATCCGACGCAAGCTGGGGAACGACCACAATTGCATGTCGTGATCCTAGTCCGTCTTGGCACTCTAAACAAATCGGTCAGGCCGATGCCGAGGCGACGCCTAAACGCGTTCAACTCTACGGGGATCTCGAAAGACGACACGGAGACCGTACTGAGGCATGGCGATAATGAAATGTTAGGAATTTGGTGAAAGACCGTTAATCATGTCGAACTGCATCAGCAGAGCTGTTCTTTGCCTTGTCGTCGCTTTTGCGACGGCCTTCGGCTCGCTGCTGCCCCATACGGCGCGCTCCCCGTCGCTTGATCCGATAGCGCTCGCGGTGGCGGAAGCCGAACGACACGTCCAGCTCGAAACTAAGATCGCCGAGCACGTCCACAGCCAAGACGACGGCGAGGACCATGAACGAGCGGCCGGGCATACGCACGGCCATAACCCGGCTGATCACTCACACGAGACGCCGGCCACTGCACTGGACGGCGCGCGCGTCGTGCCTGCCTTTGTGCGGACCTGGGTGCCTAAGCCGACGCACGCGGCACATCTCGGCACAATCTTCCGCCTCGAACGTCCACCGAAACCGATCGTCATCGCCTGATCGCAGCCGCCTGCGCGGCCAGAGTCAACGAAGACGATTGGAAATTCCATGCAACGACCTTCTCGCGAGGGTCCGCCGCGCAACATGTGCGGGCGGTCTGCCCTCTTCATGCTCGCCGTCTTGTTTGGACAGGTGATGCTCGCCAGCTCTGCTTTCGCGCACGCCGTCGCCGAGGGCGATAAGGGCTACATCCAAGAGATCACCGGGGTTCATCTGATCCCCTTCATCTATCTCGGCGCCAAGCATATGGTCACGGGCTATGACCATGTCCT
>JAFKKS010000406.1 GCA_017304555.1 Hyphomicrobiales bacterium
GCAGTTCGATCTCAATCGCGACATCGATGGCGCGGCTCAGGACGTGCAGGCCGCAATCAACGCGGCCGCCTCGACCTTGCCGCGCAACCTGCCGTATCCGCCAACCTATTCGAAAGTGAATCCGGCCGACGTGCCGATCGTCACCTTGGCGCTCACGTCGGACACCGTCTCGCTGCGGCAGATCAGCGACCTCGCCGATACGCTGCTCGCGCCGCGGCTCAGCCAGATCACTGGCGTCGGCCGCGTTTCCGTTCAAGGCGGAATCCGCCCGGCGGTGCGCAGCCAAGCGGACCTCGCGCGCCTCGCGTCGTACGGCGTTTCGCTTGAAGATCTACGCACGGTCATCACCGGCGCCAACTTCGCGGGACCGAAAGGATCGTTGGACGGTTCGCAGCAATCCTACACGATTGGCGCCAACGATCAGATCGCCGCCGCCGACGCCTACCGTTCCGTCGTCGTGGCGTATCGCAATGACGCGCCGATCCTGCTCGGCGATGTCGCGACCGTCGTCGACGGCTTGGAGAACACCAAGGTCGGCGGCTGGTACAACGGCTCGCCCGCCGCCATCGTCGACGTTCAGCGCCAGCCCGGCGCCAATGTCATCGAGACGGTCGAGCGCATCCTGGCCGAGTTGCCGCGTCTGCAGCGCGCGATGCCGGTCGGCGTCAAGCTCACCGTCGTGCAGGACCGCACGACGACGATCCGCGCGTCGATCCACGATGTGCAGTTCACGCTGGTCCTCGCCGTTGTCCTCGTTGTGCTGGTCGTTCTGCTGTTCCTGCGGACCATCCGCGCCACTATCATCGCCGGTGTCGCCTTGCCGCTGTCGCTCATCACCACTTTCGGCGTGATGTGGTTCTGCGGCTTCAGCCTCGACAACCTTTCGCTGATGGCCTTGACCATCGGCACCGGTTTCGTCGTCGACGACGCGATCGTGATGATCGAGAACATCGTCCGTCACATCGAGGAAGGGGAATCGCCGCTCGATGCCGCGATGCGCGGCGCGCGCGAGATCGGCTTCACCGTGATTTCGCTCACCGTGTCGCTGATTGCGGTGTTCATCCCGCTGCTGTTCATGACCGGCCTCGTCGGGCGCATGTTCCGCGAGTTCGCCTTGACCCTGACCATCGCGGTCGTCGTCTCCGCCGTCGTGTCGCTGACACTGACGCCGATGATGTGCAGCAAGCTGCTGCGGCATGTGGAGGAGGGGCGCGAAAATCCGCTGACGCGCTTTTTCAACAAGGCGGTCGACGGGTCGCTCGTGTACTATGAACGCTCCCTCGAATGGGTGCTGCGCCGGCAGACGCTGACCTTGATCGTCACCGCCGCGACGCTCGTCGCCACGATCTGGCTTTACGTCGTCGCGCCGAAAGGGTTCCTCCCGGCGCAGGACACCGGTCTGATCACCGCGGTGACGGAGGCGGGCGCCGAAGTCTCCTTCGTCGAGATGCAGCGGCTGCAGGACGAGGTCGTGTCGGCGCTGCGTGCCGACCCTGACGTTTCCGCCGTAACCTCGGTCGTTGGCGTGAGCCCGCTCAACCCAACACCGAATGCCGGGCGCGTCACCATCGTCCTGAAGGAGCGCGACAAGCGCCTCGCCAGTGCGAACCAGATCGTACGCCGCCTCAAAGAGCGCGTGGCGCCGATTCCGGGAATGAAGGTTTTCTTCCAGGCGGTGCAGGATATTCAGATCAGCACGCGCTCGAGCCGGGCGCAGTATCAGTACACGCTCGCCGGCACCGATGCCGCCGAGGTGCTCGACTGGTCGAACAAGTTGGTCGACGCGCTGCGCAGCAATAACCTGTTCGAGGAAGTTTCCTCGGAGGCGCAGGAAGGCGGGCTGCGGGCGCTGATCGAAGTCGACCGCGCCAAGGCGGGCCGTCTCGGCGTCTCCATGCAGGTGGTCAACGACACGCTCAACGACGCGTTCGGGCAGCGCCAGATTTCGACGATCTACGGCCAGGCGAACCAATACCGCGTGATCCTCGAGGCGCTGCCGGAATTCCAGCGCGATCCCTCCTCGTCGTTGCCGAAGCTCTACGTCCCCTCGACCACGGGCGCGCAGGTGCCGCTCGATGCGATCGCCCAGGTGAAGCGCACCACGGCGCCGCTCGCGATCAGTCACCAGGAGCAGTTCCCCGCCATCACTATGAGTTTCGACTTGGCGCGGGATGCGTCGCTCAGCGACGCCGTGGCGGCGATTTCCGCGGCCGAGCGCACCATCGGCATGCCGGCCTCGCTGGTCGGAAATTATTCGGGCGACGCAGAGGAGTTCGCGAAGTCGCTCCGCGGGCAGCCGTGGCTGATCCTCGCCGCCGCGATCACGATCTACATCGTCCTCGGCGTGCTCTATGAGAGCTTCATCCATCCGCTGACAATCCTGTCGACCTTGCCGTCAGCGGGCGTCGGTGCGCTGCTGGCCCTGCATATCACCGGCCTCGATCTCTCGGTGATCGCGCTCATCGGCATCATCCTGCTGATGGGCATCGTGAAGAAGAACGCGATCATGATGATCGACTTCGCGCTCGACGCGGAACGGGAGGATGGCCTCACGCCGCGCGAAGCGATCGTGCGCGCCTGTTCGTTGCGCTTTCGCCCGATCATGATGACGACGCTTGCGGCGCTGTTCGGTGCGCTGCCGCTGGCGCTTGAAAGCGGCACCGGCTCGGAGCTGCGCTTTCCGCTCGGCGTCACCATCATCGGCGGCTTGCTGCTAAGCCAGCTTCTCACGCTGTACACGACACCCGTGATCTATCTCGCGATGGAGCGCGTGAAGGTGCGGCTCACCGGATCGTCGTCGGCGGACATGGTTCACCCGCCGCCGGGCGGAACCCCGCCGCGCAGCTTCCCGCAAGGCGCGGCGGAGTAGCGGCCGTGAACTTCTCCTACCCCTTCATCCTCCGCCCGATCGCGACGACCTTGCTCGCCATCGGGTTGTTTCTTGTCGGCGTGGTGGCGTACCGGCAGTTGCCGGTGTCGAGCCTGCCGACCGTCGAGTTTGCCACCATCCGCGTCTCGGCAAACCGTCCCGGCGCCGACCCGGAGACGATGGCGGCGACCGTCGCCGCGCCGCTGGAGCGCCGCCTCGGCGAAATCTCCGGCGTTACCGAAATCACCTCGGTCAGTTCACTCGGCTCGACCAACATCACGGTGCAGTTCGACCTCGACCGCAACATCGATCGCGCCGGCCGCGACGTGCAGGCGGCGCTCAATGCGGCGCTGAGCGACCTTCCGGGCGACTTGCCGAACTTGCCGACCATGCGCAAGTCGAACCCGTCGGCCGCGCCGGTACTGATCATCGCGCTGACGTCGAAGACGATGCCGGCGAGCGCTATCTACGATGCCGCGGACACGGTCATCGCGCAGCGCATCTCGCAGGTCGACGGCGTCGCCGACGTGACGGTGAGTGGCGCCGAGCAGCCGGCCATCCGCGTCCGCGTCGATCCGAGCCTCATCGCCATGGCGGGACTTTCGCTCGAGGATGTCCGTACCGCCATCGCCAATGCCAATAGCCTGACGCCGCTCGGCGTCTTCGACAATCAGAGCCAGGCCGAAACGCTTGCGACCAACGGCCAGATCCGCACACCGGAAGGCTATCGCCCGTTGGTGATCCGCGCCGCGAACGGCAACGTCCTGCGCCTCACCGACATCGCCAAGGTGGAGCAGGGGACGCGTAACAGCCGCTCCGCCGCCTGGTTCAATCAACAGCCGGCAGTGCTGCTGATCATCACCAAGCAGGGCGACGCCAACGTCATCGACACGGTGGACCGCATCAAGACGCTGCTGCCGGAGTTGCGGCGCTGGATCCCGGCCGGCATCGACATCTCGATCCTATCCGACCGCACGACTACGATCCGCGCCAGTGTCTGGGACATGCAGTTGACGCTCGCTGCGACCGTCGTGCTGGTGATGCTGGTCGTGTTCCTGTTCCTGCGCCGCCTCGCGGCGACGGCGGCCGCGGGCATCACAGTGCCGCTTTCGCTCGCCGGCACCTGTGCCGCCATGTGGCTCGCGGGATTCTCGATCGACAACCTCTCACTGATGGCGCTTGCGATTTCCATCGGCTTCGTCGTCGACGACGCCATCGTGATGATCGAGAACGCTTTCCGCAATCTCGAACGCGGCGCGACGCCGTTGCAGGCGGCGATCGACGGCGCGCGGCAGATCGGCTTCACCGTCGTCTCCATCAGCGTGTCGCTGATTGCGGCGTTCATCCCGCTGCTCTTCATGGGCGGGGTCGTCGGCCGCCTGTTCCGCGAATTCTCGGTGACGCTCGTTTTCGCCATCGCCATCTCGACGATCGTCTCGCTCACCGTCACGCCGATGATCTGCGCGCATTACGTCAAGGCGGTGCCGAGCGAAAGCGCCACCTGGCTCGACCGCTGGATGACCGCGATCATGTCGCGGCTCACGCGTTTCTACGCGGCAACGCTCGGCGTCGTCCTGCGCCATCGCATCCTGATGCTCGTCGTGATGCTGGCGACGGTCGCGCTCACCGTCGACCTCTACGTCAAGACGCCGAAAGGCTATTTCCCGCAGGACGACACCGGGCTCGTCTTCGGCTCAACGCGCGCGTCACCCGACGTGTCGTACCAGACCATGGCGGCGCTGCAGAAGCAGGTGCTCGACATCGTCGCCGCCGACCCGGCGATCGCGGGCGTCGGCTCGTCCGTCGGCGGCTCGGGTTGGAACGGGTCGGTCAACCAGGGGCGCATGTTCATCAGCCTGAAATCGCCGGAGGAGCGTGGCGGCGTCAGCACGGCGCAGGTCGTCGACCGCCTGCGTAAGAAGCTCGAGGGCATCGCCGGCATCCGCCTGTTCATGGTGCCGGCGCAGGACGTGCGCGTCGGCGGACGCCAGAGCCGCTCGCAATATCAGTTCACGGTATGGAGCCCTGACATCGCCGAGTTGCAGCGCTGGTTCCCGCGCGTGCAGGACGCGATCAAGGCGCTGCCCGGCATCACCGACGTGTCCGCCGACCGCGAGCAGGGCGGATTGCAGGTCAATGTCGTGATCGACCGGATGGCGGCGGCGCGGCTTGGTGTCAAGGTGGAGGATATCGACAACGCGCTCAACAACGCGTTCTCGCAGCGCCAGATATCGACCATCTACACGCAGCGCAACCAGTACCGCGTTATCCTCGAAGTGCCGCCGAACCTGTCGCAGGATCCGGAGAACCTGAAGCAGGTCTACGTTGAGGGCGCGAACGGGACGCAGGTGCCGCTCTCAGCCGTCGCGCATTTCGAGCGCGGCCTGGCGCCGCTTCTCGTCAACCACCAAGGTCAGTTTCCGGCGGCAACGGTGAGCTTCAACTTGCGGCCGGGGATGCCGCTCGAGACGGCGTCGGCCGCCGTGCTCGACGCGGTCGCGAATTTGCATCTGCCGGATTCGCTGCACGCGGATTTCGCCGGCGACGTGCGCGCCTTCCAGCAAGGCGCCGGCGCGCAGCCGCTGCTCATCCTGGCGGCGCTGATCGCCGTCTACATCGTGCTCGGCGTTCTCTACGAAAGCCTCGCGCATCCGATCACGATCATCTCGACATTGCCTTCCGCCGGGCTCGGCGCGCTGCTCGCGCTGCGCATCTTCGGCTCGGAACTCACCATCATCGCCTTCATCGGCATCATCCTCCTCATCGGCATCGTGAAGAAGAACGGCATCATGCTGGTCGACTTCGCCCTGGAGGCGGAGCGCCAGCGCGGCCTCCCGCCGGAGCGCGCGATCTACGAGGCCTGCCTCGAACGCTTCCGCCCGATCCTGATGACGACGCTGGCCGCGCTCCTCGGTGCGCTGCCGCTCGTCATCGCGTCGGGGCCGGGTTCGGAACTGCGCCGTCCGCTCGGCATTACGATCATGGGCGGCCTGGTCGTGTCGCAGATCCTCACGCTCTACACGACGCCGATCATCTATCTGCTGCTCGACCGCCTGCATCGCCGCCTGGCCGGCCGCCGCGGCTCAGTTCCGGCGCGCGCACCCGCCTAATGCCCGCGGGTCCGCTATGTGGATACCCTGCAACCGTGCTGTTTGCGCCGGCTGCGGCCTAGGGTTGCCATATTAACAATCGCGATGAGGCGCGTCGCTTCGAGCCCTGGATGCCGATGGCCGCGTGCGATAGAGTTGTCGAAAGCTTTGAGGCTGTCGCGCCATGAATACGCATTTCCAGCCTGAACATGCGTCTGCAACGCCGCTCTTGCGGCGGGAAGAGAAGCCCGGCTTCTGCACGCTGTGCCGCTCGCGCTGCGGTTCGCTGAACATCATCGAGAACGGTCGCCTCGTCGCGGTGAAGCCGTTGCCCTCGCATCCGACGGGCAAGGCGCTGTGCCCGAAGGGGCGCGCGGCGCCGGAGATCGTGCATAGCGCCCGCCGTCTCACCACGCCGCTGCGGCGCACGCAGCCGAAAACGAGCCGCGATCCCGGCTGGGAGCAGATCACCTGGGACGAGGCGCTCGACACCATCGCTGGTAAGATGCGCGAGATCGTCCGCGAGAATGGGCCGGAAGCGGTGGCATTCTCCTTCACGACGCCGAGTGCGACGTCGCTGTCCGATAGTCTGCCGTGGCTCGAACGGTTCGTCTGGAATTTCGGCAGCCCGAACCTCGCCTACGCCACTGAGCTTTGCAATTGGCACAAGGACCATGCGGCCGAGTTCACCTTCGGCGCGATCATCGGCGTGCCGGATTATCGCGACACCGACCTCATCGTTTTGTGGGGGCACAACCCGACCAATTCTTGGCTCGCGCAAGCGGAAGCGATCGGCGAGGGGCGCCGCCGCGGCGCCAAGCTCATCGTTGTCGATCCGCGCAAGACGGCGCTGGCGTCGCAAGCCGACCTCTGGGTGCGCGTGCGCCCGGGAAGCGACGGCGCCTTGGCGCTCGGCGTCATGCGCCTGATGTTCGAGCAGAAGACCTATGACGACACCTTCGTGCGGCGCTGGACCAACGCGCCGCTTCTGGTGCGCGGCGACAACGGCGCCTTCCTGCGCGCCGACGCGGTCGGCCTGGGCGGCGCCGATGCGTTCGTCGTTTGGGACGGGTCAGCCAACGCGCCGGCCGCTTACGACACGACGCAAGCGCTTGCGCCTGATCTTGCCGCACGCGTTGCTCTCGACGGGCGATATGAGATTCAGACCGCCGAAGGCCTGGTCGAATGCCGCCCGGCCTTCGCGCTGCTGCGCGAAGCCGCGGATGACTATACGCCGGAGCGCGTCACGGAATTGACCTGGGTGCCGGCGGAGCAGCTTCAGGCGCTTGCCGATATGCTCGCCGCAGCGCCGCGCGCCTGCCATTACGGCTGGACCGGCATCGGGCAACACACCAACGCGACGCAGACCGATCGCGCCATTTCGCTTCTGTTCAGTTTGAAGGACTGGTTCGACGCTTCGGGCGGCAACGTGTTGTGGGGCGCGCATCCGGCAAAGCCGCTCAGCAGCTACGACGACATGCCGGAAGCGCAGAAGCGCAAGGCGCTTGGCCTGCAGGAGCGCCCGATCGGCCCGCCGAGCCAAGGCTGGATCACCGGGCGCGATCTCTCGCATGCGATCCTCGAAGGCGAGCCTTATCGCGTGCGCGCGCTGATCGGTTTCGGCGCCAACATCGTCGTTTCGCACGGCGACCAGCGCACGACGCAGCGCGCGTTGGAGGCGCTGGAGTTCCAGGTCCATTGCGATCTCTTCATGTCGCCGACGGCGCAGACGGCCGACATCATCCTGCCGGTTGGCACGGCGTGGGAGCGCGAGGCGCTGCGCGTCGGCTTCGAGATCACGCCGGAGGCGCAGGAGCATATTCAATTGCGCCAGCGCATGGTCGAGCCGGTGGGCGAGAGCCGGTCAGACATGTGGATCGCCGCCGAACTCGCGAAGCGGCTCGGCTTCGGCGAGAAATTCTTTGACGGCGATTTCGACAAGGGTTGGAACTATTCGCTCGAACCGCTCGGCATCACCGTCGACGATCTGCGCGCGAAGCCCGAAGGCATCCGCATTCCGCTGCAGCATCGCTTCCGCAAATATGCCGAGGAGACGGAAAGCGGCGTGCGCGGCTTCAACACGCCGACGCGCCGGATCGAGATCTATTCCGAGCGGATGCATGTGAATGGCATTCCGCCGGTGCCGCGTCACGTCGAGCCGGGACACAAGTCCGGCGCGGCGGCGGATCGTGAACGCTTCCCGTATGTGCTGACGACGGCGAAGGATGGCTACTACTGCCACAGCCAGCAGCGCGGCATTGCCTCGCTGCGCCGGCGCTCGCCGGTTCCGCGCGTCTATCTGCATTCCTCGCTCGCAGCGGAAAAGGGGATCACGGAGGGCAGCGCGGTCCGCGTCGCGACCGCCTTCGGCGCGATCACCATGGCGGCGCGTCTCGAGCCCGATCTCGACGCGCGCGTCGTCGCGGCGGATTACGGCTGGTGGCAGGCGTGTCCCGACCTCGGCGCGCCGGGATTCGACGTTGCGGATCGCACCGTCGCCAATTTCAACTCGCTGATCTCCGCCGAAGCTCGCGACCCGGTCAGCGGCGCGCCCGGCATGCGCTCGTCGCGCTGCGACATCGCGCTTGCGCCGCCCGAACATGCCGCGGCGTTCTGGGAAGGTTTTGAGCCGTTGCGCGTCTTCGATGTGCGCAGCGAAGCGCACGATACGGTTTCGATCCTGCTCGCGCGGCCTGACGGCGGGTTGCTGCCGCCGTATCAGCCGGGGCAATTCCTCACTGTCGCGCTTGACGAAGCCGCGGCGGCGGAAGGCTGCGTGCGATCTTATTCGCTCTCCGGCGACGGGCGTGAAGCCTGCGCGCAGTATCGCGTCTCGGTGAAGAAGGTCGCGGAGGGACTCGTCTCGTCGAAGCTCGTCGACGACCTGAAGCCGGGCCAGACGATCCTGGCGCAATTGCCGTCGGGCCGTTTCGTGCTGCCGCTGCGCAATGAATTCCCGGTCGTCCTGGTCGACGGGCAAGAGCATGCGTTCAAGGCGCGGCTGGACGCGCTTGCCGCGCAGATGCCGGAACTGCACGTCGTGACCTTCTATTCGCGGCCGGGCGAGGGCGATCGCATCGGCGACGGCGTCACGCATCACGGACGCCTTGCCGCGCATCGGTTCGATCCGTCGCTCGTCGCGCGCCGCGCGCGGTTCTATCTCTGCGGTCCGGATGCGATGATGGCGGATGTCGTCGACGCGCTCGTGACGCAGGGTGTGCCGCGCTTCGAGATCTTCCAGGAGCGCTTCGTCTCGCCGCGGCCGCTCGCAGCGCCGTCCGCGGACGCCAAGCACCGCATCCGCTTCGCACGGTCCGGCGTCGAGCTCGAATGGACGCCGGAGAGCGGGTCGATCCTCGATCTCGCGGAGAAGAACGGCGTGCGCATCCCCACCGGCTGTCGCGTCGGCCAATGCGAGAGCTGCTTCGTCGGCGTCGTCGAAGGGGAGGCGGCCTGCGCCGTCGCGAACGAGGA
>JAFKKS010000407.1:0-8927 GCA_017304555.1 Hyphomicrobiales bacterium
GCGACGATGATCGGCGTGATCTCCGCCGACCTCAAAGTGTAGATCGAGGTGAGCGACCACTGCATGAGAGAAAGGCTCACGATCGTCACCGCGAACAACAGCAAGCTTGGACCAATGCCGTGAGACCGGTCGACGGAATTGGAGCGGATCATCGAGTACCCGGCGAGATAGATCAGCATGGTCCCGCCGAAGCCCCAGACGCCCATGAAGGCAAGGGACCACAGAGCCCACCGCTCGTCGGTCAGCCAGCCGGGGCCGTCGATGCCGAACAGCCCGAGGAACGCGTTGATGAGGCCGAAGTCGCCGCTGTTGCCGACCAACTCGCGGCCGACGGCGTCGAGGCGGTGGCGATCTGCTTCCTGCACGCCTACGCGAACCCGGCGCATGAGCGCAAATGCGCTGAGTTGCTCGCGAAGAAACTCCCGAACGCCACGATCACGACGTCGGCCGATGTGTTGCCGGAGTTCCGTGAATACGAGCGTTTCTCGACCACCGCGCTGAACGCCTATGTCGCGCCGCGCATGCGCCGCTACCTCGGGGACTTGCGCGGCAGGCTCGCCGACGCCGGCATGGCGGCGCCGCTCGCGATCATGACCTCGAACGGCGGCTCGCTGCCGGCGCGCCGTGTGGAAGACATGCCGGTCCTCTCGATGCTCTCCGGCCCCGCCGGCGGCGTCATCGCCGCGAGCTTCGTCGGCGCCGCCGCGAAATATCCGAACCTCATCACCTGCGATATCGGTGGCACCTCGGCCGACGTGTGTCTGGTGCGCGGTGGCGAATTCGCGATGACGACGGAAGGCCGCGTTGGCGCTTTCCCGATCAAGATTCGGCAGATCGACATCAACTCGATCGGCATCGGCGGCGGAAGCATCGCTTCGCTTGCCACGGGAGGGTTCCTGTCAGTCGGCCCACGCTCGGCCGGCGCGCGGCCAGGCCCGGCTTGTTATGGCCGCGGTGGGACGGAGCCGACCCTCACCGACGCCAATGTGCTGCTCGGATGGCTCGGAACCGATCAGCCGCTCGGCGGCGAGATCAAGCTCGACCGTGCCGCGTCGCACGCTGTGATCGCAAAGCTCGGTGAAAGGCTGAACCTGACGCCGGTCGCGATGGCGGAAGGCATCCTGCGCATCGCCGCGGTGTCGCTCGCCGGCGCGATCAAGGAAGTCTCGGTCATGCGCGGCATCGATCCGCGCGACTTCGCGCTCTTCCCCTTCGGCGGCGCTGGGCCGCTGCACGCAGCGGAGGTCGCGGAAGAGCTTGGCATGCAGACCGTCGTCGTGCCCCCGCTTCCGGGCAATTTCTCCGCACTCGGGCTGCTCATCGCCGATGTTCGCCGCGACTTCGTGCGCACACGTGTTTCGCAGACCGCAAGCACCGACGTCGCCGATGTGCGCTCGGCGTTGCAGACGCTCGTCGAGGAAGGCGAAGAAGAACTGTCCACCGCCGGCTTCCCGCAGGAGCGCCGCCGCTTCGCCGCGAGCCTCGACATGCGTTATCTTGGCCAATCGTTCGAACTCTCGGTTCCGGTGTCGCTCGACGTCGCGAGCATGAAGGACATCGAGCGCGCATTCAGCGATGTCTATGCCGCGCGCTACGGCGCGCCGAACGACGCGGTCGTCGAGATCGTCAGCTATCGCCTTGCCGCCTGGGGCTTGTCGGAGAAGCCGACATTGCCGCCGATCGAGCGCGCCGGGCGCTCCGCTGAAGCGGCGAAGTTCGGCAGCCGAGAAGCGATTTTCAACGGCAAGGCGCAGCAGGTGGCGATGTTCGATCGGGACAAGCTGCCGCCCGGCCACAAGATCCAGGGGCCCGCGCTCATCGAGGAGGGCGGCTCGACGACGGTCGTTCCGCCCGGCTGGAGCGTCGCGCTCGACGATCTCGGTTGCCTCGTTTTCAATCGGAGCTGACATGTCCGAAACCATCGATCCGATCACGCTCGAAGTCCTGACCCAGGCGTTGATCTCGGCGGTGCGCGAGATGCGCGCCACCGTGTGCCGCACCGCAAGCTCGGTCGCGATCTACGACGCCAAGGATTTTTCCTGCGGCCTGTTCGGGCCCGACAGCCAGGTGGTGGCGCAATCCGAGGACATCGGCTCGCATGTCGTGCCGCTGCCGTGGTCGGTGCGCTCCGCGATGGAGAAGCTGGGCGACACGCTCGCGCCCGGCGATGTGATCCTGGTCAACGATCCTTACACCGGCGGCACGCACCTCAACGACGTGACCATCATCTATCCGGTGTTCCGTGACGGAAAGCTGATCTTCTTCCCGGCCGTGCGCGCGCACTGGGCCGATGTCGGCGGCATGGTGCCGGGCAGCATGTCCGGCAAGGCGACCGAGATCTATCAGGAAGGCATTCGCATTCCGCCGGTGAAGATCATCGAGGGCGGCAAGATGAATGCCGCCGCGCTCGATCTCCTGTTGGCGAATATGCGCGTGCCGGACGAGCGTCTCGGCGACCTGCAGGCGAGCATTTCGGCGTGCCGCGTCGCGGAGATGCGCATCCACGAGATTTGCGAGCGCCACGGCGTCGCCAAGCTGATGGAGGCCGTGCGCCTCGATCTCGATCGTGCAGAGGCGCGCATGCGCTCCTGCATCGCCGACCTGCCGGACGGCACGTCGTACTATGAGGACTATCTGGAGACCTTCATCGGCGGCAAGTTTGAACCGCTGCTGCTGCCGCTCGCACTGACGATCAAGGGCGACCGTATGATCGCGGACTTCACCGGCGCGTCGCCGCAGGTGCCGTTCCCGGTCAACTCGACGGCGGCGGTTTCGGCCGCGTCGGTGTTCATCGCCGTGAAGTCGATCTTCGATCCAAAGGCGCCGCTCAACCAGGGCTCGTTCCGCCCCATCGAGGTGATCGCGCCGCCCGGCACCATCGTCAACGTGCAGCGCCCAGCGCCGGCCGGCTCGCACGGCGAAATCCGCAAGCGCGTGATCGCGACCATGGTCGGCGCGCTCTCGCAGGTGGCGCCGGATCGTGTCGCCGGCGACCTTTGCCGCACGTCGTTCCACAACCTCCTCGGCGGCTACGACACGCGCACGAAGCGCGAGTGGGTGCACTACGAGTGGTCGGCCGGCGGCAACGGCGCGTTCGCGGAGAACGACGGACCGAGCGCGATGGCGACGATCGACTGGGGCGACCTCGTGACGGTGCAGTCGTCCGAGGTGATGGAAACGCGCATGCCGCTCCTGGTCGACAGTTCGCGCCTCGCGGTCGATTCCGGCGGTGCCGGCACGACGCGCGGCGGCCTTTCGATGCAGCGGACGCTGCGCGTGCTTGCGCCCGAGGCGCGCTATTCGCTTCTGTCCGATGGCGCCATCGTTCCCGCCTTCGGCGTCGTCGGCGGGTTGCCAGGATTCCCCGTCGGTTCGTGGGTCGATCGGGACGGTGTGATCGAGGATTTCGACACCCCCGGCAAGATCGCCGGCCATTTCGTCGAGGAAGGCGCGGCGGTCGTCGTGCGCTCCGCAGGCGGCGGCGGCTACGGCGATCCGCTCCTGCGCGCGCCCGAGCAGGTCGCGGAAGACGTGCGTGAGGGCTACGTTTCGTCGAACGCAGCAGGAAAGCTCTACGGCGTCGTGCTGAAAGCGGACGGTACCGCGGACCTTGCGGCAACCGAGGCGCTGCGTCAGCGCCTGCGCGACGCGCGGTTCTATCTCACGGCGACGCTCGACGGCGATGTGTTCCAGCCCGGTGCGGTGAGCAAGCGGCGCATTTGTCGCCTCAACCCGGCGGATGCGGCGGCGGGGCGCTTTCACGAGGACGACGTCGTCGAGTTCGACGCCGGCCATGCCGCGCCCCTGCGCGCCTGGCTGCGCATCGACGCGAAGGCCAAGCGTGGCGCCGCGCTTCTCGATGAGCACGCTCTCGTCATCTTGAAGATCAAGGCCGGCGATCGCGTCGAACTGCGTCGCGTCGCGACCTCCGTTCGGCCGAAGATCGAATTGCTGGAAGCGGCGGAATGACCTCGGGCGCCGGCGCCGTCCTTGTCACCGGACTATCCGGCCTGATCGGGGGCGCCGTCGCCCGCCGCCTCGTCGCGGCGGGACGCACCGTCGTCGGCATGGACCGCGAAGCGCCGGCTGACGCGAACTATCCCGTGCTGCTGCAGGATCTTCCCGATCCGCAGCGCTGGCATGAGGCCATCGTCCGCTACAACGTGCGCAAGGTCGTGCATGCCGGCGGCATTTCGGGGCCGATGTTGTTGCGTGATGCGCCGGCGAGGATTTGTGACATCAATCTTGGCGGATTGATCGGCCTGCTCGAGGCCGCGCGCATCCATAACGTGGAGCGCATCGTCTGGTTCTCGTCGATCATGGCGTATGGCGAGCGGTCCGACCTTTCGCCGGTCACGGAAGACACGCCACTGCGTCCGACAACGGTCTATGGCGCCACCAAGGCCGCAGGCGAAGCGTTGATCGAAGCGTTTCATGCCGAGCACGGCGTCGATGCGGTGTCGCTGCGCGTCGCCTCTTGCTACGGGCCGGGTCGCACCACGTCTTGCCTCATCCGCACCATGGTCGAGGACGGCCTCGCCGGCAAAGTGACGCTGGTGCGGGATGCGCCGCAGCGCACGCGCCAGCACATCTTCGTCGACGATGTTGTCGACGCTGTTTGCGCCGCGCTCGACGCGGAGAATCTGACGCAGCGTGCCTACAATATCGGACCGGGGGTTGCGCAGACGTTGGATGAAATCGCCGAAGGCGTGCGCGCCGCCTTGCCGAAAACGTCCATCCGCCTGGATGCCGACGGGCTTGCCTGGAACACGTTCGGTCTGGGACCCCTGACGATCGATGCAGCGCGGCGAGATCTTGCATTTGTGCCGCGCGTGTCGTTAGCGGAAGGTGCAAAACGAACCCGCACCTGGGTCGAAAAGCGGAGGATGACGTGAGTCTCGCACAGGATCTCGATTTCAAAGGCAAGCGCGTGCTGGTGACAGGCGCGGCGAATGGCTTCGGCGCCGCCATCGCGACGGAGTTCGCTGCCCACGGCGCGACGCTGGTGCTGGCCGATATCGAGGACGAACCTCTGCGCGCGATCGCCAAGAAGCTCGGCGCCGAAGCCTTCCATCTTTACGACCAGTCCAATCTCGATTCCGTCGCCCGTCTCGCCGAGGCCGCCGGAGAGATCGACATCCTGATCAACAATGCCGGCATCCTGATCGCCAAGCCGCTTCTCGAAACCACGGTCGAGGATATCCAGAAGCTTGTCGGCATCGACCTCGTTGGGGCATTTCGTCTCATGCAATTGATCGGCAAAGGCATGGTTGCGCGCAAGCGCGGAGTCGTTTTGTCGATCAGTTCGCAGACGGCGTTCTGTGGCGGCGAGAATCGTGGCGTTTACGCCGCGATGAAAGCGGCGATCTCACAGCTTACGCGTGCAGCGGCGGTCGAATGGGGCCCGCATGGCGTGCGGACACTTTGTCTCGCGCCGGGGCGCTCGCAGACGCGTATGATCAATCAGACAGTTGCCAATCCGAACTACACGGGCGACCGTGGCCTCGGCCGTGTCCCGCTCGGCCGTTGGGGCGAGCCGGAAGAAATGGCGAAGATGGTGGTCTTTCTCACGTCCGACGCGGCTGCCTACGTCACCGGCGAAACGGTCATTGCGGACGGCGGCTATGTCCTGGGGTGATCGGAAGGGATAAGGGGAACCTTTCGAAACTACGGGCACACGACGATTAAGTCGCCGGCGAGGGAGGATCATGGCGTTCATCGAATTGCACGATGTCACCCGGACATTTGTTTCGCGTAACGGACGCACCTCCGTCGCGGTCAAGGACTTCTCGCTCGATCTTGCGCGCGGCGAGTTCTTTTGCCTGCTCGGGCCCTCGGGCTGCGGAAAGACGACGATCCTCAGTCTTCTCGCCGGCTTCGATCATCCGACGGAAGGCGAGATCCTCCTCGACGGCGCGCCGGTGCGGAACCCTTCGCGCGACCGTGGCGTGGTCTTTCAAGGGGATGACTCGCTCTATCCGTGGCTCAATGCGATCGAGAACGTCGAGTTTGGCCTGCGCATGCGCGGCATCGCGAAGAAGGAGCGACGCGAGCGCGCGCTGCGCTATCTCGACCTGGTGGGGTTGAAGGGACAGCACGAGAAATTCCCGGGCGAGCTTTCCGGCGGCATGAAGCAGCGCATCCAGATTGCGCGGGCGCTCGCCAATGAGCCGAAGATGCTGCTGATGGACGAGCCGTTCGGCGCGCTCGATGCGCAGACGCGCAACATTATGCAGCACGAATTGCGCAAGATCTGGAGCGCGACCAAGACATCGATCGTCTTCATCACCCATGATCTTGATGAGGCGATTCTTCTCGCAACCCGCGTCGGAGTCATGACGGCAGGTCCGGGTGGGACGTTGAAGGGCGTCATCTCGATCGACTTGGAGGGCGAGCGGGTCCGCACCGATCCCACCTACACCAAATATTATGCGACGGCCTATGAGATGATCCGCGAAGAGGTCGCGCGCGCCTCCGGCCGCATGGCGGGAGAGGCGGCATGAGCACGCAGGAAGCCGATCTCGGTAGTTCAGCGGCGGTTGCGTTGCGCAAGCGTGGCGGTGCGGGGCAAAGGTTCGGCGCTTTTCTCAACTCCATCCTGCTGCAGTTGATCGGCTTCGCGTCGCTGTTTCTCGTCTGGCACATCGCCTCGGTCTACATCGTCCAGTCGCTGCTGTTCCCGCCGCCGCTCACCGTGCTCAAGAAGGGGGTGGAACTGACGCTAAGCGGTGTGCTCATCGAGCACACCTGGGTGAGCTTGCGGCGTATCGCGATCGGCTTCATTCTCGGTTCGGTGCTCGGCATTCCGGTCGGCATGGCCATCGGCAGCTTTCCGCTGGTGCGCAAGCTGATCGAGCCGTGGACGGAATTTCTCCGTTTCATCCCGTCGGTCGCGATGATCACGATTGCCGTGATCTGGTTCGGCATCGGCGAGGAATCGAAGATCTTTCTCATCATCTACACGACGATCTTCATCGTCATCATCAACACGGCGGCCGGTGTGTCCGCGATCGCCCCGAACAAGATCCGGGCAGCGCAGGCGCTCGGGGCGTCGCCGGGGCAGATCTTCTTCTATGTCGGCCTGCCGGCGACGGTGCCGTTCATCCTCACCGGCATGCGTCTCGCCATGGCGAACTCATTCACCACCATCGTCGCGGCGGAGCTGATCTCGGCCAACGAAGGCCTCGGCGTCATGCTCTGGAACGGGCGCATGTACATGTTGATTGACGAGATCTTCGTCTCCCTCGTCTGTCTCGGCATGCTCGGCTTCGCCACCGACCGCCTGTTCCGCTGGGCGATCTACCGGTTTGCCGGGCGCTTCGCTCCCGTCACATGAGAGCTTTTTCACAAACTGTATTTCAATCGAGGAGGGGAAGACGATGAAACGTGTATTTACGGCGTTGTTCGCGGCGGCATTGCTGGCGTTGCCGGCATCCGGTGCGACGGCCGCGACGAAGATGACGATCGCCACCGGCGTCGATCCGAGCTTCTCCGCCTTCTATATTGCCAAGACGGCGGGCTTTTTCGAGAAGAACGGCCTGGATGTTCAGATCAATACCGGTCCGAGCGGCTCGGCCATGGTCGCGTTCGTGATCCAGAATCAGGTGCAGGCCGCGTTCGGCGCCGAGCAGGCCGGCGTGCAGAACTTCAACATCGATAACAATGTCGTCGTTGTCGCCGAGGGGGCGCTGATGACGCACTGGTACGGCATGGTGGCGCGCAACGTTGAGAGCGTCGCCGCGCTCAAGGGCAAGAAGATCGGCGTCGCGCGCGGCTCTGGCTCGGAAGTGTTCTGGCTGGCGATGGTCGAGAAGCTCAAGCTCAACCCCAAGGACTACACCATCGTCCAGGTGGAAGCGCCTGAGATGGTCGCGGCCCTGGAGCGCGGCAACATCGACGCCTTCACTTCGTGGGAGCCGTGGCTCACGCGCGCGGTGATGGCTGTGCCGAACAGCAAGATCATCCAGACGGCGCAGGGCATCATGTCGCCGCGCGTCTATGTCTATTTGAACAAGGGCTGGGCCGATAAGAACCCGGAAGCTGCGGTCGCCTTCGTGCGCTCGCTCGACCAGGCGACCAAGTTCATCAACTCCAATCGTGAAGAAGCGGCGACACAGGTGTCGACCTTCCTCAAGCTCGACAAGGCGCTCACCACGACGCTGATGACCAAGCTGACCTACGATCTGCGTCTCGACAACGGTTCGGTCGAGAACTTCGTCATCGTCGCCGACCAGCTCAAGACGCTCGGCAAGCTTGCCAAGCCGATGGATTGGCAGAAGTTCGTCTATCCGGACCTGCTCAAAAAAGTGAGCCCGGAGAAGGTCGACGTTAAGCTGCCGTAGTAACCGCCGCTAGTGTGGGGCGAGCGCCGTGATGCGGCGCTCGTCTACTTCGACGCCTAGCCCAGGTCCGGTTGGGCAATGCACTAACCCGTCCGCGCAGGCGATTGGGTGCTGCACGGGGTCCTCCGCGAGCCAGAGATTGCCGAGGCTCAAGCCCCAGTCGACGCGCGGGATCGCGCAAGCTGCATGCACCATCGCGGCGGTCGCGAGGCTCGACTCCATCATCATCGCAAGATTGACCGAAAGGCCGAGTGCGTCGCAGACGCCGGCAGCGCCGACGACCGGCGAAATCCCGCCGAGCTTGATGGTCTTAAGGCTGGCGCCGCCGACTGCGCGCGCAGCGACGTGCGCGAGCAGGTCGCCGAGGCCGTGCAGGCTTTCGTCGACACCGATCGGAATCGGAGAAGCGGCCGCGACGGTTGCCATGCGCGCGATGTCACCCGCAGGCGTCGGCTGCTCGAGGAAGGCGAGGCCGAACGGCGCGCTGCCGGTCGTGAAGCGGATCGCCGTCGTCGTGTCCCACCCCATATTCGCATCGGCCGCGATCAGGCATTCAGGACCAAGCGCTTCGCGCAGCAATTTGAC
>JAFKKS010000407.1:9023-11965 GCA_017304555.1 Hyphomicrobiales bacterium
AAGGAGCGGAAAGCTTGCGCGTGCAGGGCGACGGCCTCCGCGACATCCTTTTCCGCATTGCCAGAGCCGCCGACCAGCCAGAGAGGCTTCACGGTGCGCCGTATCGCGCCGCCGAGCAGCGCCACAGCCGGCACATCGAGAATACGGCCGACGAGATCGAGCAGCGCCATGTCGACGGCCGCTATTGCGCCACCGTTCGCGAACATCGACGAGCGTAGCTCCCGCGACAGGCGTGCGCGGTCGAGCGCGTTGGCGCCGATCAATCGCGGCGCGATGAGGTTGCGCACGGCCGCCCGCATGCCGTCGAGCGTCTCGCCGGACATGATCGGGCTGGCGGCGGCCTCGCCCCAGCCCTCCGCGCCGCCCCGGGTGCGCACGCGCACGAACAGCACGGGTCCATCGTCGATTCTGTAGGTCGCCATGACCAGCGGCTTGCGCAGGGGAAGGAGAGCCGGAAAGCAGTCGACGGTGACAATTTCCGTATCCGGCGTAACCGCCTGAGAGGCAGACGAATTGTCGATCATGGTTTCCCCATGCGCGTTGATATTATGCGTCACACTATCACCCGCTGCATGGCCCGAGTGCAAATTCTGTACATTGTATTCTGGAAATTGACTCTATAATCCATGTGTGACAGTGGCGTGTTGAATCGCGGCGTGGCAACGGAGGCGATGACGGTGGCAGCTGTCGGACAAGACATCACGCAGCGACTGGGGGATTTCGCGCTTCCCGCAATGATTGCGCCGGAGATTGCGCGGGTTCTCAGCCGGCAGATCACTTTCTTGAAACTCGAGCCGGATGCACGCCTGACTGAAGAGGAATTGTGCGCGCAGTTCGGCGTCAGCCGTTCACCCGTGCGCGAGGCTTTCCGGATGCTCGAGGCGGACGGATTGGTCGTGCGGGCTGCGCGTCGCGGCGTGCGTGTCGCGCCGATGAGCCGCGAGGATCTTGACGAGGTCTACACCTGCCGCGTCGGCCTCGAAGGGCTCGCGGCGGCCGAAGCGGCGCGCGCGGCTGATGAGGATTCGCTCGCGCATCTCGCAGAGCGGCTGACCGACATGCAGAAAGCGTTGGACAGTCACGACATCGAGCGGTTCTTCGATCGCAACGTCGCGATGACGCAGGCCATTCACACGGCAAGCGGTAACGCGACGCTGATGCGGATCATCGTTGGCATCGACAAACAGGCGTTGCGCTATCGCTACCTCGCGCACCTCAAGACCCAGGAAATGTTGGATCTGTCCATTGAAGGTCAGCGCGAAGTCATCGCCGCCATCGCCGCGCATAAACCGCTATTGGCGCGCCGGCGGGCGGAGCGCCTGATCCGTCGCGCGCACGGCGTAATCGCGCGTTCGCTCGCGGAAGCCTATCCGCGGCCGGCCAAGGCGCAGGCCTAAGAGCTCCCTGTCTCTGCGTGGTATTTAGCGCGCGGACGTAAGAACGGCGGGATTGATGACGTTGATCGGCGTGCCGGCTTCGAACGCCAAGATCTGATCGAAGATTTCCGTGAACTGGAGATCGTATTCCTCGCGCGTCACATAGCCGATGTGCGGTGCGCAGATTGCGTTCGGCATTGTCAGCAAAGGATGGTTCGGATCGGTGACCGGCTCCGCGTCGAAGACATCGACGGCGGCCATTCCCGGCTGCCCCAAGCGTAGCGCTTCGACGAGCGCGCCCGGCGCGATCAACGGCGCCCGGCTGGTGTTGACCAGGATCGAGGTCGGCTTCATACGGGCGAGGTCGGCGGCGGTCACGATGCCGCGCGTTGCAGGATAAAGCCGCAAATGCAGCGAGATGACGTCGCACTCCGCGAAGAACGCGTTCTTGGAAGCGGCAATCTCCAATCCGTCGCGCTTCGCCGCCTCGCGTGAATTCTCGCTCGCCCAGACCACGACCTTCATGCCGAAGGCGCGGCCGTAGTCGGCGATGACGCGCGCGATGCGCCCGTAGCCGAAAAGGCCGAGCGTCTTACCGCGCAGTGTTGTCCCGACCGCGGTTTGCCATTGGCCTTTCTTCAGCGCCGCGACCTGCTCGGGCAGCCGTCGCGCGGCCGCGAGCACCAGCGCCCACGTCAATTCGGCCGCCGCGTAGCAGGGGGCGCCCGGATGCTGGCTGGACGAGAGGACCACGCCGTGCCGCGTGCAGGCGTCGACATCGACGTGCGGATAGACGCTCCGCTGGCTGATCAGCCGTAGCTTCGGAAGGCGCTCCAGCAGGCCGGCTTGAACCTTGGTCCGCTCGCGAATGAGGACCAGCACCTCGGTGTCCTTCAAACGGTCCGCCAAAATGGCGTCGTCCTGGACATGATCGTTGAAGATCGTGACGTCGTGCTTCGCGAGTTTGGCGAAGCACGGCAGCGTCCGCAGCGTGTCGAAATAGTCGTCCAGGATTGCGATCTTCATGTTGACCTGCCAGCGGTTGTCGAGCGGCGTCGTGCCGTCGTGCCAATAGCCGATTTGCCCGTGCGTGCGCATCGCGCCCGATATGCCCGCGCCGCGAAGGCGGACGCCTACGAGCGACCACGCTTTACCTGCCATCGATCTCGTCCATTGCGCTTGACATTCCGATTGATGGAGGGCCATTTGCGCCGCATCAGGCGGCGGAGTCGGTCTGGACGGCCGTTCGCCAGGGCGCCACCTCAATTCACCGAGAAGCTCATAATGCGAATTCTACGGCGCATTGCCAGGCAATCTGCCGAGCGCATCCCGTTCGTGCCTGCACTTCAGTTGAAGGTGTTGGAGAGCCTTCCGCTGGAACTGATCGAATGGATGCTGCCCTTCAAGGTGATGAAGCATGGCCTGCACCCGGTTCCGAAGACACCGAGTTAGGTGTTTTGATGGAGCTGGAGGTGGGTCATGGAGAGGCGTCAGTTTACGCGGGAGTTCAAGCTTGAGGCGGTGCGCCTGATCAAGGATCGCGGCGTATCGTATGTTCAGGCATCG
>JAFKKS010000408.1 GCA_017304555.1 Hyphomicrobiales bacterium
GCGTTTCCAGGTCGCCATATTCGTTGATGAGTTGCGCCGCGGTCTTGATGCCGATTCCGGGAACGCCCGGCACGTTGTCGGTCGGGTCGCCGATCAGCGCCTGCACATCGGTCACGCGCTCGGGCGGCACACCGAATTTTTCGATCACGCCGTCGCGGTCGAGACGCCGCTCGGGGCGATAGCCGGGCTTGCCTTTGATGCCGGATTCGAAGTCGTAGAAGGTCACGCCCGGGCGGACCATCTGCATCAGGTCCTTGTCGGAGGACACGATCAGCACCTCGGCGCCGGCATCGGCGGCCTGGCAGGAATAGGCGGCGATGATGTCGTCAGCCTCATAACCCTGCTGCTCGACCGGAACGAGGCCGAACGCCTTCACCGCTTCGCGCATCAGCGGGAATTGCGGGACGAGTTCGTCCGGCGGGTCGGGCCGGTGCGCCTTGTAGTCGGGATAGAGCGTCGTGCGGAACGACTGCTCCGACTTGTCGAAAATGATGGCGAGATGCGTCGGCTTGATGCCGACGGCGCCGTCGCGGATGAACTGGAACAGCTTGGTGCAAAACAGGCGCACCGCGCCGGTCGGCAGGCCGTCGCTGCGCGTATTGTATTTCCGGTCCTGGTTCATGGACTGGAAATACGCGCGGAACACGAAGGACGAGCCGTCCACCAGGAAGACGTGGTCGCCTTTTTTCAACGCCGGCGCGGTCGAGGCGGCTTTTTCGGCTGCGGCTTTGCTCATCGGGCGGGTGGCTTTCTCATCCGCCCGACTTAACATTCCGCAAGGCTATCCGCCACCCGCGGCCGAAACGGCGGCCGCGGCTTGTTCTGCGGCCTCCGCCTCTTATCCGGCCTTATTCCGCCGGTTGCAGGGTGAGACGCGGCTCCGTCTTTTGCGTCGGATTGAGCTTGAACATCTCCGGCCGCTCGAACAGGAAGCGCAGCGACGTGTTGCGCACCATCAGGTGTAAAACGAGCGGTGCGATCACGCCGGCGGCGGTGACGAGCACCGAGATCGTGCCGATGTCGGTGATGATACCGGTCTTCAGTAGCACGGCGCGGGTCGCCGCCATCGGCAGGAAGAAGGCAAGATAGACGACGATGGAGTTTTGTCCGCAGTGGCGCAGCGGCTTGAAGACATGGAACCGCGCAAGGAGCGCCGAGATCGTCACGACAGCGCAGGCGCCGACAATGCCGAGCCCCAGCGAGACGAACGGCATTTCCGACCAGCCCGTCGCGACGACGGTGTAGTTGACGACGCCCCAGGCGAGCAGGCCGAGCGCGCCCAGCGTCATGTTGGCCTGCACCGCGGCGGCGAGCCGGAAGATGTGCGGGGCGAGGATGTAGCCGGTGTAGAAGTAGACGAAGCGCGAGGCGAATTCGTCGATCACCGTCCAGCCGGTATCGATGACCGGGCCGGTGCCATGCGCGCGCAGGATCTCGAGGGCTGCGGCGATCGTCCAGATGACGAGCGGCGGCACGTTACGTGTGAGTTTCGTCACGACGAAGAAGATCGGCAGCAGGTAGATGAACCAGAGGGTGCCGAACGGCTCGATATAGGAGAACAGGTAGAGCCCGGCGACGCCGACGAGGCCGTGCTCGCTTGCGAGGCCCGGTGCCTTGAAGGCGAATTGGATGGTGACCCACAGCGCGTAGAAGTAGGCGAAATGCACGACCTTGCGGTCGAGATAGTCACGCCAGTTGCGGTCGATCACGCGGGCGAGGAACAGGCCCGAGATCATGAAGAAGTCGGGCATGCGGAATGGCTTGGCGAAGGCGACCAGGTGGTGCATCCAGCCCTCATGGCCGGCCGCGGCCTCGACGCCGAGCGTCGAATGCATCATGACGACGAAGCAGATGCAGAATCCCTTGGCGTAATCGACCCAGTCGACTCGCCCTTCCTTCAATGCCGCCGATGCCGTCATCCACCGCTCCTGTGGCTCAAGTGTCCCGAAATGGGACCGGAAGGCCTCTTCCGCCCCTGAAGCGGCAAGATCTGTGCCTGCGGATGTGGGACACCCGAACCGCCGCGGGTATTTCGGTCAGGACGCGTAAAGGTCGAATGAAACCGATCGCAGAAACTCGGGGGTAACGGCTCGAAATGCGCGCCTTTGACGCTTCTTTGCCGATCGACGAGGCGCTGCCGCGCCTGACGGCGGCGTTGCGTGAGGTGAGCACGGCCGTGCTGGTGGCGCCGCCGGGTGCCGGCAAAACCACACGGGTACCGCTCGTTCTGGCCGAGGAGCCATGGGCGGCGAGCGGAAAAATCCTTGTGCTCGAGCCGCGGCGGCTGGCGGCGCGGGCGGCGGCCGCCCGCCTGGCGGCGACGCTTGGCGAACAGGTCGGAGAGACCGTCGGGTTGCGGGTGCGCTTCGGTTCGAAGGTGTCGCGTAAGACCCGCATCGAGGTGGTGACGGAAGGCATCTTCACCCGGCTCATTCTTGACGACCCTGAGCTCAAGGGCGTGGCCGCCGTTCTCTTCGACGAGTTCCATGAGCGCTCGCTCGATGCCGACCTCGGCCTGGCGCTCGCGTGCGATGCGCAACAGGGCCTGCGCGAAGACCTACGGCTGCTGGTGATGTCGGCGACGCTCGACGGCGCCCGTGTCGGCAAACTGCTCGGCGATGCGCCACTCGTCGAAAGCGAAGGGCGCTCGTTTCCGGTCGAGACGCGGTACGCCGGACGCGATCCGCGCGCACCGATCGAGCGGCAGGTCGCCGATGCGGCGGTTCGTGCGCTGCGCGCCGACGCCGGCTCGATCCTGGCGTTCCTTCCCGGCGCCGGCGAGATCCGCCGCGCCGAGACGCTGCTGCGCGAACGCGTCGACGATCCGGCTGTCGACATCGTGCCGCTTTATGGTGCGCTCGATCGCGACGTGCAGGATCGCGCCATCGCGCCGGCGCGCGGCGGAACACGCAAGGTCGTGCTGGCGACATCGATTGCTGAGACGTCCATCACCATCGACGGCGTGCGCATCGTCATCGATTCAGGACTCGCGCGCGTGCCGCGCTATGAGCCCGACCTCGGCTTCACGGCGCTCGAGACGGTGCGCGTTTCGCGCGCTGCAGCCGATCAGCGGCGTGGCCGCGCGGGGCGCACCGAGCCTGGCGTCTGCATCCGCTTGTGGGACGAAGCGCAGACGGCTTCGCTTCCGGCATTCGCCACCCCGGAAATCCTCAGCGCCGATTTGTCGTCGTTCGTGCTCGATCTCGCGCAATGGGGCGTGACCGATCCAAGTGCGCTTGCCTTTCTCGACCCACCGCCGAAGCCGGCGTTGACGGAAGCGCGGGCGCTGCTGCGCGAGCTGGGTGGGCTCGACGCCGATGGGCGCATCACGCCGGAAGGCCGCGCGCTGCGCGATCTGCCTTTGCCGCCACGTCTTGCGCGCATGGTGATCACGGCGGCGGCGCAGGGCGAAGGCGAGCGTGCAGCCTTGCTCGCGGCGCTTCTTTCCGAGCGTGGGCTTGGCGGCAACGATATCGATCTCGAGCATCGGCTCGACGGCTTGCGGCGCGATCGTTCGCAGCGCGGCCAAGCCGCGCGGCAGATGGCGAAGGGGTGGGCGGAGAAAGCACGATCAACCTCTTCCGCCGAACCGGGGAGCGATCGGAGTCTCGGTGCATTACTCGCGCTCGCTTATCCCGATCGCGTGGCGAAGAATCGTGGCGGCGAGAGCGGAGCATTCCTGTTGGCGAACGGGCGTGGCGCGCAACTCGATCTCGCATCGCCCTTGGCGCGTGAGCCTTTTCTTGCCGTGGCGGCGCTTGCCGGAAGCGCCCGCCGCAGCCGCATCGTGTCGGCCGCGCGCATGACGCTGGCCGATATCGAGGAGCAATTCGCGGACGCGATCAAAGCGAGCGATACGGTTGTCTTCGATGCCGCGTCAGGAAATTTGCGCGGGCGTCGGCGGCGCCTCCTCGGATCGTTGACGTTGAGCGAGGGGCCCTTTGCGGTCGCGCCCGGCGAAGAGGCGACGCGTGCGCTGGTCGCCGGCGTCGTGCAAAGCGGCATCGGCAAACTGCCGTGGACGCCGGCGATCCGGCAATGGCGCGATCGCGTCATGTTTCTGCGCAAAGCCGAGGGCGCGCCATGGCCCGACCTCTCCGACGCTGCGCTTGCGGAAACGGCGGAGACATGGCTCGCGCCGATGCTCGCCGATAAGACTGCGCTCTCGCAACTTTCCGGCGGTGAGTTCGCTTCAGGCTTGGAATCGCTGCTTGATTGGAGCCTGCGGCGGCGGGTGGACGCAGAGGCGCCGACGCATTTCGAGGCGCCGACCGGGTCGCGCATTGCGATCGATTACGACCATGCGGAAGGCCCGAAGATCGCCGTGCGTGTGCAGGAGCTTTTCGGCCTCGCGCGCCATCCGGTGATTGCCGGCGGACGTGTTCCGCTCGTCGTCGAATTGCTGTCGCCGGCGCATCGTCCGGTGCAGGTGACGCGCGATCTTCCCGGCTTCTGGCGCGGAAGCTATGCCGCCGTCCGCACGGAAATGCGCGGCCGCTATCCGCGTCATCCTTGGCCGGACAACCCGCTGGAAGCGCCGCCGACGCGCCGCGCCAAGCCGCGCGGAACGTAAAGTTGTAAGCGATTTTCCATCAGCCGGTTCACCACAACGGGCGAGCTGTCGCGCCGTTAGGACGGCATTTGCCGTTGCCGTGCAACGAAGGGCGCAATGATCGCGAGCCCTTCGCCATGAACAGCAACGCCCTGCTCATCGTCGCAGCCGTCGGCATTGCCGGCGTCGCGAGCCAGGTCACCTCCAGGCTCGATGCGCCGCCACCTAATAAACCTGCCGCGACTGCAAAAATCGCCACCGCGCCTAAGGCCGCACCGGCTCGTTCGTCGACGCAACCTGTTTCGCTCGGCGGCCGCAAGGTCGTCGTGGAGCGCGACCGCCGCGGGCATTACGCCGTCGAGGCGACGATCAACGGCCGTCGCATGGATGTCATGGTCGATACCGGCGCTTCCGTCGTCGCCGTAAACGAGCGCAGCGCGTCGCGCATGGGGATCAACCCGGCGCCGAGCGCCTTCACCAGCGAAGTGCGAACCGCCAATGGCACGGTGCGTGCCGCGCGCGTCACCTTCGACGAGATCGAGATCGGCGGCATCCATCTGCGCGACGTCACCGGCCTCGTCGTGCCCGACAAGGCGCTCGACGAAAACCTGCTCGGCCTGTCGTTCCTCTCACGGCTCAGGCGCTACGAGTTTGCGGACAGCCGGCTGGTGATGGAGCAGTAGCGAGCGAGGCGTAAGAAGACCTGGGCGCCCGGCGCATAAAGCCGGGCATGATGCATCTCGACAAATTCTGACCGTGTTCACATGCGAACCCTTCGCCCGTTCGCGTGTTATAAGTCGTTCCTGCCTGCCATCTCACCTGAGGATTTGCATGTTTCCGACGCCGAAGCCCGCGCTGAAGCCCAACACCTATGCCTATGAATCCGAGCCGATGGTGAAGGCCACCGGCTTCCGCGAATACGACGCGCGCTGGCTTTTCGAGAAGGAAATCAACCTCATGGGCGTGCAGGCGCTCGGCATGGGGCTCGGCACGCTGATCCACGAGATGGGCGTGAAGCCGGAGATCGTGACCGGCCACGATTTCCGCGGCTACTCGGCCTCGATCAAGATGGCGCTGATCACCGGCCTGCTCGCGTCAGGCTGCAAAGTTCACGACATCGGCCTCGCGGTGACGCCGATGAGTTATTTCGCGCAGTTCGCGCTCGACGTGCCCTGCGTCGCGATGGTGACGGCGTCCCACAACGACAACGGCTGGACCGGCGTGAAGATGGGCGCCAACCGCCCGCTCACCTTCGGCCTGGACGAGATCACGCGGCTGAAGGAGATCGTCCTCAAGGCGCAGTTCAAGCTCAAGGGCTCGGGGGCGTATGCGTTCGTCGAGAATTTCCCGGCGCGCTACATCGCCGATCTCACCAATCGTCCGAAGCTCAAGCGCAAGCTCAAGGTCGTCTGCGCTTGCGGCAACGGCACTGCCGGCGCTTTCTCGCCGCAGGTGCTGGAGGCGATCGGCTGCGACGTCGTGCCGGTCGACTGCGACCTCGATCACACCTTCCCAAACTACAATCCGAACACCGAAGACATGAAGATGCTGCACGCGATGCGCGATGCGGTGTTGAAGCACAAGGCCGATGTCGGCCTCGGCTTCGACGGTGACGGCGACCGCTGCGGCGTCGTCGACAACGAAGGCGACGAGATCTTCTCCGACAAGGTCGGCGTGATGCTGGCGCGGGATATCTCCGCACAGCACCCCGGCGCGACGTTCGTCGCCGACGTGAAGTCGACCGGCCTCTTTATGACCGATCCGGTGCTGCAGAAGAACGGCGCCAAGACCGATTATTGGAAGACCGGGCATTCCTACATGAAGCGCCGCGTCAACGAGATCGGCGCGATGGCGGGCTTCGAGAAATCCGGCCACTTCTTCTTCAACAAGCCGCTCGGCCGCGGCTACGACGATGGCCTGCTGTTTGCGCTCGCGGTCTGCGACATGCTCGACCGCAACCCGGACAAGTCGATGGCGGATTTGAAGAACGCGTTGCCCAAGACCTGGGGCTCGCCGACCATGTCGCCGCATTGCGACGACGAGAAGAAATACGGTGTCGTCGATCAGGTGGTGGCGCACTTCGAGGCGGCGCAGAAGAAGGGCGAGAAAGTCGCGGGACAGGCGATTCGCGATCTCGTCACCGTCAACGGCGTGCGTGTGACCGTCGAGGACGGCACCTGGGGCCTGGTGCGCGCGTCGTCGAACAAGCCGGAGCTCGTCGTCGTGGTCGAGAGCCCGGCGTCGGAGGCGCGGATGCGCGAGATGTTCAAGGCGGTCGACGGCGTGCTGCGCCAGCATCCGGAAGTCGGCGCATACAACCAGACGATCTGAGCGCCATGCCGGATTTCTCATCGTTGCAGGCTGGGCTCGAGGGCCGCGCCGAGTTGGTGGTCACCGAGGCGCACACCGCGCCGGAGATCGGCAGCGGGCGCATTCACGTCTTGGCGACGCCGGTGATGATCAACCTGATCGAAGCGGCCGCGCTCGACGCCGTCGAGGCGCTGCTGCCGGAAGGCCATCAGAGTCTCGGAACGCGCCTCGATGTCACGCATGTCGCGGCGACGCCGGTCGGCATGCGCGCGATGGCGACGGCCCGTGTGGTCGCGATCGAGGGGCGCAAGATCACCTTTCGCGTTGAGGCGCGCGACGAGGTCGATCTGATCGGCGAAGGCACGCATGAGCGCGTCGTTGTCAATGTCGCGCGCTTCGATCAGCGCATCGCGGCGAAGACCGCGCGCCTTAAGTCGTAGGGATCATCATGGCCGACCTGTCTTCTTTTCCGATCACGCGCAAATGGCCGGCAAAATATCCCGACCGTATCCAGCTCTACTCGCTGACGACGCCGAACGGCGTGAAGGCGTCGATCATGCTGGAGGAGACGGGGCTGCCTTACGAGCCGCATCGCGTCGATTTCGACACCAATGACCAGATGTCGCCGGAATTCCTCTCGCTCAATCCGAACAACAAGATCCCGGCGATCATCGATCCCAACGGCCCGGATGGGAAGCCGCTGCCGCTGTTCGAGTCCGGTGCGATCCTCATTTATCTTGCCGACAAGTCGAAGCAGTTCATCCCAGCCGATGCGGCACGGCGCTACGAGACGATCCAGTGGCTGATGTTCCAGATGGGCGGCATTGGGCCGATGTTCGGGCAGGTCGGGTTCTTTAACAAATTCGCCGGCCGCGAATACGAGGACAAGCGCCCGCGCGATCGTTACGTTGCCGAATCGAAGCGCCTGCTCGGCGTGCTCGACGCGCGGCTCAAAGGTCGCGCCTGGATCATGGGCGATGACTACACCATCGCCGACATCGCGACGTTTCCGTGGGTGCGCAACCTGATCGGGTTCTACGAAGCGGGCGAGCTTGTCGGCATCCGCAATTTTCCGAATGTTACACGCGCGTTCGAGGCGTTTCTCGCGCGGCCGGCGGTCGCGAAGGGGCTGACGATTCCGGCGAAGGAGTAAGCGCTCCAGCGTCGCCAAGAAACGAAAAAAGCCACGGTCTTGGCCGGGGCTTTCGCTTTCTTGCGCCGGGCGTTAGCGGCAGATGCGCCGCGTCGTCACGATCCGGCGGCCATGGCGCCCGCGCCGAACGGTCTTTTCAGTCCGGCAAACCTTGCGGTGGCGCATATGATGAGGGCGAAATTGAACCGTATCGACGCCTGACAGCATGTCGGTGTGAATGCCGCTCACAGGCATTGCTGCTGCCGGCGCGGTCATCGACGCCAATCCCAGCAAAGCTGCGCCAGCGATGGTGGCAGCAAGTTTTTTCATCTTTCGTCCTCCAGATTCGGCCCCCGCGCGAATCTTACACCGTGCCGAGATGAACGGTGGATGAAAGCGCCGCCGCGCTACGGCATGGCTCGTATGAGTTGCGACGGCGCCGCTGCACCGATGACGATCGCGCTCTCCGTGTCGCTTTTCGGCTCAAGGGCGTTTTGCAGATTCCGAGCGGCTGCTTCCAGCGCCCGTATCGCTTTGCCCTTACGGTCGCACAGGTTCATGAACGCTTTGACGTGCAACGCGCGGGCGGCCTTCTCGTCCGACGGTCCTGCTTCCAGATGGTGGCGAAGCTCGGCAGCGACAGACTTATGCTGCATCCTGCACAGGAGGAACGCCGCTTCCAGCGCCTTGATGTCTTTTTCTTCTTGTTCTTCTTGCATGGCCGATCCGTCGCCTTCGATGACGAGGCGAGGCTGGCCGTTTATGGTTAATCAAAGATTAACAGGCCTGGATTCGGCCTGCGGCACCCATTGTCGGACCCGTCCGCGCAACGGTGACCGTCAATCCTTCTCTTCGTGGAAGGTCGCGCGGAAGGGATGCGCAGGATAGACGCCGAGGATGTGGAAGTGGTCGGTGAAGAAG
>JAFKKS010000409.1 GCA_017304555.1 Hyphomicrobiales bacterium
GAAAACGGTTGCGGATAAAGGTCTCAATCGTCGCTGACCGGATCGCGCTCTCGCTAACAAGAAAGCCGCTCAGGATAAAAAAGACGAAGACACCGTAGACGCCAGCAACAAATCCGGTGCTTTTGAGCGGTTCAGCCGTCTCTGAACCGGTAGCGATCAGGAATGAATGGGAGAATACAACACTGGACGCTGCGAACAGTCTTAGCGCATCGAAATTTCTGTAGTGCATCGCCATCTGGATTCGTTTCTGTCGTCCCAAATGAAGGGAGGCGATCAACACGCTCGAAAAACCTCCGAATTGCAAGCTTTGGGAGAATGCTGGAGACAGAAACGACCGAAATGAACGTGAACAAACGGAGCCAAACGTTGTCAGATTTCACGGATAATATTAGACCTTCGGGGAGCTTCCCTCGTTCGGGACGAGGGGGTCGCAGGTTCAAATCCTGGCACTCCGACCAACCTCCCCATAGCCGCCTCCGAGATCGACTGCTCCCCTAAAAGCGATATTTCGGGGCCTGTCAGGGGCCGGCGCCCCTGGCCCTAGCCTTTTCGGGAACGCCAATGCCGGCCGACATCACTTTCGACAAAAGTTTCGCGCTGCCGCCGGACCAGGTGGACGAGGTCCTTCCCGGCATCCGCCGAATCGTCTGCAACAATCCCAGCCCCTTCACCTTCACCGGCACCGTGACCTACATCGTCGGCACGGGAAACGTCGCGATCATCGACCCCGGCCCGGCGGACGAGAAGCACGCGGCCGCGATCCTCGACGCCGTGCGCAACGAGACCGTGACCCACATCCTCGTCACCCATACCCATCGTGACCATTCGCCCGGTGTCGCCGCGATCAAGGCGGCGACCGGGGCGACCGTCTACGCCGAGGGGCCGCACCGCGCTGCCCGCCCCCTCTTCGTCGGCGAGGCGCCGCGAACCGAGGCTGGCGGGGACATGGATTTCCGGCCCGACCGTCAACTCGCCGACGGCGAGGTCGTGACCGTGTCAGGGTGGGACCTGGAGGTCGTCGCAACCCCCGGGCACACGGCCAATCATATCGGCTTCGCGCGCCGCGGCACCGAGGTGCTCTTCTCCGGCGACCATGTCATGGCGTGGGCGACCTCGATCGTCGCGCCGCCGGACGGCTCGATGCGCGACTACATGAACTCGCTGTTCAAGCTGCGCGCCCGTCCGGAGACGCTCTACCTTCCCGGCCATGGCGGCGCCGTGCGCGACGCACACGCCCATGTCGAGCATTTCATTCAGCACCGCGAGGCACGCGAGGCGGCCATCCTGCGGCGACTCGAGCGCGGGCGCGCCGATATCCCGACCCTCGTACGCGGCATCTATATCGGACTTGATCCCCGTCTCGCGCGCGCCGCCGGCATGTCCACCTTGGCGCATCTGGAGGACCTTGTGGCGCGTGGTCTCGTCAAGACCGAAGGCGCCCCCTCGATCGACGGCACCTATTGGCTCGAAGGCTGATTGCTCACGGCTTCGTCGATATCGGCCAATAGTGCACGGACCCGGCGCGCATTGGCGCCGAAGTCTTGCTTTCCGAAACGCGACGAGGAGCGCACGTCGACACGCGTTCCACCGGCCGCTTGACGCACGCGCACCACGACGTCGTCGCGGAAGCCCATGACCGGCGTGCGCGCAACGGCCTCGATGCGTCCATCGCGCCGCCGCACCTGCGGCTCGCGCGCCTCGATGATCAGCCACTTGCGCGCGGTCATCACCTCCAGCGCCGCGTCGTAAGCGTCGGTGGGACTCGCATTGACGTCCAGGGAGACGATATCCGGATAGGCGCTCTGCTGCTTTTGCGCCGCCTCAGCCCCCGCATAGTTGACGGAGTTCGCGTCGCGTAGCCGCGCGCGCAGCCGTCCGATTGCATCGAATCGCGGCGGATCCGCCGTATCCGTTGTGATGTCGGCAAGCACCGGCAGCCGCCACGCGCGGGCGCCGAGATAAGCGGGATAGCTGACCAGCGCGACGCCGAGAAAGAAGCCGAGGAGCGCGCGACCGAAACCCGGCGGGTCGTTGATCCAGATCACGACGAATGCCGCGCACGCGAGCAGAATGGCGATGACCGCAAGGACCAGCCCAACGGCCAGCACGACAAAGCCCGGAATGGTTTCGACAAATCCTCCGCGCACCAGGATCAGCGCAAACAGCGCCACCGCGACCGCGAACAGCGCGACCCAGCGCGACCATGTCGCCAACGCAGACGGCGGTTCTTCCGTGATCAGGCGGCGCACCATCGGCGATCAACCCTTGCCGCAAATGGTCTTGAGCGCGGCCCAGTCGGAAGCATCCAGGATAGCCGCGCCGGCAGCCGGCCGCGCCGTGCGCATAATGAAGGCGACCCGCTCCTTCGTCGCAGGATGATTGAGCAGAACCTTGAACCCCGGCTCGATCGCTCCGGCGATACGATCGAGGATCGAGGCCAACGCCCGCGCGTCGCCGCCTGCCTTCTGCATCAAGTCAATGCCGTAGCGATCGGCGGCCGCCTCCACCTCGCGCGAATAAGACATCTGCAGGACCGTCTTCGCTCCGATCACCACCGCACCGCCACCGACGAAATCACCTAGCACCATCCCGAACAAGAAAGAGAGGCCCGCGCCTTGAAGCACCGTCCGCGTACCGTCGCGATGCGCCACGTGTCCGATCTCGTGCGCAATCACGCCGGCTACTTCGTCGGCATTCTTGGCCTTGTCAATCAGCCCCTTGAACACATAGACGTGGCCGCCAGGAAGCGCGACCGCGTTTGCGTCGTTCTTGCGAATAACCGTCACCGAAAGCGGCATGGGCAAGGCCGCAACGGCCTCGAGGCGCGCAACAAGACGACCAAACGCTGCGGCGCCCACTTTCTCCTCGCTACTCGTGCCGCATTCGAGCGGCTTCGACGGATCGTCGTTGCCGAACATGGTGCGCGCCTGGCGATCGACGGCCTGCCCGAGTTTCATCTCAGCGGCGTAAGGAACGAGCGGCGTCAGCGCGGTCGCCGCGTACGGCACCCCGAAGACGGCCATCAGCAGAAGCGAGGCCATCGCGGCCATGCTCCAGACAACGACCTTTCGCCGGCTGCGGCGCGACGTCATCCCGGAACGGTCGACGGGGATCGAAAGATCGTCGATAGCGCCGGCGAGCGTCGGGTCGCGGACTTCGACGCGCGCCAGATCCGCGCTCCCGTGCAGCGCCAGGCGAAGCACGCCGTCCGGTGATGTCACTTGTTCCAGCGCGTCATAGGGCCACACCGCGAGCGGCGTCTCCTGCCCCTCCTGCTTCACGATCAGGGCTTGCCCATCGAGCACGATCGTGACGACGTGCCTCTCGCTGCTCTTTCCGTCGAAGAAGATGCCCGAGCCGGAAGCGCCCATGTGCCGCTCACAAGCCCCCGACGTCGAGCGCATCAGCAAGATCTTCACCGAAGGCGGAGCTTGCCGCCCCGCTTGCCCGCACATTCTCAAGCTCGCCAAGCCCCGCGAGATCGACCGTCTCGAAGCTCAAACGCCAGAACCTTATCGTGATCGTCGATTGGTAGATCGTCGAATAGCCGAGCGCGATCAGGACATAGGTGCCAAGAAAAACGATGCCGGACGCAAGTTCACCGGCGGGCGTTTCCTTGAAAGCTGCGGGCAAGGTGCCGACGATGAACGCGGCCAACGCCACGAGAACCGCGGCCGCCAGAGCGAACAAAAGGGCGTAGCCCAGAAACCGCAGATAGATTTTGTAGATCTGGCCGGACCGCAGGCGCGACGTGGCGGACATCTCGCCGATGCGCAAGCCGGAAATCCACCAGCGCAGAACAATCGCACGAAACATCGGATAGAGCAGCGCAGCCGAAAGAATAAGCCAGGCCAACGCAGCCAAGGCGCAGACAACGGCCGCGCCCACGTTCGCATCGCTGCTCTCGATCTTCTCCCACATATCGGCGCCACCGGCGGACATGATGTCGATGAGCGCACCCCAATCGACCAGCGCGACCGCGATAACGCTGCCGGCAACGAAAGGAACGATGACAATGACCCACAAGATCACGCCATGCAGGAAAAGACGCCCGCCGGAACCGACGAACCGCCCACCAAGATTGCCGTAGAAGGTGTGGCACATCTTGAAGCGCTCGAGACTCGCCTGCCCCCACGGCCAGGCAAGGCCCAATGTGACGACCGAGATGCAGAACCAAAGCGCCGAGAGGATCGCGAAGCGCCACGCCGAGCCTGTCTGGTACAGCCGGATGCCACGATAGACGGTGCGGGTCAGCCGGTAGCGCCGGGCCCGATAGATGGCGAACTGGCCGAGCAGGCCAAGCAGAACAAGACCGGCGATGCCGGAGATGCCGCCGACCCAATCGGCGATGAGCGACGCGACAGCAAATAGCGCATAAACCGGCGCAAGCAGCGCGATCGCCATCAGGAACCCAAGCAGCAATTCGCGCGCCGTGCCCGAATATTCCAGATTGTCGCCGGCGATCTCGGTATTGCCCCAAAGAAAGCGGCGAACATCTGTCGCCAGCCAGAAGCGATAGATGCCGAGCGTCACGATGAGAAACAGCGCGCCGCGCGCTAGGAGCCCGAAGAAGGTCCGCTCCGAGCCGAGAAAGCGCGCCGCGCCGACACCACTGGATACCTCAGGCGCCACTGGCATCTGCGGCAGAACCGGCGCAGCGGCGTCGATCGCACTCATCTTCGATTCCGGCGTTCCTGCTAAGAGGCGCTGACACAAAAACGAAAGAGCCGATGACGACGCAGACCGAGGTTAGGCCGACGAGCCCCCTCGGCTGGCATCATTCCGCGGCCGCTTGCGTCGGGAAAGTGTAGTCCTTGAACCGTTCCCGCAATGCCGTCTTCTGGATCTTGCCTGTGGCGGTGTGCGGGATCTCGTCGACGAAGACGACGTCGTCCGGCATCCACCACTTCGCGATCTTTCCTTGCATGAACGCGATGATCTCGTCTTTCTCGATCTTCTCGTCTTTCTTCGGCACGATGACGAGCAGGGGCCGCTCATCCCACTTCGGATGCCGGACACCGATGACCGCCGCCTCCGCAACCTTCGGATGGCCGACGGCGAGGTTTTCCAGCTCGATCGTCGAAATCCATTCGCCGCCGGACTTGATCACGTCCTTGGCGCGATCCGTGATCTGCATATTGCCGTAAGGGTCGATCGTCGCGACGTCGCCGGTGTCGAAGAACCCGTCGGGATCGAGGATATCGCCGCCCTCCCCGCGGAAATATTCACGCGCGACGCAAACGCCGCGCACCATCAAGCGGCCGAAGGTCTTGCCGTCCCACGGCACATCCTTGCCGGCATCGTCCGCGATTTTCATTTCGACCGTGAAGGGCGCGGAGCCCTGTTTCATCTTGATATCGAGGACGCCTTCGAAATCCGGGGTTCCGTAGTCCGGCTTGATCCCGCAGATCGAGCCGATCGGGCTCATCTCCGTCATCCCCCAGGCATGCGCCACGTGCACGTTATAGGTCTGCTCGAACTTCTGGATCATCGCGCGCGGGCAGGCCGATCCACCGATCAGCGCGCGGCGAAGGGTCGAAAGCTTCAGGCCGTTCGCCTCCATGTGAGCCAGCAGCGCGAGCCAGACGGTCGGCACACCCGCCGTCATCGTCACGCCCTCGCTTTCCAAGAGTTCATAAACCGACGCGCCGTCGAGCTTCGCGCCAGGCAGAACCAGCTTGCAGCCCGTCATCGGCGCCGAGAACGCGATCGACCAACCGTTGGCGTGAAAGAACGGAACGACAGGCATGATCGCGTCACGCACCGAAAGGTCGAACGCATCCGGCGCGACGGCCATCATTGAATGCAGCACGTTCGAGCGGTGCGAGTAGACGACGCCCTTCGGGTTTCCGGTCGTGCCGGACGTGTAACACATGCCGGCGGCGGCGTTCTCATCGAGCGTCACCCAGGCGAAGTCTCCGTCGACCTCCGCGATCCACTCTTCGTAGGCGACCGCGTTGCGCAACGACGTTTGCGGCATGTGCGCGGCATCGGTGAGCACGACGTAGCGCTCGATGGTCGGCAGCCTCTCCTGCAGCTTCTCGACCAGCGGCACGAAGGTGAGATCGACGAACATCAGCCGGTCTTCGGCATGGTTGGCGATGTAGGCGATCTGATCGGGAAACAGCCGCGGGTTGATGGTGTGATAGACGGCGCCGAGCCCGGTGATGCCGTACCACGCTTCAAGGTGACGCCACGTGTTCCAGGCGAGCGTCGCGACACGATCGCCAGCCTTGATGCCGTCGCGGCCGAGCCGTTGCGCCACCTGCATGGCGCGCCGGCGAACCTCGCGATAAGTCGTCCGGTGAAGCGGCCCTTCCACCGAGCGCGAAACGACTTCGCGGCCGCCGTGCTGAATCGCGGCATGATCGATGACGCGATGGCACAAGAGCGGCCAATCCTGCATCAAACCAAGCATGCCTTCCTCCTCGCTTCTTTTTCTCGAACTATAGTTCTAGAGCATGATCCCGAAAAGTGTGAAGCGGTTTTCAGAAAAGATCATGCGCAATCAAAAGGCTACAACGGGATGATGCTTCGAAGAAAATCATCCCGTGAGTAGTCGGCCGCGAGTGGCGACAAGCCCGTTCGATGGCCCGGATGGACGTAGGCAAACGGCACGAGCAGCGGCTAAAACCCGCGCCTGACGCATGAGGGATATCCGCGTGGAACTGTCGCAAGGCTGGCCGGTTGCCACCCCATGAGGGAGGGCTTGAGGGAAAGGAGCGGCAAAGCGCCGCGTATCGTAAACGGGCGCCGCGCCGCATGGGCCGGGCCTCTCCTCATCCTCTTGATATGGGTCACGCCTTCTCACGCCGAGCGGCCAACATCGCGCGCCACGGCGGCCTTCGGAAAGGCCACTGTGGTCCCGATGCCGCGGCCGCGACCCGGACCTAAAACGGCGGCATTGCCGCCGCAACCGGCCGAGCCGGAAAAGGCGGACTCCTCACCGGCGCCCGCCGGCCCCTCGGCATGTCAGAAACGGCTGGATGCGGGGCTTGCCATCGCCAAGCCGTTGCCGCCGATCACCGGCCCCGGCGCCTGTCACGCCGAGGATGTGGTGCAACTCGCCGCCATCGTCACGACGGACGGCGCCAAGATCAAACTGTCACCACCGGCGACCTTGCGCTGCGAGATGGCCGAAGCTGTGGCGCGCTGGGTACGCGAGCAGGCGGAACCGCGGGTCCGCTCGCTCGGCGCGCCGAAAGAACTCCTCGTCGCCGCCTCGTTTTCCTGCCGCGGCCGCAACAACGTCACCGGCGCCAAGCTGAGTGAGCACGGTCTCGCCAACGCAATCGACCTGCGCGGCTTCACGCTGGCCAATGGAAAGAGCATCGTTCTCACCGATGCGAGCGCCGACAAAAATCTGCGCGAACAACTTCGCGACACGGCATGCGGTGAATTCACGACAGTGCTCGGCCCGGGCTCCGACGGCTATCACGAGGAGCACATCCACCTCGACCACATCCAGCGGCGCAGCGGCTACCGCATGTGCCAGTGGGCCGTGCGTGTGCCGGGCGAAGCCCCTGTGGCGTCCGTCTCTGCGGAGCCGGAAAAGGCCACATCAAAAGCCGCAAAGAATACGAGCGAGCCGTCCGCGCCGGTTGCGCATACGGATGGCGGCGCGGCGAAAGTCGTCGCCTCGCCACCGTTTCCGGTTGCGCGACCCTCGACTACGCCACGCGCGGCGCGATCGGCGTCGTGTGGCGAAGGCCGAGCATGTCCTCGATCAGCTTCGCCCCGGCGAGAACGCGCGCATCGCCGCGCGCGGGCCCGACGATCTGTAGACCCACTGGCAATTTTTCGCTGGTGAAACCGCAAGGCAGCGACAGCGCCGGAGAGCAACACAGCGTCGGCGCGTAAGCGATGGCCAGCCAGTCGATATATGTCTCGAAGCGATGGCCGGCGCAGGCAGCGAGGTAGCGCTCCTCGACCGGGAACGCCGCGACGATAGTCGCCGGACACAGCAGCAGATCGTATTCGTCGAAGAAGGCCAGCATCCGCCCGGCGAGCGCGACCCGTTGTGCTTCGGCTTTGGCGATCTCGTCCACCGTCAGGGCGAGCCCCTTCTCGATATTCCAGATCACCTCCGGCTTGAGCAGATCACGATGCTCGCGCAGCAACTTGACGCGGCTGACCGCGAAAGCGAGCGCGCGCAAGACCTGGAAGCATTCGTGCGCCTCGGAAAGATCGGGATGTGCCTCCGCGACCGGGATGCCGGCGTCCGCCAATTTATCGGCGACGGCGCGCGTCAGCCGCGCCACTTCCGGATCGACCGGGGTGATGCCGAGATTCGCCGAATAAGCGACCCTGCGCGGCTTCCAGCCGGACCGCGCCGCGTCGAGGAACGATACCCTCGGCTCAGCGAGCGATAGGGGATCGCGCGGGATTTCCCCCGTCATGGCGTCATACAGAAGCGCAAGGTCTTCGACGTTGCGGGCCATCGGCCCTTCCACGCTCAACGTCCCGTCGAGCTTGGCGCCGGGCGTGTGCGCCACGCGGCCGACGCTCGGCCGCATGCCGACGATGCCGCAAAAGCTGGCGGGATTGCGCAGCGAGCCGCCCATGTCGGAGCCGTGCGCAACCCACGCCATGCCGGTCGCCAGCGCGACGGCCGCGCCGCCCGAGGAACCGGCGGCGGACCGCGACGTGTTCCAGGGATTGAGCGTGGCGCCGAACACCTCGTTGAACGTGTTGGCGCCTGCGCCGAATTCCGGCGTGTTCGACTTGGCGTAGACGACGCCGCCCTCCTGCTCCAGTTTCTCGACAAGGATGTTCGACTTCTGCGGCACATGGTCCGCGAAGATCGGCGAACCATGCGTCGTTCGCACGCCCGCCACTTCGGTCAGATCCTTGATCGGCACCGGCAGGCCCGCAAGCACGCCGCCGGCAAAGCGAGCAGCCGTTCGGCATGGGCGTGCGCGCGCTCGAAACAGAGCGTCGGCAGCGCATTCACCTTCGGGTCGACCGCCGCGACGCGCCGCTCCAGCGCATCGAGCAGATCGTGCGGCGTGAGTTCGCCCTTGCGGAGGTGATCCACCACCGTGCAGGCATCCATGCGGATCAGCGTGTCGTCCGCCTCGTCCGCCTGCCGTGCCGTTTCGACACCTGACATCCGATCGCTCCCCGTCATCATACAAGTCGTGTCGGCGCCTCGCTGTTGCTGGGCGCAGTTGCGCCGCAGGATGGGATGCTGCATGCGTTTCCGCAATGGCGGATCGTCGTTGCGCGGAGCCTGTATGGCTGGCGGGATGATGTCGCCTGTGGTGAAATTTCCATGCTTCGCCGGCCCGGTATCTTGGTCAGGTGTCTTGGACGAGAGGACAAATCATGCCGAAACCAATCCAGTTGATGTGGTATCTCAATCCGCACGACGGTCCGTATCCATGGAGCCCGGACGGGCAGTACGTGCCTGACCTGATGCGTTCGCGCGAAATCGCGGTCCAGCTCGATCGCGACGGCTATTTCGGCACGCTCGTGGTCGGCAAGAATCCGTTGATCGAGACCGCCACCTGGGTGTCGGTGACCGAGCGGCTGCGCTTCCTGATCCCGATTTATCCCGGCGTCATTCCGGTCGGCTTCTTCGCGCAGCAGGCGCAATTGTTCGATTCGGTGTCCGGCGGCCGCCTGCTCATCAATCAGGTGAACGGCACCGACCAGATCGTCCGCCACTACGGCGTCAACGTGTCGAGCGACGAGCGCTACGACCTCTCGGTCGAATACTGGACGCAGTTCAAGAAGCTGTATGCCGGTGACACGACGCCGTTCAGCGGCAAATACATCTCGTACGGTCCGCCGCCCGCGAGCAAGAACACGATCGCGGTGCCGGGCCTGCATCTGCAGGACCCGCATACGCCCGTATGGGGCTCGGGCACGTCGCCGGCCGGCATCCGGCAGGCGGGGGCGGTGCTCGACACTTATCTTTGCTACCTGCACAGCCCGGACCGGATGAAGACGTTGATCGATTCCGTGCGCACGGTTGCGGCCGAGCATAACCGCACGATCACGGCGGGCATTCTCTGCAACATCATCGTGCGCGAGACCGAGGAGGAGGCCTGGGCGCACGCCCAATGGGTGCTGGAAAAGACCGGCGCGCAGCAGATGGTGAAGATGATCGACGGCCGCCTGAAGACCGGCCGGTTTCAGCCGCATGCCGGCAGCCGCGAGATTTCGAGCTTCGAGGCCCTGTCGAGCCCCGATGCCCGCCAGCAATCGAACATCGACGTGCTTCGCGCCGGCAGGGTGCCGGACGCACGGGCGCTCGAATCATATCCGAATGTGTGGACCGGGCCGAATCCGTGGGGCGCGGTGGACCTGATGGATCAGGGCTGGGGCGGCTATTTCGTCGGCAGCGCCCGCAACGTGGCGGAGCGTATCCGCGAAATTCAGGAGACGTGTGGAATCGATAGCTTCATCCTCGCGGGCTGGCCCTCGAAGGAGGAGGCGAAGCGCGTCTCCGAGATCCTCATGCCGCTGCTCGATCTCCACAACTCGCGGCCGCGCCTGCGCGTCGCGGCCTGAGCGGCCGATACCGCCGGCGCGGATTTCGCGCCGG
>JAFKKS010000410.1 GCA_017304555.1 Hyphomicrobiales bacterium
TGCGCAGGCGCAGGGTGCGCTGCTGGAAGATATCGCCCGGCCGGATAAATCGGGACTTGCGCTGCTGCGCGACGCTTCCGATGCGATGCATCTTTCCGCGCGCGGCTATCATCGCGTGCTGCGCGTCGCGCGCACACTGGCCGATCTCGACGGCGCCGAGACCCTCGGCCGCATTCATTTAGCCGAAGCGCTGTCCTATCGCGCGCTTTCGGAGGAGACGCGGCAAGCGGCCTAGGCCGCACTCAAGCGGAACGAAACCGACAAGCCCGACGTTCCTCCTGCATGCGAGAATTTCTGCGGACATTGCTCCTTATCGGGCCGCTGGCGGTCGGGATCGGTTGCATCCCCGCGGTCGCGCAGGTCGGCAAGAACCCGAGCCTGCAGAAGCCGGACCCGGGCGCTGAAAATCAGGCACCGAAACTGCCGCCTTCCGACGAAAACCTGAGCCGCAAGCTCGACCGCAACGATGGCGTGATCAAGCCACCCGGCGGCGTCGACCCGGAGATGCATATCCCTCCGAAAGATCCGGAAGCAGGCGGTTCGATGCCGGTGATTCCGCCCCCAAAAGGGGACGGCACGGTTCAGCCGAAATAACTTTTCACGTCGCGTTCAAGCCGGCTCGAGCAGCTTCGCGTCGTCGTTCCGAACGGAATTGACCCGCTCGGAAATCGGCCACATCTGCATGCGCTCGACGGGGAAGGGCCGCAGCACGCCGCGCGGGTTTTCCTCGTCGCTCAGCCATCGCTCATAGTCTTGCGGATCGAGGATGGCCGGCATGCGGTCATGCAGGCGCGCGAGCAACGCATTCGCCGGCACGGTGACGACCGCAAACGTGCGCATCCATTCTCCGGCAGGCGTTTTCCAGTTTTCCCACAATCCGGCGATGCCGAAGGGCGCACGATCCTTCATGCCAATGGCGTAAGGCTGCTTCCCGCTCGTCGTCACCTGCCACTCGAAGAATCCGTCGACGGGGAGGATGCAGCGGCGTGCGCGATAGGCGTCGCGAAAGACCGGCAGCGTGCCGACCGTTTCGCTGCGCGCATTGATCGGCTTGCGCCCGCCTTTCGGATCGGCGCACCAATGCGGGATCAGCCCCCATTTGATTGGATCGAGCGAGCGCTCGCCGGTCTTGCGGTTGACGCGGATGACGAGATGCTCTTGCCCCGGCGCACCGTTGTAGCGTGGCGCATGGTTGCCGCGCGAATCCGATCGCACGTCGAGCCCGTCGACGATCGCCAGTTGCAAGAGCGGCGAGGCCTGGATGATGCGTCCGCACATGACCACCCAATGCGATCAAAGAACGCAGCGCGCAACGAGAGAAGACGCGTTTCGCACAGCCACGGCCGGCCGTAGACCTTCTAAAACCTGTCGGTTGACAGGTTTATCGCTGAACTGAAGAGTTGCCGCGCCGCCGGCGAGCATCGCGACGCCCAAGAAAGGCACGGAATGCGCACGACAAAAGTGATCCACGTGGTGTCCTGCCATGCCGAGGGCGAGGTCGGCGACGTGATCGTCGGCGGTGTTGCGCCCCCGCCGGGCGATACGGTGTGGGAGCAACGCACCTGGATCGCGCAAGACAAGACGCTGCGCAATTTCGTCCTCAACGAGCCGCGCGGCGGCGTATTCCGGCACGTCAATCTTCTGGTGCCGCCGAAGAATCCCGCGGCCCAGGCCGCGTGGATCATCATGGAGCCGGAAGACACGCCGCCGATGTCCGGGTCGAACTCGATCTGCGTCTCAACGGTGCTGCTCGAGACCGGCATCATCGCCATGCAGGAGCCCGTCACCGAAATGGTGCTGGAGGCGCCGGGCGGCCTGGTGCGCGTGCGCGCCGATTGCGCGAACGGCAAAGCGGAGCGCATCACGGTTGAAAATGTCGCCTCGTTTGCAAGCAAGCTCTCCGCGCCGCTTGAGATCGACGGGCTGGGCACGGTTCAGGTGGACACCGCTTATGGCGGCGACAGCTTCGTGGTCGTCGACGCCGCCGCACTCGGTCTCGCGTTGCGGACCGATGAGGCGCGCGACCTCGCCGAACTGGGCGTGCGCATCACCAATGCGGCCAACGAACAACTTGCATTCTTCCACCCCGAGCGTCCCGACTGGTTGCACCATTCGTTCTGCCTGTTCGCCGGCGCGCTCGAACGTGACGCCGATGGTCTGAGGGCAAAATCCATCGTCTCGATCCAGCCGGGAAAGCTCGATCGCTCGCCGACGGGAACCGCGGTCTCGGCCCGCATGGCGCTGCTTTACGCCAAGGGAGAAATGGCCATCGGAGACCGCTTCACCGGCGTGTCGATCATCGGATCGGAATTCCACGGGAAGATTCTCGGGACCGCCAAGGTCGGCGACCTGCCGGCCATCCGCCCGCAGATCAGCGGCCGTGCCTGGATCACCGGTACGCATCAGCACATGCTGGACCCGACCGACCCTTGGCCGGGCGGCTACCGCCTCGCGGACACGTGGCCAAAAAAACGTCCGGCGCTCAAACAAGAAAAATGAAATGACCCGAGACGCAATGCTCAAGACAAAGGCGTAAAATCATGCGAGCGCGCGTCGCCGTTCTTGCAGCGGTGCTGATTGCTCTCAGCATTTGTTTGCCTATTGTCGCAGCCTTTCAACTCGCATGGCATCTCGCTGTCTCCACCCAGCAAGATCGTCTGACGCTTTTCAACGATCACGCGATCCGTCGTGCAAGTCTCACATTCTCCACCGCTAAAGACACACTTAAGTCGATGGCCTCCACGGGGTTCACTCCCTGCTCCGACGAACATATCGCCAAGATGCAGCTCGTGAACGCGAACAATCAGTACATCGCAGGGATTGGCTATATCGATCGTGAGGGTTTTCTGCGCTGCACGGCGCTGGGAAGAACGACAATCACGATAAAGCACAGCCCAAGTCCGCACGTCCTGGATGATGGCGTCAGCGTGATTCGGCGAATGATGCCGCGCGTGACGGGAAGCGAGCCGCGCATCGTGCTCTACCGCGACAACTACGATGTCCTGATCGACCCCAAACAGCTCGTGGACATCTCCCTTGACGAAGGGACCCAACTGGCCGTCACGTTGGAAAAGGTCGGCGTGCTCGCAGAACGAGGCAATCCGAACGCCCGCTTTGTGCAATCACTGATTTCCGACCCTCGGGCTGGAACCAGCAAAGACTATGTCTATGCCGCAGCTCGCCGGGGTGAATGGACGGCGATCGCCATTCAAAACATCGATCAAATCGATCCGGAATATACCCGCCTGAAGGAAGCGCTCATCCCGATCGGCGCGTTGATTTCACTACTCTTCATTGGCGCAAGTATTTGGATCATTCGCTGGTGCAATTCGCTCAAGGCCGACCTCATCCTCGCGGTGTGGCGAAAAGAATTCACGATCCACTACCAGCCGCTCATCGACATCAGGAACGGCGCCTGTGTGGGCGCTGAAGCGCTCGTCCGGTGGCCTCGCCGGGGTGGAGGCTTTGTCGGTCCTGACACTTTTATCCCGCTCGCCGAACAGAGCTCCATGATCTTCTCCATCACCGATCAAGTCATCGCGTCAATCGTGCGCGAGATGGCGCCAACCCTCAGCGCCGAGAGATCGCTCCACATCTCGATCAACCTATCCGCCGCGGACGTTTCCACCGGACGTGTTTTGAATGTGCTCGAGCGCGAACTGGACGGCACGGGGATTCGCAGCGGACAAATTTGGCTGGAGGCAACGGAGCGCGGCTTTGTCAAAATCGACGATGCACGCGACGTGATCGCTCGCGCGCGCCAGCACGGCTACTCGATCGCCATGGATGATTTCGGGACCGGATATTCCAGCCTTCAGTATCTCGAGAGCTTGCCGCTCGATGCACTGAAAATCGACAAGTCCTTCGTCCACTCCATCGGCAAGGCCACGGCCAATAGCTCGGTCACGCCTCACATCATCGAAATGGCGCGGACCCTTAATCTCGCCTGCATCGCGGAAGGCGTCGAAACCGACCAGCAGCTGAAGTACCTTGCCGAACAAGGCGTTCAATTCGCTCAAGGGTGGCTGTTCTCAAAACCGTTGCCCGCGACGGAATTCATGGCTTTCTTCGCTCGCCGCAAGGCGGAATTCGGCCTGGGAGCGGAGGCGACTGATGGCGGTTCCCAGCTTTGGCCACGGGCCGCCTCGTTGGCCACGCCTTAAAAGGCGCCTCGCGAACAATGGCTGGCCCACGTCACGCGCCCCGCTCGGCCTTTCGGCCCCGCTCGATATCCACGGTGGAGTGGCGCTGATTCGCGGAGATATTCCCCAAAGTCGTTGGGGTATTGGTTGCGGGGACAGGATTTGAACCTGTGACCTTCAGGTTATGAGCCTGACGAGCTACCGGGCTGCTCCACCCCGCGCCAATGCCGCATGCGGGTGAACCGCGCAGCGCGCTCTATCTATCAATGCCGCCGCCTCAAGGGAAGAGCGCCCGGCATCTTTTTTCTCTTGGATCATCGTAATTTAGCAGGATAAATCGCGGCCGGCAGCGGAGACTGCCGAGAGGCCTTCGTCAAACTGTCATACAGGACTGTCATAGGACTGTCATGGCGACGCGAACCGGCTTGCGCCCCGAAGACAGTATCGGTGAGGCGCTGGCCGCCGTCGCCGTGGATATCCTTGCCGATGCGCGCCGCACGATCGAGGCTGAGAACCGCAGCGACGCGGTCGCCATCCATGATTTCCGCAAGGCGATGAAGCGCTGGCGCGCTTTCCTGCGCCTGCTTGAGCCGACCATCGGCGAGGAGGCGCGCGCGCTTCGCACGGCCGCCCGCGATCTTGCGCGCGAGCTCGCATCGGCCCGCGATTCGCAATCGGCGCTGGACGCACTCGCCGACCTGGGCAAGGCCGAAAACGGCCTTTCGCCGCGCTCCCTCGCCACCATCGGCGAGCGCCTTCAGGCCATGCGCGCGGCGGTCGAGACGAAAACGCTGACGCCTCCGCTGCGCCGCCGCCTGATCGAAGCGCTCGACGCCGCGAGCCGCCAAGTTGAAAAATGGCCGCTCGACGGTATGGCCTTTTCCGATATCGCGACGGGCCTCGGCAAAGCGTATGGCCGTGCGCGCCAGGCGATTCCACCCCACTGGGCGAAAGCCGACGCGGAGGAACTGCACACGCTGCGGCAATGCGTCGTCGTGCATCGCTATCAGATGGAACTCATCGCCCCGTTGTGGCCGCGGCTGGGCAAGCTCTGGATCGGCGAAACGCAGCGGCTGCGCGAGCGCCTCGGCACATGCCAGGATCTTTCGGTTATCGCGGCGCTCACCGCGCGCGGCCAGCCGCTCGCATATTGGCACGCGCGGCTCGACGCGGCGATCAAGGAACGAAATGCTGTCCACGTCCATGCCGCCGCACGCACGGCCGGACGTATCTTTTCGGAAAAGCCGAAAGCATTCCAACGCCGGATGGAAGCCCTGTGGCGCGCCGGCGATGCAGATGAATAGTCCACCTCCCGCTCGTCCCCGCGCAAGCGGGGACCCAGGGTCAAGAAGACTGGATTCCCGCTTGCGCGGGAATGAGCGGAGTATGCTCAGCGCCGCGGCAGCGACATCGGATAGCGGCCGTTATAGTTGCGCCCGCGATAGACATGCAGCGTCATCACCGTACGCCCGGCGCGATGCAATGCGATGTCATCCAGCTTTTCGATGGCGTCGAAGTAAGGCGCATACACGCCGACATTCGGCAGGAACGCATCGGTGCCGATGATCAGCGCGTCCCAACCCTGGAACTTGCGCTCGTCGTAGTTGAACGCGATGTTGCGCGGATCGTCGCAGAGACAGACCACAGGCAGCTTGTCGCCGACCATAACGTCCATCTTGCCGGCCTGATGCCAGCGCGTGGCGACGACGAACAGCTTCGGTGATTCCAGAAGACCGCGCGTCGCCAACGCTTCGCGCAGTTCCGGCCAGTCGAACGCTTCAAGCGTCGGGTCTTCAAGCTTCTCGACATACGACGCGAGTGCCGGCGGAACGGGAAAACGAATCCAGCCCCACACCGATTGCGACAGCCAGATCGCCACAAGCGCCGCCATCGCGGCGATCGAACCGATCAGCCATCGCCGCATCCGCGCGTTCTCCGGGATGAACACGCCGACCAGCGGAAACAACATGAGATAGCCGGGCGACTGCCAATGGAAATGCGCGTTGATCTCCGCCCACAGCGCGATCACCGTGAAGAGGACGAGCGGGATCGTCGCCAGGCAACAAAGAAGCCAGATCGCCGTCGCGTTCGGGCCGCGCCGCAGCCCTTTGAAATAAACGGCGACCAGCAGCACCCAGACCCAGGGGCCGAGATAACCGGCCTGTCCGCCGATGCTGCGAATGATGCCGAGCGGCCGGAACGATGCGCCGCCGGCGCGGCTTCCCTGGAAGTCGAACGAGACCCAGCCGTTCTGCGCGTTCCACAGGATGACGGGAGAGAAGATCGCCAACGCGATGAGCGCCGCGACATACGGCCCCGGTTCCGCGAACCAGCGCCGATGCGCGCGACTCGTCAGGGCGAAGAGGACGAGGCCGCCAGCGATGAGGATCGCGTGGTATTTCGAAAGGAGCGCAAGCCCGAACCAGATGCCGGCCGCAACCCACAACCGAAACGTCGGATGCTGCGGCGGGGCCACCGCGATCTTCGCGATGCAGAATGCCGCCGCCATCAGGCAGAGCATCAACGGGCCGTCCGGCTGAATCCAGCCGCCGGCGCTGATCGTGAAAACCGGTGATGTATTGAGGAGCACCGCCGCGACGGCGCCGGAGCGCTCGTCGAAGAGGAGCGCGCCGAGGCGGTACATCAGCCACGTCGTCGCGACGAACATGGCGATGAACGGCAGACGGATCACGAAAACCGAATCGGAGCCGGTCAGCACCCAGGTCGCGTGCGTGATCCACAGGAACAGCGGCGGCTGGTCGAAATAGCTGAGCGCGAGATGCCGCGCCGTCGCGAAATAATAGCCCTCGCCCAGTCCATAGCCGAGCGCTTCCGCAGCGATGAGCCGCACCGCGGTGCCGACGACGATCGTCCAAAAGACGAGCGCGCGCGGATTGTCGAGCGTCGGCCATGCCAACAGCGGAGCTGGCGCAGAAGCACGCGATGCGGAAGAAACGTTCACGGGAAATCGGCGCGGCGCGTCATCGCCGCGCCTGATCCGTCAGGCGAGCGCGTCGGCGATGGCCTTGCCGCAGGTGACGGTGTCGGCGGGGCCTTTCAGGTCGCGCGTGCGCAGCTTCGGCTCGGAGAGAACCTTCTCGATCGCGGCGACGATGGCGTCGGAGGCTTCCTTCTCGCCGAGATGCTCGAGCATCATCGCGCCGGACCAGATCTGCCCGATCGGATTGGCGATGCCCTGCCCCGCGATATCGGGCGCGGAACCGTGCACCGGCTCGAACACCGACGGATAATCCTTCTCCGGATTGATGTTGCCGCCCGGCGCGATACCGATCGTGCCCGTGCAGGCGGGCCCGAGGTCGGAGAGGATGTCGCCGAACAGATTCGAGGCGACGACGACATTGAAACGATCCGGGTGCAGCACGAACAGCGCCGACAGAATGTCGATGTGGTACTTGTCCCACTTGATGTCGGGATAGCTCTTCGCCATCGCCTCCACGCGCTCATCCCAATACGGCATGGTGATCGCGATGCCGTTCGACTTCGTCGCCGAGGTGAGGTGCTTCTTCGGCGTCTTCTGCGCGAGTTCGAACGCGAATTTCAGGACGCGGTCGACGCCGAATCGGCTCATCACCGTTTCCTGCACCACGACTTCGCGCGGCGTGTCCTTGAACATGCGCCCGCCGATCGCGGAATATTCGCCCTCGGTGTTCTCGCGCACGACCCAGAAATCGATGTCGCCGGGTTTGCGATTCGCGAGCGGCGAGGGAACGCCCGGCATCAGCCGCACGGGGCGCAGATTGATGTACTGATCGAACTCACGGCGGAACAGGATGAGCGAACCCCATAGCGAGACGTGGTCCGGGATCTTCGCTGGCCAGCCGACGGCGCCGAAATAGATCGCGTCGTGCTTGCCGATCTTTTCCTTCCAGTCCTCCGGCATCATGCGGTCGTGCTTGGCGTAATAGTCGTAGCTCGCGAAATCGAAATGATCCTGACGCAGCTCGAAGCCGAATTTCTTCGCCGCCGCTTCGAGGACCCGCATGCCTTCCGGCACGACTTCCTTGCCGATGCCGTCGCCCGGGATCACGGCGATTCGATAAACGCGATTGGTGCTCATGAAACTCTTCCTCGCTCGCGACGCCGACGTGGCGCCGCCCATTGCAAAATCAGATCGCACACGCGCGGACTGCGTCCGGCCCTCTAGATGCGCGGCGGCGAACATAGCCTCTTACGCGACGTTGTGAACGGCGAGCGGGAAAAAATCGTGCGGAGTACGTCTTCCCGTCATGCCCGGCTTTATGCCGGGCATCCACGTCTTCCTTCGTGCTGCAAGCAAGACGTGGATGGCCGGGACAACAGGGCGTTCACGCCCGTCTTCGACGGGCTATGCCCGGCCATGACGACACGAGGCGGGAGAGAGAGCGAGCGAGCGTAGCCCGGATTGAGCGGAGCGAAATCCGGGAGCTTGGGCTTACCTCACCGCCCCGGCTTTCGCTGTGCTCAAGCCGGGCTACAAAACCGCAGCGCCAAACAACAAAAAAGCCCGCCGTGGTTTCCCAACGGCGGGCTTTTTGTATCGATCATCGTGACGAGGCGAACCTAAATGCGGAAACGCCTCGATGAGGGGAACACTCTGTCCTTAGCAGGCCTGGCAGCGACTTACTCTCCCAAGTCTTGAGACTTAGTACCATCAGCGCTGGGGAGTTTAACGGCCGAGTTCGGGATGGGATCGGGTTCT
>JAFKKS010000411.1 GCA_017304555.1 Hyphomicrobiales bacterium
GCCATGATAAGCATTTTTGGTCGAGATGATCTCGGACTTGCCGCTATACAGTCTGGCGAGCTTGATAGCGCCTTCGACGGCTTCTGTGCCGGAGTTGCAAAAGAAACTATATTGTAGATCTCCAGGCGCTAGCTCAGCCAGCTGCGAGGCGAGATGAGCAGACCAGGGATTGATGAGCTCCTGGCTGTGCAGACAGACCTGATCGAGCTGCCGTTTGACGGCATCGATCACTCTCGGATGTCTATGTCCGACGTTAAAAATCCCGAAACCACCTAGACAGTCGAGATAACGACGGCCCTGAATATCATAGGTGTAGACGCCTTCGTCGCGAAACTCGGCGAGAATGCGCTGTGGCGGGAGTATCTCGACCCCGACGAATTGCCGGACGCCAACGCGGCGTAGATTTTCGTGTGCCGAGAACTCGTCATGGCCGGGCTTGTCCCGGCCATCCACGTCTTGCTTGGCTCGTATCGAAGAAAGACGTGGATGCCCGCAACAAGTGCGGGCATGACGGCGAAATTCGACTAGCTCAGCGGTGCCGGCGGCTGCACCTGGCCCTGCTCCTGCTCCATCCGCTGCCGGTACAGGCCGACGAAATCGATCGGGTCGATCAGGAGCGGGGGGAAGCCGCCGTTGCGCACGGCGTTGGCGACGATCTCGCGGGCGAACGGGAACAGGAGCCGCGGACACTCGATCATCACCACCGGCTGCACGTCGGGCTGCGGCACGTTCAGGATGCGGAACACGCCGGCATAACTGAGGTCGAAGCTGAACAGCACGGTGCCGCCCGTCTCCGCCTTGCCCTCAAGCTTGAGCTCCACCTCGACGTCGGTCTCGCCCATCGGCTTGGCGTTGACGTTGATCTGGATGTTGATCTGCGGCTGCTGCTGGGTCGGCTGCAGCGAGCGCGGCGAATTCGGGTTCTCGAAGGAGAAATCCTTGATGTACTGCGCCAGCACGTTGAGCTGGGCGCCACCCGGCGCTGCCGCTGCGGGGCCACCATTGGTCGGAGAAGTCGCCATTTTGATCCTTCAGGCCGCCCGGCAGCCGCTGTTGGGGAATTTCGGGTTGGCTAACACAGGCCCTGGAAGCCGACAAGCGATCCCGAGGGCGTTGCGGCGAGGTTTCGCCGGTGCGTCGCGAGGTCACAGCGCACATTTGCGGGGCCGGTGGGCGGGCGTCCCGGTTGGCGGCGGCGAGGGGATCGTCTAAGATTATGGCAGTGTTGGCGTTCACCCGGACGTCCTGAAGCGGAAGTCTTGCTGAAACGGAAGTCTTGGCGGCAACGCCCCTTTTTCGGCCGGGCCATATGCCTAAATAAGAATGTGGGGCGTACGGCCTCAGCCCGTGCCGTACCCCGCGCGAATGCACCCGGACGGCTGCCCGAGAGCGTGCGAAACGTGTTCGATATCTACACCATCATCTTCCTGGCGCTGGCGGTTTTCATTTTCCTCCGCCTGCGCAGCGTGCTTGGGCAGCGGACCGGCCGCGAGCGGCCGCCCTATGATCCGCTGGCGGCGCGCGATGCCGTGCGCACCCCCGCAAACGATAAGGTCGTGACCTTGCCGCCACGCTGTCGCGAGACGGCCGCGGCGGAAGCAGGTGATGAGGCGGCGCCGCCGGCAAACCGCTGGCAGGGCGTCGCCGAGCCGGGAACGCCGATCGCGGCCGGCCTCGACGCCATCGCCGGCGCCGACGCGCAGTTCGACGCCAAGCACTTCGTCGCGGGCGCCCGTGCCGCTTACGAGATGGTGGTCACGGCGTTTGCGGCGGGAGACCGGCGCGCGCTCAAGGACCTGCTCTCGCGCGACGTCTACGACGGCTTCGATGCCGCGATCCGCGAGCGCGAGTCGCGCGGCGAGACGGTGGAATCGCGCTTCGTCTCCATCGACAAGTCGGAAGTGACCGGCGCCGAATTGCGCGCGCGCACCGCGCAGATCACCATCCGCTTCGTGTCGCAGCTTGTGTCTGCCACGCGCGACAAGGACGGCAACGTCATCGACGGCTCGGCCGATCGGGTGACCGATGTCACCGACGTGTGGACGTTCTCGCGTGACCTTTCCTCGCGCGATCCGAACTGGAAGCTGGTCGCGACCGAAGCCGGACAATGACCACGACCACCCGGGACGACCTTGTGGCGTAGATTGGCGCGGATTGTCGTATTGGGCCTTGCGGCGGCGCTTTGCATCGCGCCGTTCGCGCAAAGCCGTCCTGCAGCCCTCATCCCCGAAGCGCAGATCGAGCCGCTGCACTGGAGCGATCTCGACGGCTGGGACCAGGACGATCACGCCGCCGCGTTCGACGCCTTCCTCGCCAGCTGCGACGTCATCCTCGAGCGCCGCAAGCTCGTGTCGCAGGATCGGCCGATGGAAGCGGCGCTGGTCGATGTCTGCTGGGAGGCCAAGGGGCTCGGCCCGGCGTTGGAGAACGAGGCGCGCACCTTCTTCGAAACGCATTTCCGCCCGGCGCGCATCGCGCGGTTGGGCGAGAGCGAAGGCTTTCTCACCGGCTATTACGAGCCGGTGGTGGACGGCTCGCGCACGCCGACCGGCGTCTACAAATATCCGCTCTATCGCCGCCCGAAGGATCTCATCACCGGCGCGGCGCATCGGCCCGGGCGCAAGCATGGCGGACGCTCCGCCGCCTGGCGCAAGGGCAAGGACGGCAAGCGCGAACCGTATTACGACCGCGCCGCGATCGAGGACGGCGCGCTCGACGGCAAGGGGTTGGAGATCTGCTGGCTGAAAAGTCCGGTGGATGCCTTCTTCATCCAGATCCAAGGGTCCGCGCGCATCCGCCTCGAGGATGGTAGCGTGCTGCGCGTCAACTACGATGCGCACAACGGGCAACCCTATACGCCCGTCGGCCGCGTGTTGATCGAGCGCAACCTCGTGCCGCGCGAGGAAATGTCGATGGACCGCATTCGCCAGTGGATGGAGAGCAATCCCGAGGAGGCGAAGGACGTGCGGCGGCAGAACAAATCGTTCGTCTTTTTCCGCGTGAAGAATCTGTCCGGGAAAGACGAAGCGATCGGCGGGCAGGGCATTCCGTTGACGCCGCTGCGTTCCATTGCCGTCGACGCGAAACTGCATGCTTACGGCACGCCGTTCTGGATCGAATCCGAGTTGCCGCTTGAGGACAGCGGCGGCTTGCAGCCGTGGCTGCATCTGATGATTGCGCAGGACACCGGCTCCGCGATCGTCGGCCCTGCGCGCGCCGATATCTATTTCGGCGCCGGTGACGCCGCCGGCCGCATCGCTGGCCGCATCCGCCACCCTGGTCAGTTCATCATGCTTATTCCGCAAGCCGTCGATCCGGCGACATCAGCGGCCGCGCTTCCGCTGCCACAACCGCGGCCGTCGCCATGATCGTGGACGATGACGATCATCGCCGGCGTTCACGCGGCCGCCGCGCACTGTCCGGCGACGAGCGCGAACTGTGGGGCCTGGTGACGCGCACGGTCGCGCCGCTGCGTGGACGTGCGCGCAAGCATACCGTCGCCGCGCCGGAGGAAAACAGCGAGCCGGCTTCATCGTTGCCGAAATCAAAACCGAAAGCGAAATCGAAAACGGCGATCGTCTCGCCACCATCACGTCCATCCGCACCGAAACCCGCGCCGCCGTTGGCGCCGCTTGGCCGCAAGCTCACCAAACGCGTCGCGCGCGGCAACGCGACGCTCGACGGGCGGCTCGATCTCCACGGCATGACGCAGGAGCAGGCGCATGACGCGCTGCTGCGCTTCATCCGCAACGCGCAAGCCGACGGCGCGAAAGTCGTGCTCATCATTACGGGCAAGGGCGTGCGCGGCTCGTCCGCGGACATGAGCGAGCGCGGCGTGCTGCGCCGCATGGTGCCGCAATGGCTGCGGCTCATCGAGTTCCGCGCTTACGTCGTCGGCTTCGAATCCGCGCATGTCACGCATGGCGGCGAGGGCGCGCTTTACGTGCGGCTGCGGCGAGGACGATGAGTGCGTCATCTGCCGCTCGTCCCCGCGGAAGCGGGGATTCAACCCCGATTGAATCGTATCGCCGTCATGCCCGGCATAAAGTCGGGCATGGCGGATCAAATTGAACGGGTGGTGCTCTGACGCGCGTTGTTTAAATCACCACCACGCGTGCGCCGACCGAAACGCGGCCGTAGAGATCGATCACGTCCTCGTTGCGCATGCGGATGCAGCCGGAGGAGACGGCGGTGCCGATCGTCCACGGCTCGTTCGAACCATGGATGCGATAGAGCGACGAGCCGAGATAAAGCGCGCGCGCACCGAGTGGATTTTCCGGACCGCCCTTCATGAAGCGCGGCAGGTCAGGACGGCGCGCCAGCATTTCCGCTGGCGGACGCCAGTCGGGCCATTCGCGCTTGGCGGAAACTTTCTTCACGCCGGCCCAGGAAAATCCCGGCCGTCCGACGCCGATGCCGTAGCGCATCGCTTTGCCGTCGCCCTGCACGAGATAGAGGAAGCGGTTCGGCGTATCGACGATGATCGTGCCGGCTTTTTCCTTGCCGGAATATTCGACGATCTGCTTTTCGTATTTCGGATCGATGCGGCGCTGCTCCGGCACCACGATATGCGACGGCTCGCCGTAGGAGTATGACGACCGTTGCTCGCGCTCCGCGCTTCGCGGGTCGTAGGCGTCTCCGCCGGGCGCGAACTCGCGGCCGTAGATCGCGCGCGAACGCCGTGGCGCGTTGTCGTCGCCGGTGAAGAGATATTCGATGAGGCCGCCGCCCAGGCCGTTGCGGCCGGCGGCATAGCTTTGCCGCGGGGCGTAACGCTCGTTCGATTCGACGCCCGCGGTTTGCGACACGGTGTAACCGGCGCCGTAAGGCTCGGCGAAGCTTGGAGTGGAAAGCGCCGTGCTGGCCGCAAGAAAAGCCGCGAACACGGTAAATGAGGGGATACGCATGGACGCACTCACGTTTACGCTACGGTCGGATACACAACGTGACACCATGTGCCGCGTTGGCGCAGAAGCCACGGACAATACGCGTCCGTCGCGCTTCCACTACGCAGTTAAAAGTCCACAAATTGGTAAATGCGGCCGGCCCTGAGTGCGCTGTCGCCGCGCGCTTTGCCGTTAACGTTTACAGAGCGTGCAGAACGATAGTTAAGCGAGTCTTGTCGACGGCCGTCGCACGGCAAGGAAGCACGCGAGCGCACAGGCCGCGACGACGGCGACGAGTTTCAGCGCGGCCATGTCGCTCGTATGTTCGGCGACGAACGCGACGGTCGGTGGCGCGGCCGACTGCAGCATCAAGCCCGGCCGCGCGATGCGCCCGATGAGTCGCCCGTAGCCGTTCGAGCCGTAGATTGCGAGCGGCACGGTTCCGCGACAAATCGTGACGAGACCGTTGCCGAGACCCATCAGGATCATGAACAGCGCCGCGGTCGATGCTGACAGGCCGAGCGCGAAAAGCAAGACGAAGCCGAAAACCACGAAGCCCACGGCAGCGCGCACGATCAGCAGCGGATGCGTGTTGCGTGCGAACATGAATTCGCAGACGCGGGCTCCAACCTGACATGGTCCGAACAACGCACCAATGGCGACCGCAACGGATGGCTCGAGTCCGAGGCGCTGGAACATCGCAAGCAGATTCGACAGCAGCGCCGAAGGAACGAACGAGATCAGCGCGAACGCGGCGACCAGCAAAATGAAATTGCGGCCGCGAGGGATCGGCGCCGGCGGTAGCGGCGCCGCGTCTGTGGCGACGATCTCCGGATGCGCGCGGCTGCGCGGCAAGGCGAACGCGTGCAGCGGCGCGGCGATGATCGCGAGCGCGATGCCATAACTGACATAGGTCGAACGCCAGCCGATCGTCTCGATGAGAAATTGCGTCGCCGGCCAACTCACCGTCGATGCGAAGCCGGCAATCAGCGTCAGCATGGTGATCGGCCCGCGCGCTTTGTTGCCGAAGATGCGGCCGAGGCTGGCGAAGGCCGGATCGTAAAACGACGACGCCATCGCGAGGCCGAGCCACGCCCATGTCGCGAGGTAGGCGGCAGGGTGCGATGCGAACGGGAGCGCGCATAATCCCACCGCGCCGATCAGCGATCCGAACGGCATCACGGCATGACCGCCGAAGCGGTCGATCATCATTCCGACGTGCGGTGAGAGAAAGCCCGAGACGAGGATGCCGAGCGAGAAGCCGCTCATCGCGAACGCGGTCGACCAGCCGTTCGCCGCGCAGATCTGCGGCACCATCAGCACCGGCGTGTAGTAGATCGCGCCCCATGCGAGAACTTGGGTGACGCCGAAAACCGGCACCGCGCGCCACGGGTCGCGAAACAGGTTGTTGACGTGCATCATGGGAGGAGAGGCGCGGCCGGGCGCGGCGAACCGCGATGAAAAACTGCGCGTCAGAATCGCGCTATTCGCGGCGGACGTAAAGCGCGGATACTCCCGTTTATCGCGTCGTCATGGCCGGGCATAGCCCGTCGAAGACGGGCGTGAACGCCCTTATGTCCCGGCCATCCACGTCTTCCTTTGCGGCGGGAAAGAAAGACGTGGATGCCCGCAACAAGTGCGGGCATGACGGAGAGCTTGAAAGTTCTTAGAAGGCGGCGATTAGCACGATGCCATCACGCCTTCGGGGCGCAGCGCACGTAGACGGAGACGCCGTAGCGGCCGGCGATCTCTGGATCGAGCCAGCGCAGCACCATCACTTTGCCGTCATAGGAGAGGAATTCGCGATCCTGCGGGCCGGCGGCCGGGCCGTCGGGACCGAGATAGCGCTTGCCGTCCGGTCCGCCCTTGGTCACCAGCTCGGCCTGCTGGTTGGCGTCGGCGAGATACATCATCACACCGCCGTTCGATCCGCGCGAGATAACGTAAGGGTGGGTGCATTGACCGCGCGCGGCGGTGGTGGTGCGGGCCCGGTCAGCCTCCTTGTGATACGAGGCAAAGCCCCAGCGGCCGATCAGGTCCTCGGAGGGGATGCCGGGGGCCGGCGGCGCGCTGGCCGGCGCGGCGGGAACCTGCGGCTGCGGCGCGTTCGAGGTGGCGCATCCGCTTGCGGCGACTGCCAAAATGGCGAGAGCGATGAAACTGGGCAGCCGCGACATTCCGAACCCTCCTAGATCACGATGATTTTCGGATCGAATCGGTCCGAAAATCATGAACATGATCGATTCTAATAGTTAGAACATGATGTCATCCGAAAACCGCTTCGCACTTTTCGGCACCATGCTCCGGGCCCGATCGAGATCGGGCCTGACCGAAGTTCTTGGATCAAGCTTCCACCGCTTGATTTCCCCCGAGCGTGCCTTCCCCCGGCCTGCCCGCCTGCGGCGATGATGGTCGACGCGAGTCGGATCACACACCGGTGCGAATTTAGGCGCAAGAGCGTCGCCAGCCCATGATTGGAGAAAAAGCGGCAACGACATGACATGGCTACCGTTGCGCGGCGGAAGATGCCGCAGCGTTGCCCTGTTGCATCAGCGCTGAGGCGGTCACGAGGCCGGTCGGGGCACCGCCACGCAGCCGCCGGCGCAACGGCGCGCCGAACACGATCTGCAAAAATGGTAACCATGAAGTTTTTGATGAAAATCAAAGGCTTATTGGCAAGCAACGAGCGACGAGCAGGGAGTCCGAGGCCCGATTTGCCTTGACTCTCCAAGGGCCTCCGCCTATTTCGATTAGGCCTGTTTGGCACTCCAACTCAGCGAGTGCTAGCAGCCCTTTCACCTCGAAACCCCTGAATTGCGGCCCAGCCGGGCCCGTGCGTCACGAGGAAATTATGGCCAAGACGAAGTTCCGCCCGCTGCACGACCGCGTCGTCGTCAAGCGCATCGACGCCGAAGAGAAGTCGGCCGGTGGCATCATCATTCCCGATACCGCGAAGGAAAAGCCGCAGACCGGTGAGGTCACCGCCGTCGGCCCCGGCGGGCGCGACGAGAGCGGCAAGCTCATCCCGATCGACCTCAAGGCCGGCGACAAGGTGCTGTTCGGCAAGTGGTCGGGCACCGAAGTGAAGCTCGACGGTGAAGAACTCCTCATCATGAAGGAGTCCGACATCATGGGCGTCCTCAACTGATTTTCTTTCCTCGTCCTGAGGAGCGCCCGCGAGGGCGCGTCTCGAAGGATGAGGCCCGGGTCCACCCTTCGAGACGCCGCTGCGCGGCTCCTCAGGGTGAGGCCGAAAAAACAACTCAACCGGAGTAAGATTACATGGCTGCCAAAGACGTACGGTTTTCGACCGACGCCCGCGACCGCATGCTGCGCGGTGTCGACATTCTCGCCAATGCCGTGAAGGTCACGCTCGGCCCCAAGGGCCGCAACGTTGTGATCGACAAGTCGTTCGGCGCGCCGCGCATCACCAAGGACGGTGTGACGGTCGCGAAGGAAATCGAGCTTGAAGACAAGTTCGAGAACATGGGCGCGCAGATGGTGCGCGAAGTCGCCTCGAAGACCAACGATCTCGCGGGTGACGGCACGACGACCGCGACGGTGCTCGCGCAGTCGATCGTGAAGGAAGGCGCCAAGTCGGTCGCCGCCGGTATGAACCCGATGGATCTTAAGCGCGGCGTCGATCTCGCCGTCGCCGAAGTCATCAAGGACATCGAGAAGCGCGCCAAGAAGGTGAAGTCCTCCGACGAAGTCGCGCAGGTCGGCACCATCTCCTCGAACTGCGACAAGGCCGTCGGCAACATGATCGCCAAGGCGATGCAGAAGGTCGGCAACGAGGGCGTCATCACGGTCGAGGAAGCCAAGTCGCTCGACACCGACGTCGAGATCGTCGAGGGCATGCAGTTCGATCGCGGCTACCTCTCGCCCTACTTCATCACCAATGCTGAGAAGATGGTGGCGGATCTCGAAGACGCTTACATCCTCCTGCACGAGA
>JAFKKS010000412.1 GCA_017304555.1 Hyphomicrobiales bacterium
CCGCGCTTGCTTCGTGGTTCGGCTGGCGCGGCGCGTTCGTCGTGCCGTCGGTCATCTGCATCGCGAGCGGCATCGTCTACCTGATGCTGACGACGGACGACCGCAATCGCACCGGCAAGCGCAAGGCGGTCGCGGACGTGCATGTGCCGTGGCGTCTCGCCGCCATCATGTTCGCGGTCTATGTCGTCATCTCGATCTGCAGCGGCCTCGTCTTCAACACGATCTCGATCGCGCTGCCGAAGATCGTCGACGAGCGTTTCGGCGCCGGCGCGTCGCTGATGGCCGTCGGCAGTCTCGCGACCGCCGTCTTCCTCTGCGGCGCGCTCGGGCAGTTGGCCATGGGGCGGCTTGTCGAGCGCTTCCCGCCGCACCTGCTGTTCGCCGCGGTCGTGGTCGCGCAGTTGATCGGCATCATCTGGGCTTCTTATGCGAACGGCCCGGCACTTGTTGTGGCGCTCGCGGTGAGCATGACCGCGATCTACGGACAGGTGACGGTCGGCGACATCGTGATCGCCCGCTATACCGCCGACGCCTGGCGTGGCCGTGTCTACGCCGTGCGCTTCTTCCTCACCTTCGTTTCGGCGGGCGTGTCGGTGTCGATCATCGCGTTCCTCTATGCGCGCGGCGGGTTCGACCTTGTCCTCGGTACGATTGCCGCCGTGGCGGCGGCGCTGGTCGTGTCGGTCCTGACCTTCGTGGTCCTGGTCTCCGGCATCGAGCGCGAGCGGCGCAACGCCGTGCAGCCGGCGGAGTAAAGGCGCAAAGAAGCCCCGCCGCTCGTCCCCGCGAAAGCGGGGACCCAGAACCAAGACCGCCGGATTCCCGCTTGCGCGGGAATGAGCGGATCGAGGGGCCACGCGCGCGGCCCTGTCACATCAATGAGCTTGACCAAGAGCCCAGCGCCCGACACACAGGGCCTATGATCTCGATCGCGTGGCCGCGCGTGCCGGCGCGAAGCGGAAACGTGTAGCCCGGCCCATGCTGTCCCGGAGAGACCCCGCCGACATATGTGCGTCCGCCACGGCGCGCGCGGTCGTAGCGCTGATCGCCGTCCTGATTGTCGGGCGTCTGATCTGCGCCGCCGTGCTGCCGCTCGCCTTCGACGAGGCCTATTACTGGCTGTGGTCGAAAGAGCTCTCGTTCGGCTACTACGACCATCCGCCGATGATCGCGCTGGTGATCCGGCTGGGGACGATGATCGCCGGCGACACCGAATTCGGCGTGCGCCTCATCGCGGTCTTGCTCGGCATCCCGGCGACCTGGGCGGTGTGGCGCGCCGCGACCATCCTGTTCGACGACCGGCGGATTGGCGCGGATGCGGCGCTCTACTTCAACCTGTCCTTGATCGTGTCGATCGGCACCGTGCTGGCGACCATCGATGCGCCGCTGGTCGCCGGCGCCGCCTTCGTTCTCTTCTTTCTTGCCAAAATCGTGGAGACGGATCGCGGCGCCTGGTGGCTCGCGGTCGGCGTCGCCATGGGCTTCTCGCTGCTCTCCAAGTACAGCGCCTTCTTCCTCGGCGTCGGCGTCGTCGCGTGGCTCGTCTTCACGCCCTCGATGCGCAAGTGGCTGCGCACGCCGTGGCCGTATCTCGGCGGCATGATCGCGCTCGCGATGTTTGCGCCCGTCGTGGTGTGGAATGCGCAGCATGAGTGGGCGTCGTTCCTCAAGCAGTTCGGGCGCACCGAGGTGCGCGGCTGGGAGCCGGCGAAGCTGCTCGAATACGTGGTGACGCAGGCCGGCGTCGCCACGCCATCGGTCTTCATCCTCGGCATTGCCGGGTTCATCGCGCTCGCATGCCGATGGGACGCCGTGCCGCGCACGCGCGCGCTGCTCATCTCTCTCATCGCGCCGATGGCGCTGTATTTCATCTGGCATTCGCTGCACACGCGCGTACAGGGCAACTGGACGGCCCCCGCCGCGCCGGCTTTTGCGCTTGTTGCCGCCTTCGCCGCGCATCGGGTCGCCTGGTCCGGATGGCGCGCCCCGTTGATGCACTGGTCGCGGGTTCTCGCCGTGCCCGTGGGGCTCGCCATCTCGGCAGCGATTTACGTGCAGGCGATTTTCGGCGTCTTGCCGCTCGGCGTTGCCGATCCGACGGCGCGGCAGATCGGCGCGGGAATGCCGGCGCTCGCGCGCGAGATCGACGCGATGCGTGAGAAAATCGGCGCGCGCACCGTGCTCACGACCGACTATGCGATGACCGCTTGGCTGTCGTTCTATCTGCCGTCGCATCCGCCGGTGGTGCAGGTGACGCAGCGCTTCCGCTTCGTGCATCGGCCCGAGCCGCCGATGACGCTGTTCGACGGACCGTTGCTCTATGTCTGCCTCACCAACTACGAAGGGCTGGCGAGCGACGCCAGCCGCTTCAATGTCTTCGAGAAGCTCGGCGTCGTGACGCGTCAGCGGCGCGGAATTACGATCGAGAGCTTCATCCTGGCGCGCGTCGAAGGCCGCAAGGGCGACCCGTTCGACCGCTCGCCGCCGCCGGAACGGCAGCGCTGAGCCATCGCCCCGCCCATGCCGCTCGTCCCCGCGAAAGCGGGGACCCAGGGCGAAAATAATCTCTGGATTCCCGCTTGCGCGGGAATGAGCGAAGAAAGCTCACACCGGCGACGGCACCAGGTTGTCGGTCTTCGTCGCGATGCGCTCGCACACGAGTTCCGCGATACGGCGACGATGGCAGTGGTTCACGTCGCGCTCGTAGCAGAGAAGGCACACGCGCCGCCCGGCCGTGACGAGCGAGACGAGTTCGTCGAGCTGCTCGCGCGCCTCGGGCGTGCGCACATGCTTCTCGTAGATGCGGAACATCTCGTCGAGATGCCCGCTATGCGCGGCGTTGCGCCCCTCCGTCGGCGTGCCGAGGCCGCGCAGGTGCAGATAGCCGATACCGCGTTCGTCGAGGCTCGCCGCCAGTTGCCGCTTGGAGAATCCCGGGCGGCGGGAGGCGGCGACGGCGCGTGTGTCGACAAGGAGTTCGACCCCGGCTTCCGCCAAAGCATCGAGCACGGCTTGCGAGGTCGCGTGCTCGTAGCCGATGGTGAACAGCGGCGGCAGTTTCTTGGAGGATTTCGCAGGCTTCGCGGGTTTTGTCGCAGGTTTTGCAGATTTCGCGGGCTTTGCGGTTGTTTTTGACGTCGTGGGTTTCTTCATGGTTTCGCCAGCATCTTGATCATCGCCATGGCGGCGGCGGGCGCCCGCACCTTACCCTCATGGATCACATAGGCGAAGACGTCGCGGGCTTGTTTCTTCGTCTTATGTCCGGCGTCGATGCGCGGCAGGTCGTCCGGCGTGCCGCCGTCCGCCCATTCGCTCAGACGCTCGGTCCAGCGCGTGAGTTGTTTCGGCGGATAGGCGGTCGGGATGTCGTCCTTGCCTTTCTGCAGCCGCGCATAGACGAAATCCGCCGTGACGTCGGCGATCGCGGGATAGGTCGCATGCTCGGCGAAGACGGGCGCGACATTGTGCTTGCGCAACAGCGCGATGAATTCGGGCACGCAGAAACTGTCGTGGCGCACCTCAACGACGTGACGCAGCTTGCATCCGTCGCGCTCCGCCGGCAGCAACGACAGGAAGGCCGCAAAGTCGTCCGGGTCGAACTTCTTCGTCGGGGGGAATTGCCAGAGCAGGGGGCCGAGACGGTCGCCGAGCTCGAGCACGCCGGAATCGATGAAGCGGTTCACCGACTCGCCGGCTTCCGCCAGAACCCGGCGATTGGTGGTGAAGCGCGGCCCCTTCAGCGAGAAGACGAAACCGTCCGGAACCTCCTGCGCCCACTTGCGGAACGTCGCCGGCGTCTGCGTGCGGTAAAATGTGCCGTTGATCTCGATGGAGGTTAGCTGTCGACTGGCGTAAGACAGTTCCTGCGCGTGCGGCAGCTTGTCCGGATAGAACACGCCGCGCCACGGCTCGAACGTCCAGCCGCCGATTCCGACGAAGATACGGCCCTGTTTCGCCATCACTGACCTTCTTTGCGTTTTGCGCGTTGTCTCATGCGGGCGTTCGAACAACGGCTGCGATAGCGATCCGGCCGGCCGCCCGAAAGTTCGCCACAGGCTACCTCATCAATGGCTCCTGGAGGAGAGAGATATGTTGCCGATGAATCGCCGTTCGTTGCTGCTCACCCTGGGCGCCGCTGGCGTCGCGGCCACCGCGCCGCGCGCTTATGCCCAGACCGCCGCACCCGCCGGCCCATTCAAGTTCGACCCGCTGCCGTATCCCAACAATAAGAACGAACCCCACATCGATGCGATGACCATGGAGTTGCACCACGACAAGCACCATGCGGCTTACGTGAACAATTTGAACAATGCGCTCGCGCAGCATGGCGAGGTCGCCAAGAAGCCGCTGCAGGAGATCCTCGCCAAGCTTTCCGCCGTGCCGGAAGCGATCCGCACCACCGTGCGCAACAACGGCGGCGGCCACGCCAACCACAGCATGTTCTGGCAGGTGATGGGCGGCGCCGGCGGCGACCCGACAGGCGGCGTGAAGGCCGCGATCGACCGCGACCTCGGCGGCTTCAACAAGCTCAAGGATGACTTCAACGCCGCCGGCGGCAAAATCTTCGGCTCCGGCTGGGTGTTCGTCACGGTCGCAAAGGACGGGAAACTGACGCTCGTCTCCAAGCCCAATCAGGACACGCCGCTGATGGACGGGCACCACGTGCTGTTCGGTAACGACGTGTGGGAGCACGCCTATTATCTGAAGTACCAGAACCGCCGGCCGGACTATCTCAAGGCGTGGTGGAACGTCGTGAACTGGGACAAGGTCGGCGAGCGTTACGCCGCGGCGAGAGCCGGCAAGCTGACGATTTGAGTTTTCTCACCTCCCCTTGAAAAGGGAGGTCGGTTTGCGCAGCAAACCGGGTGGGGATCGTAAGCGAGTGAAACGAGGGCGACCCCCACCCCGTCCCTCCCCCCTTCAGGGGGAGGGAGAAGAGACGCGCAGCCGTCATAACGAAACCGATCCGCGCTTCGCGCGTTCGCGACAAGTGCGGCTCACCGTTCTCAAAACCGTCACCCTCGTCATCGTGGCGCTGAGCTTGGCGCCGTCCTACGCGCATGTCCTCGAAGCGTATCCGCGCATGGCCGTCTGGTCGCCGGAGCTTTGGCGCGAGGCGACCGTGTTCAACGCGCAATTCTGGCTGTTTGCGGTGGTCGGAGCGCCGATCGATATTCTCGCCGTTCTCGTGCCGGCTGGTCTGACCTGGGCCCTTCGTCGCGCGGGCGATAGGCGGACCGCGGCTTTCACTTTCGCCGGAACGCTCTGCTTTGCCGCTGCGCTCGCAGCGTGGTTCCTCCTCGTCGCGCCGGCAAACAGCATCCTCGCGACATGGACGCCGGGCCCGGTGCCGGCCGACTTCGACGCCGTGCGGCTGCGTTGGGAGAGCGGCCACATGGTCGTCGCCGCGTTCAAGCTCGTCGGGTTCGTGCTTCTCGCGCTCGCCTGCGTTCTGCCGCGCCCTCGCGGCGTGAACGCGTCGCGCTGAAAAAGCAAAAGGCCCGGGTTTTCCCCGGGCCTTCGCATACTCAAAACCGTGGGCGAATGGATTTCTTTAGAAATCCATGTCGCCCATGCCGCCGCCCGGCATCGCCGGCGCGGCCGCCTTCTTCTTCGGCGCGTCGGCAACCATCGCCTCGGTGGTGATCATCAGGCCGGCGACGGAGGCCGCGTTCTGCAGCGCCGCGCGCACCACCTTGGTCGGATCGATGATGCCCTTGGAGACCAGGTTGCCGTATTCGCCGCCCTGCGAGTCGAAGCCGTAGGCGTACTGATCCTTCTCCAGCACCTTGCCGACGATGATCGAGCCGTCTTCGCCGGCGTTGATCGCGATCTGGCGCGCCGGCGCGGAGAGCGCACGACGGACGATCTCGACGCCGGTCTTCTGGTCGTCGTTCTGCGTCCGGATGCGCTTGAGCTGCTCGGAGGCGCGCAGCAACGCGACGCCGCCGCCCGGCAGGATGCCTTCCTCGACCGCGGCGCGGGTGGCGTGCAGGGCGTCGTCGACGCGATCCTTGCGCTCCTTCACCTCGACTTCGGTCGCGCCACCGACGCGCAGCACCGCGACGCCGCCGGCGAGCTTGGCGAGACGCTCCTGCAGCTTCTCACGGTCGTAGTCGGAGGTCGTCTCCTCGATCTGCGCCTTGATCTGTGCGATGCGCGCCTCGATGTCGGCCTTCTTGCCGGCGCCGTTGACGATTGTGGTGTTCTCCTTCTCGATCATCACCTTCTTGGCGCGGCCGAGCATGGCGAGCGTCACGTTCTCAAGCTTGATGCCGAGATCTTCCGAGATCGCCTGGCCGCCGGTGAGGATCGCGATGTCCTGCAGCATGGCCTTGCGGCGATCGCCGAAGCCCGGAGCCTTGACGGCCGCGACCTTGAGGCCGCCGCGCAGCTTATTGACGACGAGCGTCGCCAGCGCCTCGCCTTCGATGTCCTCGGCGACGATGAGCAGCGGCTTGCCGGTCTGCACCACGGCTTCGAGCAGCGGCAGGAGTTCCTGCAGGCTCGAAAGCTTCTTCTCGTTGATCAGGATGTAGGCGTCATCCATCTCCACGCGCATCTTGTCGGCGTTGGTGATGAAGTACGGCGAGATGTAGCCGCGGTCGAACTGCATGCCCTCGACGACGTCGAGTTCCGTCTCCAGCGACTTGGCCTCCTCGACGGTGATGACACCCTCGTTGCCGACTTTCTTCATCGCTTCGGCGAGGAACTTGCCGATCTCGTGGTCGCCGTTGGCGGAGATCGTGCCGACCTGCGCGATCTCCTCGTTGGAGGTGACCTTCTTGGAGTTCTTCTTCAGGTCCTCGACGACGGAGGCGACCGCAAGGTCGATGCCGCGCTTGAGGTCCATCGGGTTCATGCCGGCCGCAACCGACTTCGCGCCTTCCTTCACGATCGCCTGCGCCAGCACCGTCGCGGTCGTCGTGCCGTCGCCAGCGGCGTCGGACGATTTCGAGGCGACTTCGCGCACCATCTGCGCGCCCATGTTCTCGAACTTGTCCTCAAGCTCGATCTCTTTCGCGACCGTCACACCGTCCTTGGTGATGCGCGGTGCGCCGAACGATTTTTCGATGACGACGTTGCGGCCCTTGGGGCCGAGCGTCACCCGCACCGCGTTGGCGAGGACGTCAACACCGCGGAGCATGCGGTCGCGTGCATCGAGGGCAAATCTTACGTCTTTGGCTGCCATGGAATGTCCTATCCTTTTACTCGGGCCTCATCCTGAGGAGCGGGCGCAGCCCGCGTCTCGAAGGATGATGGAGCGACTCTGTGACCTCACCCTTCGAGACGGCCGCTGCGCGGCCTCCTCAAGGTGAGGAGCGACGTTGTGCGATGGGAATTAAGCGGCCTTCTTGCGCGCGACCTCACCGGTCAGCACGCCCATGATGTCGCTCTCCTTCATGATCAGATATTCGGTGCCGTCGATCTTGACCTCGGTGCCGGACCACTTGCCGAACAGCACCTTGTCGCCGGCCCTGACGTCGAGGGGGATGAGCTTGCCGCTCTCGTCGCGGCCCCCGGGACCGACGCTGACGATCTCGCCGGTCTGCGGCTTTTCCTTCGCGGTGTCGGGAATGATGATGCCACCGGCGGATTTCTCCTCAGCGTCGATACGCTTGACGACGACACGGTCGTGAAGCGGGCGGAACTTCATGGTGTCCTCCAGAGCATTTTGCGGTTGTAGAGATCAGGGACTTGGGTCGTCTGGTCGGCGACGTAGGCGGCCGATGTTGCGCCTTCAAGAACCCGCTGAATAATTTTTAGCACTCGGCAGGGGAGATTGCCAGTCGTTGTTAGCAGGCTGCCCGTCGTGCTGCTAAGATATTGAAGATACACAGTTTATTTATTTTTTGAGCTTGAACTGGAGAACAACGGAAGGATTAGTAGGAAGCACAGGGATTGGCGTCCTCATCGGAGGAACGACAAATGGCTTGCGAAACTTTCCGCCGACAACTCGACGGCTACGGCCTGACGACGGCGAAGATCCTGTATCGGCTGCCCGACCATCCGGTGCTGCTGCAGACCTACATCTGGCAGGACTACGACCTGTTTCCCGAGTTTCCGACGCTGCAGAAATTTCTCGATTTCTGGCGGCAACAGCTCGAAGGCCCGCTGCATTCCGTCACGGTGGCGCATTCGCGGCTGATCGCGCCTGCGGAAATCCGCGCGATCGGAACGGAATTTCGGCTGCACTGATTACGGCGGTTCAGCTTAGCAGCCCGACCACGGCGCCGAGCAGGCACGTCGTCAGCGTGCCGGCGACGACCGATTTCATGCCGAGTGCGCTGATCTCGTGGCGTCGCGTCGGCGCCATGGTCGTGAGCCCGCCGACCATGATGCCGAGGCTGGCGAAGTTGGCGAAGCCGCACAGCGCGTAGAGCATGATGAGGCGTGAGCGCGGCGAGAGCGTCTCCGCAGGCAGCTTCGCCAGTTCGAGGTAGGCGACGAATTCGTTGAGCACCGTTTTCAGGCCCATGAGATAGCCCGCGGTCTGCGCTTCCGCCCAAGGGATGCCCATCAGCCAGCAGATCGGCGCCATGACGAGGCCCAGCAGCCGCTGCAGCGTGACGGGCGCGCCCGCGATGTCGGGCAGCAGCGAAAGTGCGGCGTTGACGAGATAGACGAGCGCCACCAGCACCACGAGCATCGCGCAGATCGTGAGGAGAAGTTCGAGCCCGGCGACGGTGCCTTTCACGATCGCGTCCATGCTGCTGACGGCCGCGGCCTCGTCGTCCGGCAGCGACGAGACCGGCGCGGTGTCGGCCGTCTCCGGCACC
>JAFKKS010000413.1 GCA_017304555.1 Hyphomicrobiales bacterium
ATTTCCTTCGGCACGTAGCGGACGAGCCGGTTCTGCTTGCGCATGGTCTCCATGATGCCGGCGTCCGACGTCATGTAGGTATCGGCGCTGACGTTTCCGGTGCGGAATTCTGCTTCCAGTTTCGGCACTGCCGCGCCAGGAAGAAGGCGTTGCTGCACCGTTTGCACGCCGGTCTTGTCCGTGAAGATCTGCAGGAACTTCACGACATCGGCTTCCTGGTCGCCGTGCCACACGACAATCGGGCCTTCCTCGGCGGCGGCTTTCGGATCAGGCGCGGCGCTCGCTTCGGCGAGTGCGCGGCTGCGCGGAAGGCTCGAGGCCGCGAGGCCGGCGCCGGCCGCGAGCAGAAGTTTACGTCGCGACAGCGTGCCGCGCAGAGAAAATGTCGTGTTCTTCGTCATGACTTCAGTATCCTCCCGTTTGTTTGAGGCTCGTCCCGACGGAAATTCAGAGCCTCGTGATCCTATAAATTAAAATCATGGTCTAGTGATCAGACAAGTTGCCGCGCTTGTCGCCTTTGCGCAAGGTTTCGTTTTTCTCCCCCTCGAACATCCGAAAGCGCGCGTTCTCCACGTGCCGGCGCATGGCCTCGTGGGCACGCTGCGGCTCGCGCTGGCGGATGGCCTCGAAGATCGTCTGGTGCTCGGCCTGGACGTTCTTCACCCGCGCCGCCGGATGCATCAGCGACATGCTGCGCGACAGGTTCATGCCGAAAGCGATATGCGGCCGCAGCGAGGCCATCACCGAAACAAAGAAGCGGTTGCTGGTGGCCTCGGCGATGGCGAAATGGAAATCGAAATCGGCGTCGGTGCCGAGGCTGCCCTTGCGGATGATGTCGTCCAAGGTCTCGAGCGCGTCACTGATGCGTTTGATGCTGACATCGTCGGCGCGCGACGCTGCAAAGGCCGCCATATCCGCCTCGAATCCGCTGCGGAACTCGAAACAGCGCTGGATATCGGCGATGCTGCCGAGCGGCGCGAACTTGAGCACGGCGCTGTCCGGCCGGCGCTTGACGAAAGTACCAGCACCCTGACGGGACACGACGATGCCGTCGTCGCGCAATCGCGCCAATGCCTCACGCACGATCGTGCGCGACACGTCGAAGCGCAGCGCGAGATCGTTTTCCGTGGGCAGCTTTGATTGTTCCGGGAACTCTCCGCCCGCGATCAGGCCGAAGATCTGAGCGTAGATCTGTTCGCTCAGCTTTCCTTGACGCAGAGGGGCCATATGGCCCAGCGCGACTGTCCCGTCTTCTGACTGCATCGGCACTCCACCCGAGCTTGTAGGGCGTCGGTTGTACAATTCGCCTAGTTGTCATACCAATTATCGAACGTCATACGTATCGGCGTCAACCGCTACGTTCGCAGCCGATCCCTCAATCCGAATACGAAAGCCCAGCGCATGAGTGAGACGGAGTTCAAGGAAGTCCCGATCGGCACCTCCGCCGTGTTCACCAAGACCGTGTCGGAATCCGACGTCTATCAGTACGCCGGGATCAGCGGCGACTTCTCGCCGAACCACATCGACGAGGAATACATGAAGGAGGGCCGGTTCGGCGCGCGGGTCGCGCACGGCACGCTGCTGCTCGGCTTCATGTCGGCCGCGTCGGCGCGCCTTTATCTCGGCCGCACGGCGTCGATGGGCTATGACCGCGTGCGTTTCATCAAGCCGGTTTTCTTCGGCGACACGATCCGCACGGAATACAAGGTGCGCGAATACGATCACACGAAGAAGCGCGTCTTTGCCGACGTGACCTGCACCAACCAGCGCGGCGAGACGGTCGCGGTCGCGGTCAACGTGCGCGCCTATATCGGCTAACGCTTCGCCTCTTGTATCCCCCCGCCCGCAACGTCAAGGTCCGATCATGTCCATCCTGCTGCAAGAAGAGCGCGACGGCGTTCTGCTCCTGACACTCAATCGCCCGGAGGCGATGAACGCGCTTTCGAGCGCGCTTGCCGAGACGCTGTTGCAGGTCGTCGACAGCGTGGCGAAGCGGCGCGACATTCGCGCCGTGATCATCACAGGGGCTGGCGACCGGGCGTTCTGCGCCGGCGCCGATCTGCGTGAGCGCAGCGGCCTCACGCCGGACGAGAAGTGGGCGCAGCGCACGCGGCTGTGGAATGTCAACAAGGCCTTGTGGACGATGCCGCAGCCGGTGATCTCGGCGATCCATGGCTGGTGTCTCGGCGGCGGTTTCGAACTGGCACTGTTCAGCGACTTGCGCATGGCGTCGCCGGATGCTGTGTTTTCATTCCCGGAGATGACGCTCGGCGCTTATCCCGGCGCCGGCGCTGCTATCGCGCTGCCGCGGCTGATCGGCCCAGGCCGCGCCAAGGAGATCTTCTTCACCGCGCGCCGCGTTCCGGCGGAAGAAGCGCTCTCGCTCGGTATCGTAGAATGGGTCGTGCCGCGCGCGGAATTGCTGACGAAAGCCTTCGAACTCGCCAGCCGGATGAAATCGTGCGCCCCACTCGGGCTTGCAGGCGTCAAGCAGATGGTCAACCTCGGGACCGATCTCGAGTTCGAGGATGCGATCGCGCTCAACGACAAAGTCCGCCGCCCGCTCGAGGGGACGAAGGACTATGAAGAAGGCATCCGCGCCTTTTTCGAGAAACGTCCGGCGCGTTTTGTCGGAGAGTGAATCCGGTTGTCTCGTGTCACCGCTTGCCGTCAATGGTGTCGTAGATCGACGGTGAATCGCGCCCGCCTTGGCCGCGCGCGATGTGGAGACGGTAAAGCTCGTTGACCAGCGCCGTCACCGGCATGGCGGTGCCGGCTTCCTGCGCGAATGCGTGGATGATGTTGAGATCTTTCAGGATCGTGTTCGCGGTGCCGCGCGGCGTGTCGAAATCGCGCGCAGCGATGCGCGGCGCTTCGTTCTGCAATTGCCAGGAATCGGCGGAGCCGCCCTTTAGCGCAGCCGGGACGCTTGCCGGGTCGATGCCGCCGTCGCGGGCGAGCAGCAGCATTTCCGACAGCACGACCTTGCCGCACGCGACGATCACCTGATTGCAAAGCTTGGTGACAAGCCCGGCACCCTGCGGGCCCATGCGGGTGAAGCTCTGCGACACGGCGGTCATGATTGGACGGAGGCGCTCGATGTCGGCTTCCGTGCCGCCCGCCATGACGACGAGCTTGCCCGCGCGCGCGCCGGCGGTGCCGCCGGTGACGGGAGCATCGATCCAGCCCATGCCGGTTTCGTCGCGCAGGCGCTTCGCCATGCGGCGGCAGGCGTCCGGTTTGATCGTTGAGCAATCGATAAGGATTTTATTCGGCGCTCCGGCTTGAGCAACGCCGTTCTCGCCGAAGACGATCGCGTCCATGGAACGGTCGTCGGTGACGCAGGTGAAGACGATATCCGCCGCGCGCGCGACATCGGCTGGCGTCGCCGCTTCCTCGGCGCCGGCCGCGAGCGCCGGCGCGAGCTTTTCGCGGGAACGGTTCCAGACGGTGACGGGATGACCGTCGGCGAGGAGCCGTTCCGTCATCGGCCAGCCCATGAGCCCCAGCCCGATATAACCGAGCGGCGTCTTTCCGTCCGTCATTGTTCTTCTCCAGAGATGTTATGGCGGAGCTATAGAACATTCGCGCGCCGGGCGGGACCGTAGGTGAGCGCGCGCTGAGCGTAAACATGTGTCACGATGCGTAGTGGGTCGGGAGCGCCGTCGTGTACTTGATGCATTCCATGGCGAAGTTCGAACTGACGTCGAACAGGTCGGCGACCTTGATCAGCCGCTGATAGACAAGATCGTACGCCGCGATGTCGGGCACGACGACGCGTAGCAGATAGTCGGTCTCGCCGCTCATGCGATAGAACTCGACGACTTCCGGAATTTTGTGCACCGCGCGGCAGAAGCGCTCCGCCCATGCCGCGTTGTGCTGGTTCGTGCGCACGGCTACGAACACCGTCACGCCGACATTCATGCGGGACGGATCGAGCAGGGCGACGCGCGCCTTGATGACGCCCGCGGCTTCCAGTTTCTGGATGCGGCGCCAGCAGGGGGAGGTCGAGAGCCCCGCCTGCGCTGCGATCTCCTCGATCGGCATCGCGGCGTTTGCCTGCAGGCAGGCCAGGATTTTTTGATCAATGGCATCCATAGAAGATGATGCCTCATTTTGTTGATTGCGGGGAATGTATTTGCGCGATAATGCCGTTTAGCGCCGCAAAACGCAAATGGAGACTCGCGGACTCATGGCACCTTTGCAGCCTCTCTCTTGTGCGAGGTGCAGCATGAAGGCCTTCACTGAACATCCCCAGTCCGTCGGCGAGACCTATTTCGAGCACATGGGCTCGGCTTTCGGCTTCGGCGTGCGCATGCTCGGCGGCGGCATTGCCTGCCTGATGCATGGCATCTTTCCGTTTCTTTTCACGAAGACGGGATCGTCGACGATCGCGCGACTGCACGACCGGATGATCGCCAATCGCGTGAAGCACAAAGTGCCGGACGGCGCCGCACGGCCGGTCTGACGCTCTCCTCTCGCGCGGCCGTGATTACTGCGCGGTGGGCTTCGCCTTCGGTTTCTGCTTCTTGGCGCCGCGGTCCTCGTTCGCCATGCACTTCATCATGAAGGATTTGCGCGCAGGGCCGGAGAGCTTCTGACTCTCGGCGCCGAATTCGCACGTCGCCTTCTTTTCCTTCGCGGTGACGGCGCCCGCCGGCGGCACGGCGAAAGCTGCGGCAATCGCCGCGAGAACGGCAGTTCTGATTGCAAGCTTCAACATTGATGATTCCTCCAAATCGCTTGGCCGGACAATAGACGTCGCGCCACGGTCAGCCCAGCCTCTGCGCGTCGGGTAAGCGTTGTCGATATGCATGGCGCTCGGACGTGAGCAGTCACGTCCTGCGCCGCGCCTATTTCTCCTTGCCCTCGGAGCCGAGCACGACCGCCGCTTCCGTCGTCAGCACGCGGAAGGTGATGGTTTCCAGGAAATACAGTTCGACGGCCGTGGGGGAATGGCTCGCGTAGCCGATTGAAATATCCTGGCCGATATCGAGTTCGAAATCGCCGCCACGGGTCGTCAGCACGAAGCCGCCCGCGATCGCCGGCGCCCAGATGACGCCGCCGTCCACCACGTGCTCGATATGGTGGATGATCGGATAGCCATCGTCGCTTGCGCCGGTGGCTGCGGTGTAAGCGTCAGCGCCGAGCACCAGCGCGTAAGGTCCGTTGCAGCCGGTAAGCCGCAACTGGCTGACCGCCTGGGCGACGGCGGAAGGATAGTCCTTCGCCTTGGGCGGGAGCGCGACGCCCGGATTGCTGCTGCCTTCGCGAATGCCCTGGATGCCGGCGGCAGTGTATCCGTTGAAAACGGCGCGATCTTCGGCGAAGGCGATCTTGCGCGCCGCCTCCTTGACCGGCGACCAGTCGGAGTCGGTTGCGCCGCGTTCGACATCATCGATCGCTTCCCGCGTGAGTTCGAACGGGACGCGCAACTCGACAAGCGCCTTCACTTCGCGCTGTGCGGATTGGATGCCGTCGGCCGGCGCTTGGATCGGCTTGGTATGACCGGTGCCTACCGCCGAAAAATTCAAACCCTTCGGGCCGACGACGTCGACCACGCGCCGCGCTGCGAGATGGCGCTTGAGGGTGCGCGCCGCTTCTTCCTCGATCTGCGCCCACGCCGCATCCGAAACGGGAGCAAGCTCGCGATGAAGGTTATTCATGTCCTGCCTCTTTCTTTAGGGAGCCGATCCCAAGCGAACCGTCGCGCGGGGAGGGACGCGGCTGCGTCTCGCCTGGCGCTTCGCTCTCTTTCGGTATCGGCGCCGCGATTGGCGTTGCCGCAGCATCAGCGGCAACATTCTCCAGGAACGTTGCGGTTGGTACGAAGAACAATGAGCCGGTCACGGCGCGGCTGAAGTCGAGGAGACGGTCGTAAGTGCCAGGGGGATTGCCCACGAACATGTTCTCCAGCATCAATTCGATCCTGCGCGGCGAGCGGGCATAGCCGATGAAATAGGTGCCGAACTCGCCCTTGCCGATGTCGCCGAAGGGCATGTTGTCACGCACGATCTCGAGCTGTTCGCCGTTTTCCTCGATCGACGTCAGCACATTGTGTGCGTATGGCTTCTTCACGGCATCGGGCTGCTCGATATCGGACAACTTGTGCCGGCCGATAATGTTCTCCTGCTGCTCGACGGACAGGGCGTTCCACGCCTTCAAGTCATGCAAATATTTCTGCACGATGACGTAGCTGCCGCCGGCGAACGCCGCGTCCTCGTCGCCGATGATCGTGGCGTTACTTGCCGCCTGGCCCACCGGATTTTCCGTTCCGTCGACGAATCCCAACAGGTCGCGTTCGTCGAAGTAGCTGAAGCCATGCACCTCGTCGGCAACCGCAGCTGCAGTGCCGAGCCGGGTCATGATCTGCGTCGCCAGCTCGAAGCACAAATCCATGCGGGCCGCGCGGATATGAAAAAGGATGTCCCCCGGTGTCGAAACGGCATGATGCCGCCCGCGGATTTCACGGAACGGGTGCAGGTCTTTCGGCTTCGGCACGCCGAAGAGGCGATCCCAGATGTCGAAGCCAAACGCCATGACGCATGACAACCGCCCTTCGAGGTCGCGGAAGCCCACGGCGCGCAGGAGCGAGGCGAGGTCGCCGCACAGGGCGCGCACGGCAGCCTCGTTCTCCTTGCCGGAGCCGATCGTTACGACAAGGAAGATCGCGGCTCGCGTGAGCTTGGCGACAACCGGTTGTGGCGTGGCGGTATCGGGTCGGTTCGATTCGGCTTCGTTATCTCGCACCATCGCTTGCGCTTAATCCATATCCCGGAAGGAATGGCCGTTTGTTTCGACGTTTTTTATCACGCCGGGCGGTAACAGGTCCTGCGCGCACGTTCCATCAAATACCCATTCCTTGGGGTCGGCTAGGTCGGGAAGGCCTGCCCCCTTGCGGACGTAGAGGCCGACCGACGGCTTTTGCGGGTTCATGTAGAGGTCATATTCCTGCATCGGAACTCTCCTCTCAGTGCCCAATGGCAAGGCCAGCTATTCGCCGCCAAGGAACGCGGGCGCCAGATCTTCTTCAACGATGGTGTGTGCTGCCTTTTTCGTCAGTTCACCGCCGACGAGATCGAGACGCCTTGCTGCCTCGAACAAGAGAGATCGAACGTCATCCGGAGAGAGAACCCCTTTCGCGACGAGCTGACGTACCAAGGCCTGGAGGACGAGCCCCTCGATTTCGCCGTGGCCCAGCCGGGCTAACTTTTCGACCATTTTGAGCTCCTTCGTCCGTTCGCCTCATCGCTAAACGAATGCTGTCGCGCCCCGCGTGTCTGCTGCAGCTTATCGCGAACCTCCTTGCATATCCTCGTGCAATTGCGCCATCGCGCGGCGCAGCCCATGAAGCTGATCGACGAGATGCAGGATGACGTCGACCCCCTCGTCGTTGACGCCGAGATCGGCTTTCAGATCCTGGATGAGATGCGCACGCGCGACATCCATGTCGGAAAAGCTCGGGCCTGACGGCGTCTGCTCCGGGATGAGCCACTGCTGCTCGATCCAGACTTCCAGCGTCTGCACTTCGAGGCCCGAGCTTGTGAGGAACTCGTGCTTGGTCATCACCATGATGTCCTAGTCCTCGCGCGGGTTGAATGTCTTGCCCTTATCCCAACTCGCAATGAAGGCCTCGAGTTCGGGATCCGGCGATTTTGGAAGTACGATTTTGAGTTTGACGAATTCGTCTCCCTGACCCCCGCCGCGGCGGGGCGCACCTTTACCCTTCAGGCGTAGCATCGTGCCTGTATTCGATCCTTTTGGCACCGTCATCGTGACATCGCCGGTCGGCGTCGGAATGCGGACGCGCCCGCCAAGGACAGCCTCCGAAAGGGAAATCGGCACCTCGATCGCGATGTCATCGCCGTCGCGCGTGAAGCGGCGATCGGGCAAGACTTCGACCTCGATCAGCGCATCGCCTGGTCCGCCTTTTCCGGTGCCCGGCGCGCCTTTGCCTTTCAGTCGCAGCGTTTGGCCGTCGATCAGACCGGGCGGAATCTTCACGTCGAGCGTGCCGCCCTCCGGAAGCGTCAGGCGTTTGTTCGCGCCGGTGATCGACTCCACGAAATCGATTGGCAGGCGATAATGCAGGTCCGCGCCGCGGCGGTTCGCACGCGCCCTTTGGCTGCGCCGCAGAAGCTCGGCGAACGCGTCGTCCTCGTCCATGAAATCGGAGTACCCGGAGCTGTCCGCATAAGGGTGCTGGCGGGGCGAGGAAGCGAAGTCCCGATAGAATTGATGCTGCGGCCGCGCCGCGCCGGACTCGTCGATCTCGCCGTTGTCGAAGCGTTTGCGTTTCTCCGCATCGCCGAGCAGGTCGTAAGCGCCCGTGACTTCTTTGAATTTCTCTTCGGCTGCTTTGTCGCCGGGATTAAGGTCGGGATGCAGCTTTTTGGCCAGTGCGCGATAAGCCTTCTGGATCTCGGAGGCGGAGGCCGTCGCGGCTACGCCCAGGACCTCATACGGATTTTTCACACGCCGCTCCGCTTGCTTGCGCCTTATGTGAGCCCAACTCGCCCGAGCAAGCAATCGCAGCATTTCATGCCGAAAGTGCGCTCACCGAAGGGTTCGTGCACCGTCTCGACTTCAGGCTGGGCATCGAAATGACCCGGCTCTCTAAGTGAGAGCAGGGTATCCTGCTGAGGTAAGACTATGAAGCGCCACGGTAAACAGTGATGACGGGAACCGATCTATTGGATGGTTCGACGTCTCACCCAAATGGGTGATGAGCGCCCTTGGGAGTCTAGGATAATTCTACACCTAGCTTC
>JAFKKS010000414.1 GCA_017304555.1 Hyphomicrobiales bacterium
GCTGTCCTGCTTGCGATCATTGCCGACCGTGGCCTTGAAACCGAGCGGCGGCTGCATCCGCTGCTCGCGCCGGCGGCGTTCGCCGCCTCGCTGGCGCTGTTCCTGGCGCTGTACTACGGATCGCACACGGTGCTGTACGGGACGGCGCTGACCTAAGGAACAAACACGTCGCTCTGGCGGCTGCGCATTAAAGCGAAGGGGTGCGATCCGGCTCGCCGGATCGCACCCCTTCCTATTTCAGCGCGCGTTCCGACAGCGCGCTAGTTGACGTGCACCACCAGTTTCATCTTGGGGTGGATACCGCACAGCACAGTGAAGTCGCCTTTCGCCGAAAAGACGACGTCGGACTTGGAACCGGGCTCCTGATCGCCCGTGTCAAAGCTGAATTTTTCCGAATTGAGATAAGCGTGGTGCAGGAGATCCCCGTCATCGTTGATGAACTGAACGGTATCGCCCTGCTTGACGGAAATCTCGGAGGGCTGAAAGGCCCTTCCGCGTTGCGTGACCTTGAACGTCGTTGCCGCCAGCGCCGCGCCGACCAGACCGCCGGCTAATCCGAAACCAAAAACGAGCGCGCTCGTCCGCACCAAGCGCCTCAAGGACGTTGCTCTGCTTGGCCGCTTCATCGAAGTCCTCCTGCCATTGCGCCCGCAACGCCCGGCTGCAACCGGCCGTCCGGAAGGTCCGCCCGACCAGTTAAGAGCGCGTTAACGACTTAAATAATGCTCGACCGCGACAAGGTCACCTTAACTTGCTTGTGGTTAGGGTACATCCTGGGTCCGGGAATCGCCTTCGACGGCGCCATCGTCGGTCCCGACCAGGCTGGGACCAGGAGCTGACGATTCCGCAGAGATCCGCACTTCGGGGAACGATACGTAGCCGGATACTGATCGCGTTTCTCGTCATGAGCGTGATCACCGCTGCGCTCGGCGGCTATGCGACCTTGGGCATCAAGCGCGCCGGCGGGCTGGTCACGAAGACGTTCGACGAGTCGCTGATGTCGATCAACTATGCGCGCGCCGCCGCCGCCGACTTCGCGACCATGCAGTCCGTCCTGGCGCGGCGCTCGATCACCGACGACGCGACGACGCGGCAGCAACTCGACCAGCGCATCACCACACTTAATCAATCCCTTTCCGACGATCTCACGATCGCCGCGGAGCGCTCGCAGTCGAAACGCGCGAGCCACGCCGCCGCCAATGTCCAGCGCGCCGTGACGGCGTGGAACAATCTGCGGCTTCTGCTGATCGACAGCAGCGATCCGAAGTCGATGTGGGACACACTCGACCACTATGCCACCATCGTCGACCAGCAGATCGACCTTCTCATCAACTACACGGCCGGCGACGGCTTCACCTATCGGCAATCCGCTCGCGCCGCGGTCGCGTCGGACATGCACCTCAATCTGATAGGCACGGCGCTTGCCATCATGCTCTCCGCCCTCGTCACCTGGCTGTTGGCGCGGCGGATCATCGGGCCGGTGGCGGTGGCCTCGGGCGTGGCCGAGCGGATCGCACACGGCAAGCTCGACGGCATCATTCCGCGCGGTGGCGCCGACGAGCTTGGCGCCCTGCTCTCCTCCATGAGCACCATGCGCGACAACATCAAAACCATGATGGACCGTGAGGTCGCGCAGCGGCGTTCTGCGCAGGCGCGCCTCGCCGACGCGCTCGAAAGCTCGCGCGAGGGCATCGTGGTGGTCGATGCCGCCGGACAGGTCGCACTCGCCAATTCGCAGGCGGCCGACTTCCTCGGCGGTTCCGACAACACTCTGCAGCCCGGATCGATGGCGTCGGAACTTGCCACCACGGATTGGGCCAAGGCGAACAACGGCAAGGCGGTCAGCGTCCGCTCCCCCTCCAACTCCTCGACCGGAGAGGTCGAATTGCCGGACGGGCGTTGGCTGCGCGTCAGCCGCAGCACGACGCAGGAAGGTGGCTTCATCGTCGTCTGCAGCGACATCACCGTGCAGAAAGAGCAAGAAGCACGGCTGACCGAGACCAACCTTCGCCTCGATGCGGCGCTCGACAACATGTCGCAAGGCTTGTGTCTCTACGACTCCGAAAACCGCCTGCAGGTCGTGAACCGCCGCTTCTGCGAGATTTTTCATCTCGCGCCGGAAAGCGTGCGCCCAGGCATGTCGTTCGAGGATGTCCTCGGTCTCAGTGTTACGGCCGGCAACCACGGCCAGAAGCGTGTCGAGGATATCATCGCCGAGCAGTCGGCCTTGATGCATCAGCGCGAGACAGAAACGCATTTCCAGGACCTCAGCGACGGACGCGCCATCGCCATCGCGCACCGGCATACGTCCGACGGCGGATGGGTCGCGACCTACGAGGATGTGACCGAGCGCCGGCACGCGGAGGCGCAGATCGTTTTCATGGCGCGGCACGACACGTTGACCCGCCTGCCCAACCGCGTCCTCCTCAACGAGCGCATCGAACAGGCCGTCACCCAGCTTGGTCGCGGCAGCGGCCTTGCCGTCCTTTGCGTCGATCTCGATAATTTCAAGCAGGTCAACGATACGCTCGGGCATCCGGTCGGCGATGCGCTTCTCGTCGCTGTCTCCGAACGCCTGCAAGCTTGCGTGCGCGAAGTGGATACGGTGGCGCGGCTCGGCGGTGACGAGTTCGCTATCGTTCAATGCGGCATCGGAGCGCCCGAAGACGCGGCGCTGCTCGCGCGTCGTGTCGTCGAAACGCTGAGCGCACCTTACGAAATCGATGGGCATCGCGTCATGGTCGGCGCAAGCCTCGGCATATCCGTCGCGCCGGGCGACGGCGTCACCTGTGAACGCCTGCTCAAGAACGCCGATGTCGCGCTCTACCGAGCGAAAAGCGACGGCCGCGGCACATGGCGCTTCTTCGAACCGGAGATGGACGCGCGCCTGCAGGCCCGCCGCAAGCTCGAACTGGACCTGCGCGAGGCATTGGCAAAGAACCAATTCGATCTCTACTACCAGCCGATCTGCGACCTGGAGCTCAATCGCGTGTGCGGCTTCGAGGCGCTGCTGCGCTGGCGCCACCCGACGCGCGGCTTCGTGCCGCCTTCAGAGTTCATTCCGGTCGCGGAGGAAATCGGCCTCATCGTTCAGCTCGGCGATTGGGTGCTCAGGCGCGCCTGCGCCCAGGCGAGTGAATGGCCGAGCTACGTCAAGGTCGCGGTGAACGTCTCGCCCGCGCAGTTCAAAGGACCGGGCCTCGTCCAAAGCGTTTCCGATGCGCTCTCGGCCTCGGGCTTGTCGCCGCAGCGGCTTGAGCTTGAGATCACGGAATCGGTGCTGCTCACCAATAGCGTCGCGACGCTGGCGATCCGGCACGCGCTCCGCGACCGCGGCATCCGTATCTCCATGGACGACTTCGGCACCGGCTATTCCTCGTTGAGCTACCTGCGCAGCTTCCCCTTCGACAAGATCAAGATCGATCAGTCGTTCGTGCGCGACGTCGCCGCCCCTGGGGAATCGAGCCTGATCGTGCGCGCCATCATCGGGCTCAGCCGGAGCCTCGGCATGCGCACCACGGCTGAGGGTGTGGAAACCGAGGAACAGCTCGCTCGCCTGCGAGCGGAAGGCTGCAACGAAGTTCAAGGCTACCTGTTCGGCATGCCGTCGCTGCCACGGCACATCCCCAAGCTCTTGAAGCGCAATCTCGTTCCGCGCTCCCCCGCGGACGACGCAGACGCCGGCGAAATCTCGCATATCGCCGCCGCAAGCTGACGTCGCAAAGGCAGCTCCGGATTGCGGCGGCGTAACAGCCGCGTGGCGAACCGGAAACGCTCAAGCGCACGGCGCACCCGGAAAACCAAACGGCAGCGGCGCACCGCCTGAGCGAGAGCCGGTTGCGCAACGCTCCTCAACAATGCCGAAGCTGCGGAAAGCGCCGCGTCATCATCGAACGCGCTAGCGCCATAGCGCGCGGATGTCCGTCCGTTTCCCCGGCAGGCTCGCTGCAACCTGAAAGAAGGCTTTGATCGTCGGGCGCATCCGGTCGCTCTTAAGGCACGCGACGTAATCGATGCTCTGCATCTTGGCATTGCGAAATGGCAGCGTGCGAAAGCGCGTCGAGCCGTACGCTTCGATCTCCCAGATCACACCGAGGCCGAGGCCTGCACTGACGGCCTCGCACAGCGCCTCGCGGCTTCCGAGTTCCAGCACGATCTTCGGCTTGACGCCAGCGCGCGACAAAGCCTCATTGACGATGCGGCGCGTCATCGAGCCTTCCTCGCGCGCGACCATCGGCTGCTCGTGCAGATCCTCGATATTGACCGCGCGCCGCCCAGCCCAGGCGTGCGGGCTTGGAACGATCAGCACGGCGGTGTGATACCAAAGTGGCACGGCGTGGATTCGCGGATGCGGGCAGAATCGCGAGATCGACCGCGCGATCCAAAAGCTGCTGACGCACGAAGCTCGTGTTTCCCGCCGCGACAGACAACGACACGTTGGGGAAGCGCTCGAGGAAGCGGGCGAATAAGCCCATCACGATGTGCGGGCCATCAACCGCGATCCGCAGGCTGCCGCGCTCGGCGCCTTGCGAAGCGTCGAGGGTGCTGCGGATTTCTTCCTCGAGCGAAGCGAGTTGCCGCGACTTCTTGTAAAGCCGTTGGCCGACTTCGGTGAGCGTGACGCTGCGGCCTTGGCGCAGGAACAGCTTCATGCCGTACGCCGCTTCCAACGCCCTCACCTGAATCGTCAGCGCTGGCTGCGTCACGCCGAGCACGGTCGCCGCGCGCGAAAAGCTTCCTTCGCGTGCGACCGCGTCGAAGGCGCGCAATTGCGTGTAGAGCATCGTGCCTCTTCATTCTCTCGACGCGCGAAGTATAAAAAAAATTATCTTATGATGACATCGTTTTAAATTGCCTTTGCGGAACAGCCACCTTGAAATCCTGCCCTGGGACTAGGAAGCGCTTTCGGGGCCGGCCGTGGAACAACTTCAGCATGCACTTGCCCTCGCACGGGATCAGTACGCCCGCAGCATCGACACGCTGCGCATGCTGGTGCGTGCCCGCAGCCTGACGGGTGAGGAAGGCGGCGCACAACGTATGGTCGCCAATCTCGTTCGCGTTCTCGGCGCCGACGTAACCACGGCGGAGCCGGACGTCGGCGCGCTCTTCGAGGCGTTCCCGACGGTCGCGCAATACCCGACGCACTGGGAGCACGACCTCATCCTGCCGTACATGGACCTGCCGACGCATCAGGCGCTGCAGGACAGCGGCCTGCAGACCGTGCTCAACTACGACGGCCGTCCGAATGTTATCGGGTTTTGGAAGGGGACCGGCGGCGGACGCTCCCTTGTCCTCAACGCTCACATCGACACGGTCACGATCGAGCCGGCGGCGCAATGGACGCGGGATCCGTTCGGCGGCGAAGTGGTCGACGGCGTCATGTATGGTCGCGGTACCTCCGATATGAAGGGGGGCCTGACTGCCGCGCTGATGGCGATGACATACCTCCATGAAGCCGGTGTAAAGCTGCGCGGCGACGTCGTATTCCAGAGTGTCGTCAACGAAGAGCACGCCGGCAACGGGACGCTTGACGCGGTTCGTCGCGGGTTCGTCGCCGATGCCGCGATCGTGCTGGAGCCGACCAACAACACGATCATGATCAGCCACCCGGGTGGTCTCTACTGGCAGGTGACGCTGACCGGCACGCAGCGCTCGCCTGGCGCGCGCTGGAAGGGAGCGGAGCAGGACGGCGTGAGCGCGATCGAACTGCTCTCGCCCGTGGTGGAGGCGCTGCTGAGCGTCGAACGGTCCTATAACCAGGACCGGACCAGCGGGGCCAACGAGCCAGCGCCATTCTCGATGGTCATGGGCAAGATCGCGGGCGGCCATTACGAGACGGTGACGGCCGGCGAGGTGGTCTTAAAGGGCGGCGCCTATTTCGCCCCCGATGTCGGCGACGTCGTCGCCGTGATGGAGCGCTTCCGCGCGGCGATCGCAGAGGCGAACGCGCGCCATCCGCTCCTGCGACGGTATCCGGCGAAGCTCGAGTTCCTGCATCACGACGACAGCACGTCGCAGTCCCACGACATCACTATCGCCCAACGCATGAGCGCGGTGCTGGCACATAGGGGCGGCGAGAGCGGCATCCATGCCGGCACCTTCTGCTGCGATATGCGCCACCTGGTCAATCAAGGGAACATCCCTTCGATTATTTTCGGCCCGGGGACGATCGCGCAAGCGCACAAGCCCGACGAGCATATCGTACTTGCCGAGTATCTGGCCTGCATCGAGCATCTCATCGCGTTCATCGCACACTGGTGCAACGAAGACACGGATCGAGCGCCTTCCAACGCAACGATCCGGCGACATGCGTCCACTCACACATAGATCGGATGGAGATTTCGCCATGCTCAAGTCCGTAAATTCGATCGCCTTCGCCGCCACGATCCTCACGTTGACGGCGGGCACAGCGCTTGCTCAATCCTGCCCCAAGACCGGCGGCACGCTGACCTATGTCTACCACCCCGAGCCGACGGCGCTTTCCACCATCGCCACATCGGCGGTGCCGGTCGCGATTATCTCGACCAAGATCTACGAGAGCCTGCTGAGCTACGAAGGCGCGGACATGAAGCCGAAGCCGAGCCTGGCGGAATCCTGGACAATCTCGGATGACAAGCTCACCTACACGTTCAAGCTGCGCCATGACGTGAAGTGGCACGACGGCAAGCCGTTCACCGCCGAAGACGTGAAGTTCAGCGTCGAGAAGATCATCCGGCCTTACCATTCGCGCGGCAAAGTTTACTTCGGCGACGTGGCCAGCATCGACACGCCCGAGCCGTACACCGGCGTGTTCAAGCTGAAAGACCCGGTGCCGTTCTTCATGAACGTGTTCCAGCCGGGCGAAGCGCCGATCATGCCGAAGCACGCTTTCGACGGCGTCGACCTGAGCACCGCCGGGGCGGTGCGCAAGGCCGACATCATGCAGAAGCCGATCGGCACCGGCCCGTTCCGCTTCAAGGAATGGCGCAAAGGCAGCGACATCATCCTCGAGCGCAACCCCGACTACTGGCACAAAGGCCACCCGTGCCTCGACCAGGTCGTGCTGCGCGTTCTTCCGGACGGCGCCGCGCGCGCCATCGCGGTCGAAACCGGGGAAGTCGACCTCGCGCCGATGAGCGGGCTGCCGGAAGCGGAAATCCTGCGCCTTTCGAAGCTGCCGCAGCTCGAGACCTCGAAGGCCGGTGCAGAGGCACTCGGCCCGAATATGTGGCTCGAAGTAAATATGCGCGAGAAGCCGCTCTCCGACGTCAAAGTGCGTCAAGCGATCAGCCTCGTGCTCGATCGCGAGAAGATCGTCGACGTCATCTGGTACGGCCAGGGTACGCCGGCGCGCGGCCCGATCGTCAGCGCCAACCCGACCTATTTCAACAAGGCACTCAAGCCCTACGAATACAATCCGAAGAAAGCCAACGCGCTGCTCGACGAGGCCGGCTACAAGCGTGACGCCGACGGCGTCCGCTTCAAAATGACCCAGAACTTCCTGCCCTACGGCGAGAACTGGGTGCGGCTCGCGGAGTATGTGCGCCAGGAACTCGGCAAGGTCGGCATCGTCGTCGAGACGCAAAGCCTCGATCTCGGTGGCTGGCTGAAGGCCATCTACACCGACTGGAACTTCAACATCACCAGCACCTTCAGCCACAACTACTCCGACCCGTCGATCGGCGTGGAGCGCACGTTCACGTCGTCGAACATCAAGAAGGGTGCGACCTTCACCAACTCGATGGGCTACAAGAATGCGCGCGTCGACGAGTTGTTCGCCAAGGCTGCGCGGGAGATGGACCCGAAGGCGCGCAAGGCGCAGTTCGACGAAATCCAGCAGATCCTGCACAATGACTTGCCGGTGATTTTCCTGGTCGAGCTGTCGTACACTCACGTCTGGAACAAGCGCGTGCACGGCCTGATCACCAACGGCATTTCGATGTATTCGAGCTGGGATTCGGTGTGGAAGGACTGAGCTTCCGAATGACATCGCGCCGCAGCATCGGCTCGCTCGCGCCACTTCTTTCGCGATAAGCGGCGAGCCATGTCTGCGACGCTCTGGTTTGTGATACGGCGAACGCTACAAGTCATCCCTGTGGTGCTGGCGATCGCCGCCCTCAATTTCCTCCTGCTGCATCTCGCGCCGGGTGACGCCGCGGATATCATCGCGGCGCAATCGGGCGGCGCCTCGGCCGAATTCACGGCGGAGCTGCGCCGCTCGTTCGGGCTCGATCTGCCGCTCTACCAGCAGTTCTTCGTCTATATCGGGCGGCTGCTGACGTTCGACCTCGGCTTTTCCAACGTGCAGCATCGGCCGGTCTTCGACCTGATCGCGGAGCGCGTCCCCGCAACGCTTCTGCTCATGGTCGTATCGATCGGCTTCGCGCTTCTCATCGGCGTCGCGCTTGGCATCATTTCGGCCATGCGTCACCGGAGTTGGGTCGACTCGGTCGTGTCCGTCATCGCGCTGCTCGTCTATGCGACGCCGCAGTTCTGGCTCGGCCTGATGCTGATCGTCCTGTTCTCGATCATGTTCGGCACCCTGCCCTCAGGCGGCATGATGACAATCGCGACCGACATGAGCGTCTGGGAGCGTGCCGTCGATATCGGCCGCCACCTGATCCTTCCCAGCATCACGCTGGCGCTATTCTACGTCGCCGTCTATGCGCGGCTGATGCGCGCCTCGATGCTAGAAATCTACACCTTCGACTTCGTCACCACCGCGCGCGCCAAGGGGCTCTCCGAGACGCGCGTCGGTCTCGTTCACGCCGCGTCCAACGCGCTGTTGCCGGTGATCACGCTGGCCGGCGTGCAAGTGGGCCACCTGCTCGGCGGGTCCATTCTGATCGAGACGGTTTTCGGCTGGCCCGGCCTCGGCCGGCTCGTCTTCGACGCGTTGCTGCAGCGCGACCTCAATCTCCTTCTCGGCATCCTCTTCATCTCGTCCATCGTGGTCGTGTTGGCGAACCTTGCGGTCGATCTTCTCTATGGCTTCCTCGATCCGCGGATCGTGCACCAATGAAGAGCTTCCTGCATTTCTGGCGCCGCTTCCGCCGCAACCGCGCGGCGCTCGTTGCCTTGTTTGTCCTCCTTGCGATCACGCTGATCGCGATCGTTGGCCCGTATGTCTACACGGTCGACCCCTTCGAGATGATGGGCCGCGCCTCGACGCCGCCGTCGAAGCGCTTCTGGCTCGGCACCGACGTCTCCGGCCGCGACGTGCTGGCCGGCCTGATCCACGGCGCGCGCGTCTCTCTCCTGATCGGCGTCGCCGCCAGCCTCTGTGCGACGCTCGTCGGACTGATCGTCGGCGCCGTCGCGGGCTATTACGGGCGTGCGGTCGACAACATCCTGATGCGCTGCACCGACTTCTTCCTCACCATTCCGTCCTTCGTCTTCGCCGTCGTCCTCATCGCGATCTTCCGTCCGTCGGTGACGAACGTCACGATCGCTATCGGAATCGTATCGTGGCCACCGGTGGCGCGGCTCGTGCGCGCTGAATTCATCGCGCAGCGCGAGCGCGAATATGTGCTCGCCGCGCGCGCGCTCGGTATGTCCGACATCGAGATCATGATCCGGCAGATCCTTCCGAACGCGCTGCCGCCGGTCATCGTCGTCTCGTCGCTTCTTGTCGCGACCGCGATCCTGACCGAGTCCGGCCTATCGTTCCTGGGCTTGAGCGATCCGAACGTCATCTCGTGGGGCTACATGATCGGCGTTGGACGCACGGTGCTGCGCCTCGCATGGTGGATGCCGGCCATCCCCGGCATCGCCATCCTGGTCACGGTGCTCTGCATCAATCTCGTCGGCGAAGGGCTTAACGACGCGCTCAATCCGCGGGTGCAGCGGCGATGAGCGCGCTTCTGCAAGTCGAAGGCTTGTCCGTCCAGTTCGCAACAGACCGAGGGCCGGTCCGTGCGGTGGAGGACCTCTCCTTCTCTGTCGCCGCCGGCGAAACGGTCGCCATGGTCGGCGAATCCGGTTCGGGGAAGAGCACGGCGGCGCTGTCGCTGTTACGGCTGATAGAGCCTGCCGGCGGCCAAGTCTCCGCGGGACGTATTCTGTTCGACGACGTCGACCTCTTGGGGCTGTCGTCGCGCCAATTGCGCGGCGTGCGTGGTAGCCGCATCGGCATGATCTTCCAGGATCCGATGATGGCGCTCAATCCGATCTTCACCATCGGATGGCAGATATCGGAATCGCTGCGCGAGCACCTCGGCCTGTCGCGACGGGCGGCGCGTGATCGCACCATCGAGTTGCTGCAACGCGTCGGCATTCCCGCGCCCGAGCAGCGCATCGATCAATATCCACACAATCTCTCCGGCGGCATGCGCCAGCGCGTCATGATCGCCATGGCCCTCGCCTGCCGCCCGAGCCTGCTGATCGCTGACGAGCCGACGACGGCGCTCGACGTCACCGTCCAGGCGCAGGTGCTCGCTTTGATCAATACGCTCAAAGACGAATTCGGCATGGCTGTGCTCCTGATCACGCACGATCTCGGCGTGGTGTGGGAGACGGCGCAGCGCGTCGTCGTCATGTATGCGGGGCGCAAGGTCGAGGAAGGCTCCGTCTCCGACGTCTTCGAACGCCCCGAACACCCCTATACGCGCGGATTGCTGAAGACGGCGCGGCTGACGGACGATCGCGCGGGACCGCTGGTCGAAATTCCCGGCACCGTGCCGAATGCGTTCGAGATGCCGCACGGCTGCCGCTTCGCGCCGCGCTGCGCGCAGGCTTTCGCGCGCTGCGAAGACGGCGTGCCGCCCGATATCAAGGTCGCGGTAGGCCACGATGTCGCCTGCCTGCTAGCCGAGCGCGCGCCATGAACGCCCCTCTCCTGCGCGCGCAGAACCTGGTAAAGGAGTTTCACACCGGCGGACGATGGTCGGGCAGCGCCGGCGTCGTGCACGCGCTGAGCGATGTGTCGTTCGACATCGAACCGGGCGAGACACTTGCCGTGGTCGGCGAATCCGGCTGCGGGAAGTCGACGCTCGCGCGCTGCGTCACCGCGCTCAACCTGCAGACAAGCGGCACGCTCCTGATCGACGGCCAGAACGCACAGGATCTGCTGCGGCGCGAACCGCTACGCTTCCGGCGTATGATCCAGATCGTCTTCCAGGATCCTTACGCCAGCCTCAATCCACGACGCACGATCCAGCAATCGATCGGCGATGCGCTGCGCCTGCATCGCATGTGCAAGTCCAAAGAGCAGCGCGACGCCGTAACGGCCTTGCTCGAGCGCGTCGGCCTTTCCTCCGATTACCTCGGGCGCTATCCACATGAACTGTCGGGCGGGCAGCGCCAGCGGGTCGCCATCGCAAGGGCGCTTGCCGTGCAGCCGCGGCTCATGGTGTGCGACGAGCCGGTTTCCGCCCTCGATGTCTCGATCCAGGCGCAGATCATCAATCTTCTGAAGGAGATCCAGAAGGCGCTCGGCGTCGCCTACCTCTTCATCTCCCACAATCTCGCATTGGTGCGGCACATCTCGGACCGGATCGCCGTGATGTATCTCGGCCAGATCGTCGAAATCGGTCCTGCCGACGCCATGCGGCGAAACTTGCTGCATCCTTATTCGCGCGCGCTTTTTGCCGCCACGCCGGAGATCGGCCGGGACAAGACGGCGGCGACGCCGATGTTGCGTGGCGACGTGCCGAGCCCGATCAACCCACCCTCCGGGTGCCGATTCCATACGCGCTGCCCCATCGCGCGCCCCCGCTGCGCGCAGGAGGCCCCGCTGCTGCGCGAGCTCGACGGGCGGCAGGTGCGCTGCCACTTCGCCGAGGAAATGCTGCCGGCCGCATGACGGCGTCGCGGCCACCGCTTGGCAAGGAGCGGCCTTTTTGCGCTAAGGTTCCGGCTCAACGCGGCCAGCATCCGGGCCGCCGCCCTTCACGCCAACCCAAGAGCCTTCATGTCCGCTGCAATGTTCGATTTCGGCCCCTCGCTCGCGCGCGACCTTCCGCCTGCCGCCGTCAAATGGTCCGGCTTTCCGAAGTACAACTTTGTCGGCGGCAATAACGATGCCGCGCGTGTTCCCGTCGACGAGCTCATCGCGGCGTCGACGGCGGTCCTCGAGCGCGAGGGGCCAACGCTCGCGACTTACGGCCTGCACAGCGGCCCGCTCGGCTATCGGCCGCTGCGCGATTTCCTGGTCGCCAAGCTCAAGCGCGACGCCGGCATTTCCTGCGACGCTGACGAAATTCTCGTCACATCGGGATCGCTGCAAGCCATCGACCTCGTCAACGGCGTCTTCCTGTCGCGTGGCGACACCGTCGTCATCGAGCAGGAGAACTACGGTGGCTGTATTACGCGCTTCGCGCGCCTCGGGGTTAATCCGGTCGGTATTCCGCTCGACAAAGGCGGCATGCGCATGGACGCGCTCGCGAACGCACTCGACGACCTCAAGCGCCGCGGCATCAAGCCGAAGTACATCTACACGATTCCGACCGTGCAGAATCCGACCGGCACGATCATGGATGAGGAGCGCCGGCGCACGCTGTTGAAGCTCTCCGCACAGCACGGCATTCCGATCTTCGAGGATGACTGCTACGCGGATCTGATCTGGGACGGCAAGCGGCCACCCGCGATCTACGCCATGAGCCAAGACCATAACGTCGTGCATATCGGCTCGTTCTCGAAATCGATCGCACCCGCTTTACGTGTCGGTTACATCGTCGCACCGTGGACGTTGCTCTCGCGCATCCTGCCGCTGAAGACCGACGCCGGCTCGGGCGCGCTGGAACAGATGGTCCTGGCGGAATATTGTGCCAAACACTTCACGACGCATGTGCCGGCGCTGACGCGCGGGCTGCGCGAGAAACTCGAAACGCTGATGGAAGCGCTCGCCGAGAACTTCGGCACGGCGGCCGAGTTCGAAGACCCCAAGGGCGGCATTTTCTTGTGGGTGAAGCTGCCTGACAATGTCGACACGATGAAGCTCTACCAAGCCGCGCTCGCCGCCGGCATCGCCATCAATCCCGGGCCGGAGTGGTCGGTCAACAAAGAGTACAGTCGCAGCCGGATACGCATCTGCTTCGCCAGGCCCTCGCGGCGTCGCTGCGCTGGCGGAAGTATGCCGCAAGGAGTTCGGCGTTCCGACCCGCATCGCTAATGTGGCGCAGCGGAAGGGCTGAAGGTTACACAACAAATTCCCAACGCTCGCGCGCCTCAGCTTCGCCGATAGGCGCCGATGAGGCCCGCGAGCGTCATGTTCTCCGCAATCGCGTCGTGCGGAATGAGGATGTACGCCCATCCTTTTCCGCCGCGCGTCGCAGCATCCTTTGAAGCGGCGCGGCACCAAGCGACGCCCGCCGCCGCCTTCGCCAGAACGTCCGCGTTCGCGAGTTCGTTGGCGGCCTTCACCTCGATCATCAAAAACTGACCGTCAGCGTCCACGACAAAGTCCGGCACATAGTCGTATTCGATGCCATCAAGCATGTAGGCCAGGTCGAACTGCCTGCGCGCTGGGCGAAACCACGGCACGCGCTCGCGTTCGAGGATGACGGCGAGCGGTCTGGTGATTGAGGGCCAACCGCAACAGTCGGCATCTCGCTATCCATATCGATGCGAGTTTAGCAGGCTAGCGATTAAGAGCGCTATTCAGCGCAAACGGCGGAGATCAAATCCAGCGATCTCGGGAACTTTTCTCGCGCGCAGCAATCTAAATCATAGACGCGCCGCCTTCCGCCGTGATTTCCGGATACAGTGGCCAGCACGCGGACTAAGATTAGCAAAAACGCGTCAAGGAGAGAGCATCCATGAATACCGAGCAGACGCAACCGGCCGGCCCCGATCTCAGCAAGGGCGTCGCTCTCTCCGCCTTCGTCGACGGCAAGTTGCTCGGACACGTCGGGGAAGATGAGATCCTGTTGGTGCGTCTCGGCGATGACGTCCTCGCCGTCGGCGCGCAGTGCACGCACTATCACGGGCCGCTGGCGGATGGGATCGTCGTTGGCGACAGCGTGCGCTGTCCGTGGCATCACGCCTGCTTCAATCTTCGCAGCGGCGAGGCGGAACATGCGCCGGCCTTCGATCCGCTGCCGCGCTGGCAAACGGAGCAGCGCGATGGAAAGATCTACGTGGGCGAAAAGCTGGAGTCAGGAACGAAAACGCGTGCCAAAGCCGGCAACAGCGGGGACAAATTTGTCGTCATCGGCGGCGGCGGCGCCGGATTTGCAGCCGCCGAGATGCTGCGGCGCGAGGGTTTTCAAGGCTCCATCACCATGCTGAGCCATGATGCAGCGCCGCCAGTCGATCGTCCCAATCTTTCGAAGGATTATCTCGCCGGCTCCGCACCGGAAGATTGGTTGCCTTTGCGGCCAGATGACTTCTACGCCAATAATAATATCGCTTTGAACGTTGGAACGAACGTCAGCGGCATCGACACGACGGCGCGCGAAGTTGTCACCGACGACGGCCACAGGTTCAGCTTTGATCGGCTGCTCCTCGCGACCGGCGCTGAGCCCGTGAAGCTTTCCATTCCCGGCGCCGAGCAGCCACACGTGCTCACGCTGCGCTCGCTCGCCGATTGTCGTGCGATCATCAAGCAAGCAGAGAGCGCCCGCCGTGCGCTCGTTATTGGTGCGAGTTTCATTGGGCTGGAAGCCGCCGCTGCCTTGCGCGCGCGCGACATCGAGGTCCATGTCGTCGCGCCCGAGCAAGTGCCGATGGCGCGGATTCTTGGGCCGGAGATGGGCGCGTTCGTTCGCGCGTTGCATGGGCAGCACGGCGTGGTCTTCCATCTCGGCGAAAGCGTTTCGGCCTTCGAAGGCAAGCTTGCGCTGCTGAAAAGCGGAGCCAAGCTCGAGGCCGACCTCGTGGTCGTCGGCATCGGCGTTCGCCCACGATTGGCCTTGGCGGAGCAAAGCGGATTGACGCTCGATCGTGGGGTCGCCGTTGATGCGTTTCTCGAGACAAGCGTGCCCGGCATCTATGCCGCCGGCGATATTGCACGCTGGCCGTCGGCGCAATTCGGAAACATCCGCGTGGAACATTGGGCGGTTGCCGAACGTCAAGGCCAGACGGCGGCGCGCAACATGCTGGGACGGCGCGAGAGATTCGACGCCGTGCCATTCTTCTGGAGCCAGCACTACGATGTGCCAATCAATTACGTCGGGCACGCCGAGCAATGGGACGAGATTGCGATCGAAGGCGATATTATGGCGAAGGATTGCCTGTTGCGTTACAAGCAGAACGGGCGCGTTCAAGCCGTCGCGTCGATCTTCCGCGATGTCGCAAGCCTTGAGGCGGAACTGACGATGGAGCGCGAGGCCGCGTGACGCGACGCAGACTCTGCGTCTATTGTCCCGTCATCCCCACGATCCAGCGCCGAGCGCATCCAGCGGGAATTTCAAGTAGCGCTTGCCGTTATCCTCCGGCGGCGGCAACTCTCCGCCACGGATGTTGACCTGCAAGGCGTGAAGGATCAGCCGCGGCATTGGCAAGGTGCGATCGCGCGCCTCACGCAGCGCGACGAAAGCCGCCTCGTCCTTTCCTGCAATATGCGGATTGCTGCGCTTCTGTTCCGCGACCGTGCTCTCCCATCGCGGCTCGCGGCCGCCCGGCTGATAGTCGTGGCCGGTGAAAAGGCGCGTGCCATCGGGCAGTGCAAGGATCTCCTGGATCGATTGCCAGAGGCGCTGCGCGCTGCCGCCCGGAAAGTCCGCACGCGCCGTGCCGCCGTCCGGCATGAAGAGCGTGTCGTGTACAAACGCGGCGTCGCCGATGACATACGTGACCGACGCCAGCGTGTGCCCCGGCGAGAACATCACGTAGGCGTCCAACTCGCCGATCTTGAATCGCTCGCCGGCAACGAAAAGCTTGTCCCACTGCGAACCGTCGGTCGGCAGCTCGGGGAGATTGTAAATCTTCGACCAGAGCGTCTGAACATCGACGATATGTGCGCCGATCGCTTTCGGCGCACCCGTCTTCTTCCGCATGTATTGCGCCGCGGAGAAATGGTCCGCGTGCGGATGCGTGTCGAGAATCCAATCGATACGCAGTCCTTCACTAGCGACATAAGCGAGGATCGCATCCGCGCTCGTCGTCGCCGTAGCGCCCGCCTTCTCGTCGAAATCCAGCACCGGATCGATGATGGCACACGCCTTGGTGCGTGGATCCGACACCACATATTGGACGCTGAAGGTGCGCGGATCGTAGAAGACCTTGATGTCCGGCCGCAGAACTTGCGTCACGCCGCCGCCCGGCCCGTCGGAAACCTTCATGGTCAGCGCCCGCTGTGCTGGGCGAGCCACGCTTCGGCGCCGCGCAGATCGAACCCGCGCTGCTCGCCGAAGGCACGCACTTCGTCGGCGCGCATGCGGCCGTCCAACACCTCGCCGAGCACCCACAGCGTCAGCGACCGGGTGCCGCCCTTGCAATGCGCAAGAACGGGGCCATCGGTGTTGGCGAGCGCAGCCTGAAAGGCGCGAATATCCGCCTCGGTGATCGTCGCGCCCGTGACCGGGATATGCGTATAGGCGAGGCCTGCGTCCGCTGCAGCCTGCTTCTCGACGGCGGATCCGGGCTGCTGCGCGTCCTCTCCGTCCGGCCGATTGTTGATCACGGCCTTGAAGCCGTCGGCGGCGAGCTCGGCGAATGCCTCGATCTCCGGTTGCTTCGCCACCGAAATCTTGTCGTTGATACGGACCGTCTGCATCGCCTCTTCTCCCTCGCTCAAATACCTGAAACGCGTCGCGTAGTGCCGCGGCCAGGTCGTCGGACAACCGCCGACCAGTGGATCTCATCTTTGCGCATTCTGTCCCTGCCGATTTGGTATTTGCAATGCCCTACCCCGCTTGCGAAGGTCCAGGAAATTGCTCGGCGCTCTCCATGCGGTGGCGCCGCGTGAGCGCGCGTGAGCCGCAAGGAGATTGATGATGACCGATCCGAAGTCCGAAAACGCCGTATCAGAGGAACAGGGCCTCGAAATCTTCGGCGGCAGCGGTCAGCGCGTGCGCGCACAGCGCCCCACAATCACCTATCGCGAGGCAGCGCGCGAGACGCCGGTGTTTGCTGAAACCGATGTGCTCGTCGTCGGTGGCGGGCCGGCCGGCACAGCGGCGGCCATTTCGGCGGGCCGGCTCGGGGCCGACGTCATGCTGATGGAGCGATACAACCACCTCGGCGGCCTCTCGACTGGCGGTCTCGTCATCTGGATCGACCGCATGACGGACTGGAGCGGCCAGCAGGTCATCGCCGGCTTCGCCCGCGATGTTTTCGACCGCCTGCCGAAAGACGCGGTGATGGGCCCGCCGCGCGCGAAGTGGGGATCGAAGGACGCGGAGGCCGTCGACTACTGGTCGTACCGCACGGCCGCATTCCAGGGCACGGTCACCTGGTCTCCCACCCTCGACCCGGAGGCGCTCAAGACGCTTTCGATGCGCATGGCGCTCGAGCGCAAGGTGCGCCTGACGCTGCACGCCTGGGCGGTGCAGCCGATCGTCGAAGGTAACGTCCTGCGCGGCGCCATCTTCGAGAGCAAGGAGGGCCGGCAGGCCGTCCTCGCCAAGGTCGTGATCGACACGACCGGCGATGCGGATCTTCTGGCGCGCGCCGGAGCATCCACGGATTCGGATGTCGATGCCACGGATATCCATCACTGCATCAACACCGCCTTCATGGCGGGAGGCGTCGACATGGAACGCTGGACAGCGTTCCGTCGCGACAACAAACAAGGCTTCGCCGATTTCATGAAGCGGGGCCGTGACAAGATGACGTTCTTCGAGAAGCCGTTCTTCTCCTGGCGCACGGATATCGCCCTGTTCATGGGCCCGCGCCTTTCCGGCTATAGCGCCGTCGATGTCGAAGACCTTACCGAAGTCGAGATCCGGTCGCGCGAACTCGCTGTCGGGCACATCGAAACCTATCGTGCGCATGCACCGGGCTTCGAGAATGCGTACTTGCTCCTCGGCGCGCCGCAGGTCGGCGTGCGTCATAGCCGCCGCTTCAGTGCGGAACGCATGGTGACGCGGGCGCAATGGGACGACGGCAAGGTGTGGGACGACGAGATCGGCGTGTCGACATCGCTCGCGCCGAAGTGGAAGAATGTCTCGGTGCCTTACGGTTCACTTCTGCCGAAGGGCTTGGAAGGCGCGTTGGGAGCCGGGCGGCACGTCGCGTGCGACGCAAGCTCGCATACGTTCCTGCGCGAAATCCCGCAGTGCTGGATGACCGGCCAAGCGGCAGGCGTCGCGGCCGCGCTCGCCGCAAACGCGGGTGTTGCGCCGCGCGCACTCGATCCGCGCGTGATCCAGCGCGCGCTGCTGCAGCAAGGCGCCTACCTGTCGCCTTCGATCGCCGGAGCCAGTGTCACAGCCGCGGCCGAGTAAATTAGATGCTGGCGCCGCGCGCTGCGATCGGCCACAGCGCCTCAACGCGGCCATGCCGCACGCCGACATACCAGTCGTGGAGATTGACAGTCGGATCGCAATGGCTGGGGATCAGCCATATTGGCTCACCAAGGCGCGGCCGCGACGATTCCGACTTGAAGCCAAGCTTCGTGTGTTCGTCGGAAATTCCGATCGCCTCCACGCCCTCGCGATTCCACACCCAGGGAACACCCTTCTCGGCGCTCAGCGACTTGAGGCCGGCGTCGACGACGACGTGCTCCGGCCCGGCCACGCTCATCACCGACGCCAGCACGAACAGGCTGTGCTCGAATTCTCTATAGCCGCCGCCATCAGGAGCCGTGATGCTGGCGTACTCGGTGTCCATGAACACGTACGAGCCGGTTTGAAGCTCATTGTAAACGCCGCTCGCGGCTTCAATCGCGAAGGTGCCAGTCCCTGCCCCACCGATGATCTCGCACGCGAGATTGGCCGGCGCGAGCGCGTCGAGTGTGTCACGCACCGCATCCACGGCTGAGGCAATCGCCTGGGCGCGTTCCTGATAGGTCGCGAGATGCTGCGCGCGCCCATGATAAGCTTGCAGGCCACGGAACGTCAGATGCGGCGAATCGGCGATTCGTTTCGCCAACGTCGCCGCCGCCTCCCCCGGCGCAATGCCGCAACGCCCGGCGCCGACGTCGATCTCAACCAAACCACCGACCTCGACGCCGAGATCGCGCGCGGCGCGTGACATCGCGTCGACTTGCTCAGGTGCGTCGAAACAAAGGGCTATCGTCGCGTCACCGGCGAGCGCTGCGAGGCGGCGCAACTTCCGTTCTCCCACGACCTCGTTGCTAACCAAGATGTTGTTAATCCCTCCCCGCACCAGCGCCTCGGCCTCGCCCACTTTCTGCACACATTGGCCGATGGCGCCATGCGCGATCTGCCGCCGCGCGATCTCCGGCGACTTATGCGTCTTCGCATGCGGGCGCAGCCGCACGCCCGCTGCGCTGGCGTGGCCTGCCATCTTCGCGATATTGCGGTCGAGCGCATCGAGGTCGATGACAAGCGCCGGCGTTTCGATCTGATCGATCGAAGCGCCGATCTCGGCGGGCGGATGAATCATCTGTCGGCAATCCGTATGTGGCGGGCGATTAAAGGAAGCATCCGTGGATTATGACCCGAATGCAACGGGAAGGATGTGCCGCACAACGGCTTGCGCAAACCCCTCATTCGCGTTCGAGGTCGTCACATGGCTGGCACGGCTTTTAACATGATCGTCGGCATTGCCCATGGCAATCGACAGGCCGCTTTGTACAAACATCGGCAGATCGTTCTCCATGTCGCCGATCGTCGCAATCTCCTCGCGCGGAACGCCGAGCCGCGCGGACAAGTTGTGTACGAAGACGCCTTTGTCGACCCCTGGGGCGATGATATCGAGGTAGTAGCGCTGCGAGCGCGAAACGGACGCATCGGCGCCGATCTCCGATCGCAGTTCCTGCTCGCACTGCGCCAGACGATCGAAATCGTTGCTGACACCGACGATCTTCATGGCTTGATCGAGGTGCGGCGTGAAATCGTCAACGGCATCGGGAGCAAATTGGACCGTATGGCGCTCGCGCTCGACATTGACGCCGTCAGGGTCGCGCAAAAGCCAAGCGTCAGCAGTGAACAGCCAGACGTCCACGCCGCGTTGCTGCAGGAGCTCGATCGCGCGGCGCGACGCGTGGGCTGGGATGGCGTGCTGCTCCATGACCGCCAACGTAGGGTCGACGATACAGCCTCCATTGAACGCGCCGATCGGCAATTTTAGGTTCAACGGCTGCAATAACATTCGCAAACCGAACGGCGGACGGCTGCTCGTCACCGTGAACTTGATGCCGCGCTCCGCCAGCGTCGCGACGGCACGTACGGAGGCGTCCGTCAGTTGCTTGTCAGGCGTAACGAGCGTCCCGTCGACATCGGACACAACCAGCGAAATACGCGGCGGCAACGTCACCCTCCCGGCGAATGAGCAGCCATGGGAAGAGCCGCAACAATCGCATCGACAATCGCATCCAGCTTCGGAGCGATCGAAACCGCGATCGGATGCTCATCGGAGCTCGGCACTTCCAGCGCCGTGAACTGACTGTCGAGAAGCTCCGGCGGCATGAAATGACCGTGACGATTGGCCAGCCGCTGCTTAATAAGCTCTTTGTCGCCGTCAAGATAAACTAGGCGAACATCCGCACGGTCTCCGATCAATATGTCGCGGTAAGCCCGCTTGAGCGCGGAACAGGTGATGACGGCGTGCTCGCCGGCCGCACGCAATTCGTCGATGCGCGCGGCAATCGCACGAAGCCAGGGCCAACGATCGTCGTCTGTCAGCGGATGGCCCGCATGCATCTTGTCGATATTGCTTTGCGGGTGGAAATCGTCACCGTCGAGATACGGCCAGCCGAGACGCTCGGCGAGCTTTATCCCGATCGTCGTCTTGCCGGAGCCCGACACCCCCATGACGATCAGAACGGATGGCACTATCGGCAAAGGCTCAGGCTTCATTCTTGGTATCCGGCTTGGCGCCTTCCATGGCAGCACGATCGACCAGCCACACAAGCGACCCATCCGCATAGGCGCGCGATGCGGGAAGATCGCTTCCGGCAAGAACCCGCGTCAGGATATCGTGTTTCGCCGCCCCGCTGACGAGAAAAAGCATTTCATAGGTCGAAGCAAGCACCGGCAATGTCAGCGTGACGCGCGGAACGAACGGTTCATACTGGGCGTGCTCGACGCCGATCACCCACCGCCGCGGCTCCTGCAGGCCAGGTGCGCCGGGAAACAGCGACGCCGTATGACCATCGCCGCCCAGCCCCATCAAGACGAGATCGAACAGCGGCCGGCCGCGATCGATACGGTCGGCGCCGTAACGCGTCTGCAGCAGATGCTCATAGCGCCGCGCGGCCGCGGCCGGACTTTCCGCCGTCGTGTCGATCGGGTGAATGTTCTCGGGCGGCGCGAACCGATCGAGAAATGCGCGCCGCGCCNNNNCACAAAGCGCTCATCGCCGATGAACCAATGCACACGATCCCACGGGATCTCGTCACGGAAAGGATCGCGCGTCAGGTAGTGAAACAGTTCGAGCGGTCCTGATCCGCCGGTGAGGCATACAGCGTATGCCGGCCGTTCGCCGGACAGCCGATCGACCAGCCGGCGCGCAGCGGCCTCGGCCAACGCGCGTGGATCATCGACGACAACAACCTGGCGATGAAGCTGCAGAGCCCCAGTTACGCTATTGGGCGCCATTGCCTACCATCCCGCTCGATGAGATCGTCGGCCGCCTTCGGACCGGGCGCTCCCGCTTTGTAAAACTTCAAGCCGTTCGCATTCTCCCGCTTCCACGCTTTCAGGAACGGCTCCACCACGCGCCAGCCGGCCTCGATGCCGTCGGCGCGTTGGAACAGGATCGCGTCGCCGATCATGCAATCGTAAATCAGCGTCTCGTAGCCCGTGCTCGGCTTGGCGTCGAAGTAATCCTTGTAGCGAAACGTCATGCCGACGCCGTCCAACACGACGGCGGGGCCAGGAACCTTGGCGTTGAACTGCAGCGAGATGCATTCTTCCGGCTGAATGCGCGCAACGAGAAAGTTCGGAGCCATCGTATCGATCGGCATGTCGCGAAACATCGCGAAGGGCGCCTGCTTGAACTTGATCGCCACCTCGGTCAGCCGCGCGCCGAGGGCCTTTCCGGTCCGGAGATAAAAAGGAACGCCCGCCCAGCGCCAGTTGTCGATCAACAGCTTGAGCGCGACATAGGTTTCCGTCGTGCTCTCCGCTTTGATGTCTGGTGAGTCGCGATAGCTCGACACCACCTTCCCGTTGACGCGGCCCGCCTCATATTGGCCGCGCACGGAGTTATGCAGCGCCTCGTCTTCGGACAACGCCTGAATGGCGTCGAGAACCTCCGCTTTCTCGGAACGCACTGCCCGCGCCTCGAAGCGCGACGGAGGCTCCATGGCGACCAACGACAGAAGCTGGAACAAATGGTTTGGCACCATGTCACGCAATGCGCCGGTGGTGTCGTAGAACTTTCCGCGCCGGCCGACGTCGACGGTCTCGGCGACCGTGATCTGCACATGGTCAATATGATTGCGATTCCAGATCGGCTCGAAGAGGCCATTGGCGAAACGCAAAACCAGCAGATTCTGTACCGTCTCTTTGCCGAGATAGTGATCGATGCGATAGATCTGATGCTCGTCGAGGACTTGCAGCAGCGCCTGGTTGAGCGCCTGCGCCGACGCCAGATCTGTTCCAAACGGTTTCTCGATGATGACGCGCCGCCACGCTCCATTTTCCTCGCGTGCAAGCCCCGACTCTCCAAGATGGCGGCCGATCGGCGCGTCTATCGTTTTGTCCAAGAC
>JAFKKS010000415.1 GCA_017304555.1 Hyphomicrobiales bacterium
TTCGCCGCCGCTGCCGAAGCGTCATCGGAGCACCCCCTGGCGCAGGCCGTGGTTGAGGCGGCCTTTGAGCGCCGCGCAATTTCTCCCGATGTCGAATCCTTTGAGGCATTTCCGTGCAACGGTAACGCACGCACCGGCGGTCGCGGTGGGGAGCCCACGTTTCCTCGCACAGCATCACATCGATCTTGCACGGCTTGATGCCCAGATCGACACGCTTGAGAAAGCAGGCGGCCCGGTGATCCGCATTGCGCGGGATGGGCGTGCGCGTGTTGTTGCTGACGCTCGTGAGTGCTGCCAATTTGCCGATGGTGAACATGCGGTCTCTACAAGGCTGGCTTGCTGGGCTTCGCAGCCTGTGCCGCGGATCGGCCGAATGAGGGCTTTCGGCCGACGGGTTGAGATCATGCAGGCCCTCCGGGATGTGCCGAACCAAGAGCGCAAATTGCGCAGCTTGCCACAGCAACGTGACCCAATGTCAGCTCACAAGCCGACCAGCGGCCCTCTACGCATCGTGCCCGACGCTGAGAGGGTCACCACATCACGCAGCATGTCATGGGATGTTTGGCGCTTGGCCAGTCGTCACCTGCTTCTAAGCATTTCGGCGGCTAGCCGCCGGCCGCAATTAAGCTATTTTCCGCCATACTCTCCCGACCTCAACCCAATCAAGATGTGGCCAAAGCCCGCTAGAAGGTGGCAGGATATCCGCCCGATTAGAACTCCGAGAGGCGATCAATGCCACGCTCTGCCCGTGTGCGGGGTCAGAAGCGGTAGGAGATGCCGGTATAGGGCAGGTAGCGCGGCGTCGCCTTGTTCAGCCCGAGGTAGACCCCAACGTCGATCTGCAGGTTTTTGGCCAAGAGATATTGCAGCGACGGGTCAAAGCTGACGCGCGTGCCCTCCTGGCGCTCGGAGCTGATGTCGACCGCGATCTCCGCAGCAGCGGTGAGTCCGTCAATGAAGACGGGTCGGTTCAGGTTAGCGATGAAGCCATAGTTCTCACGGTAACGGCTGTTGTCCGCGTTCCGCAACACGCCGAAATTAGGCTCGAGCGTCAAAGACCACGGCTTCGAGAGCGCGATCGTGTAGGGGGCATTGAGCGTAAACTCAAGATGGTCGTTGCCCAAACCGTGGGCAGCAGTCGGGATTTTCACGAACGGAAGAAGCGCCAGCGACTGGTCGCCACCATCGTTGCCAAACAGGTTAATCTTGGCGCCGAGCAGGGTATCCCCGAAGCCACGCGCTCGCGTTACATCGCCTCCTGGCCGGCCGGCAGTATTCGTCGGCCCATTCTGGCGCAAGCTGTTGAACAACGCGAGGCCAAGCTCTAAATCCATCCAGTTCGTGACACCGAGCTTCAAGATGGGCGTGCCGATGCTGTAGGCCTGCGTCGTGGTATGACCAGGGCCGCCTGGATCATAGCTATAGGTCAGGAAGTCCGATTCCAACTGGAAACGACCCCGTCTACCGTGGTCGAGCTGTGCGATTTGCCCGGCCGATCGGCGCTGAACTCGCGCAACTTGTCGTCTGGAACGGGCTTGAAAAGCGAATAGCCACCTTTGTCGGGCTGCGGGCCGTCGGCGTCTTCCTCTGCGTGCACGCCAGCGGCCAAACTCACGCTGACGAGCGCAAGGGTCGTCGAGAAGGTCAGGCGTGCGATTTGCGGCACAGCACCACCTTTTGAGAATAACCAACTCCGTATCTCTCAGGGCGTCCCCATCGGCAATACAAGGCTAACGGCTAGCTCCCAATTCAGCCCTGTGATGCACGGCAGCCACAGGCCTCGTATGCAATCAACGGGCATGAGGACCACGGGACCAGCTAGTATCCATACCCTTCCCCGCAGGTCCGAGTTCAATGAACTTAGCAAGATCGTCGCCACGCGCGTCTCACTGGAGGAGAGAGACTTCTTTCGATGGAAGAAGTCTAGGGCGGGCTGAGTGGGCAAGCTTCGGCAGTTCAAGAAAGAGAACATACGAATGCGCAAGCTGGTGGGCTGGATGCGCGGCAAGTTCTTCAACAATGGGAGGCGCTTATGGGTCCTGACCATCGCTTATACCTTCAGCCGGGTATGTTCGGTGATGCGCGTCTGTCGATCTGCAGCGCAATCGAGGTGATAGATGCGCTCGACGAGGCTTGCCGCGACTTCAATCTGCCAAACACCATCCGGATCGACTGAGGCAGCCAGTTCACTATGGGGCGCGACCTTGTGGGCCACGCAACAACGTGACATTATGGTCCGGACTCAATTGGTTCCTCCTTACGTCGCCCGGGAATCCTTATTGACTACAGATTCCAAACTTCAGCACCGGGCAAGCCCACGGACGATGCATACGCGGAGAGGTTTCAATGCCAGCGTCGACCAGAGTGCCTCCGCCGCCGTGTCCTTAATTCTTCAGCCTCGGGTAAACGCCCAGGCGTCACGCGCCCGAGATTCTCACCTAAACGCGTCCAGATCCGAGGTGCGCCCATACCCCGTGGGTTCCCAGCTGCGTAATCCAGAGCTCAGGCTCCACACACACGTCGCTCCCGAATGTGTGTGGTCACGAAGCGCCGACCGCGTCGCCGGCAGAATTGGTTTCGAGCGCGCAAGATCGAGATTTTCATCTATATCCCACGGCCCGACTCGGCTCGGCTCCCGCGCATGGTCTTGCAGCAAGCCCTGAAGGGTGCCTCGATCGATGGTGGTGAAGCCAAGGCTCGAGGTGAGAGGTCATCCATTTCGCATGTGCAACACGAAGCTCCAACTTGCCAAATGACTGTTGAGAACGGCGGATGCAATCTTCGAGGCGTCGTGGGCTGTTGAGAATTGCGATTCGCAAAGAACACGTTCCCGATAGCAATCCCGAATATGCCGCCGACGAGTCGCGGTTTCAAATCCCAAACTTCGATGGAGTGCGCGTATCCAGCCTCGTGCAAGTCCCAAAACGCATCCATGATGCGCGGCGTGAGCCACGTCAGCGGCGTTTCGCCAGGCCTCGGTCGAGCACACCGTTTCCATTACGGCGACAAAGTCATAATCGAACGTGATGTCGAATCGGTCTTGCCTAATCTTTTCCGAACGCCGCTCTGAACATGTGCATTCTCGAAAAACAGCACCGCACGTTCGGCCGGGCTCCACCACTTCATCGGTCCGATGTGGCAGACCGGAAAAATTCCGCGTCTGTACGCATCCAGCAGAGCGTTGACGCTCAGATCGTCGCTGATTCCGATCAAGCCCTCCTTGCGATGATAGACGGGATTAGCGGGCATTCGCTGCTTACGCTCTCCTCTTGATTTTAGAAGATGAGCAACCGTGAGCGATGTCAACCGCGGTATCAATGCAATCCACTTCGGCTGCAATGCATAGGCAGAGCCAAGCTCATGCCAAGCCTATCCGTTCGTCAGCCAGGGCCGCGGGCACAGGCTGCGACCCCGGAGTGCCGGCGCGTCGCAACCCACAGAGAAAACTCACTTTGCCTTCTGCATTTTCGTGACAGTGATCGCGCCGTTGACGCGATCGGCTTCGAACTTCACCTTGTCGCCGACTTTGACCGCTTTAAGCATGGCGGGACCTGCACGCGAAAGACCATCGTCATTCCGTCGTCGTTCATATCGAGGTTCTTGATCGGACCGTGCCTGAGCGTAATCTGTCGGCCGACTAACTCCGGGCATGGTCCGCGGCCGGCGCGGCAAAGCTGGGAGAGTACTGGGAAGCTTTGGAGGAATCCGTTCCAGCCAAAAGGGACGGCAGCGGGGCCGCACACCCTTGGACAAAAGTCGCAAGTAGCGTAACGACTGCCAGCCTGCCGAATTAATGTCGATATGGCGTCGCCTGCCACTTGGTGGTGGCAGAGCACGCCCGCAGTTGCCAAGGCATGAAAGGCCCTTTCGAGTCGTTGATTGGCCACGGATTCTCGCAACTGTCGGCGGCCGCGCGCCGGCTCTTCAACCACTAGAGGGCTATGGGACGACGGTTGACGCGATCGGGCCCACGGCTAGCGGGACCAGCCACCAACCCGGGTATTAACGACGCATGCGAAATCTGTTCGGCTACAACAGATTTTGGTCGGCGGGAATCGCCGCATGTTATCTTATGCGTCGAGAGACAGCATCGAAATACAGTCTCGCCGGCCAGAGTCCGCTCGGAGATCCTCGTTATCGTTCGCCGCCTGGCTGTATCAAACCAACCCGCACGGCAGGAATCGGTCCTGATGGCGTTCACATCGGTTCCGACCACGATTAGCCAGTTGACATTCCGTTGACGGCCACCATGATCGGCCCGTCGTTCACCATGATGACCACCACGACTAGGTTGCCACCTAGCGAGGTAACCGCCTTTTTGCCTGTTCAACGTCGAACGCTATTCGTGGCGAACAATTCTCGCGATCGTCCTCGATTGTCCCCTTCATACCTTGCATTCGAGGAAGTGAATAGGAGCCTGTTAACTTCACCTCATGGTTGGGGCCTACAGAATACGTGAAGGTCTGCAGCATCTACGGGGCTGGATTTTATTACATCCCCGGCACTGACACCTGCCTGAAAGTCGGTGGGTTCGTTCGTTATGAATACACTTTCAACTCGGGCGGTAGCCACACCCCATACTGGAGTGGTGCAGTGGCGCGCGACACGCGGCAGGATACTCCATTCTACAACACGCGTGCGCGTGGCGTCATCTCGTTCGACGCACGTTCTCAGACGGAATGGGGCACGCTCCGTTCATACCTCCGCGCCGGCTGGGACTTTAACAGCGATACCACTGAGTTGGGTGCGGAGGGCTCGTACCGGGGTAACCGGTACTTCGACCGCGCCTTCATCCAGTTCGCCGGCCTCACGGTTGGTAAGACGCAGTCGTTCTTCGACTTCTATGCTGACGCGTTGAACTACACGCCGTCGATCATCACTGGCTCCGATACCGGTATCGGCAACAATCTGATCGCCTACACCGCCACGTTCGGCGGTGGCTTCTCGGCGACGGTGTCGTTGGAAGAAAACACACACCGCCGGGTCGGTCTATATGATGCTTCGACGGATGGTATCGTGATCGGCGCGACGCCCGGTTTGCCTCAGCCGACCTACGGCAACTATGCCGCGGAGCGGTATCCGGACATCGTCGGCAACCTGCGTGTCGATCAGCCTTGGGGTTCGGCCCAGATCATGGGTGCGATCCACGACGCTTCGGCAAGCTGCTACGGGACCTTCTGCGTGGGCCCGACGGGTGCCAACTTTGAGGCGCAGGATGCAACCGGCTTCGCGATCGGTGGCGGTATCAAGCTCAACGTTCCGTGGGCCCAGGGCGACGAACTCTGGTTGCAGGGCACGTACGCTAACGGCGCTGCGTCGTATCTCGGCTTCAACCGGTACCTTTCGACCCCCGTCTTGGCGATGTACCGTACGGCCGGCGCCGCTGCGGGGAACGTACTGCCCGCTCTCGGTGGCAGCGTCGGAGCAGCATGGGCCTTTGACGGCGTCTTCCAGACCGGTGGTCCGGTTGAGCTGACCGAAGGCTTCCAGTTCAATGCTGCATTCCAGCATTACTGGACGCCGGCGTTGCGGACCTCTGTGTTCGGCGGTTACTCGGAGCTTAGCTTCCCGGGTACGACGACGACCGGCACGCGCGGTGCGTTCTGCACCGGCACGTTCGCCGCGATCTTCGTGTCGAACCCGGCTGCAAACGCTGGCTGCAATCCCGACTTCTCGGTCACGCAGGTTGGTACGCGAACCATCTGGTCTCCGGTTAAGAACCTCGATATCGGTGTCGAAGTTCTCTACACCCGGCTCGATCAGAACTTCGATGGCACCTTCATTGCGGCGCCTGGCGGCGGTCGTGCACCCAGCACGTTTAATGCCAAGGACCAGGACACCTGGAGCGGCACCCTCCGCTTCCAGCGCAACTTCTGGCCATGATCGGCTAGAGTGGTTTGTCTGAGATGAAGCAAGGGACCCCCGGCGGCTCTGTCGCCGGGGGTTTCTATTCCAGCGGAACAGTTTGTGCTGGCTCCATGCGTAAGCCAAGCAAAACCCGTCCGAATCTTCCAGCGCTGCTGGAGCTCGACCGGATAGAAATGGCTGCAAAAGTCCGCGGCGCACGAGCTGTGTTGGGTTGGAGCCAAACTGAACTGGGAAAGCGAACCGGTCTGGCCCAACGCTCCATTCATAAATTGGAGCAGGGTAGCGTGGACATGAGAAGATCCACGGCGCTCGTCTTGGAGAAGGTGTTCGGCCAGGCAGGGGTTCGGTTTGAGGACATACCGAAGGGTGGCTTCAAAATCGTCGTAAATTGCAAAAGGCCGAGGCAGGGCAGCACACCAAAATAAATGCTGGATTCAGAGCCCTGCATGGATTTGAACGTCGCTGATCTCCGCTAGTTGGCAGCTTGCAGGTCGATCACCTGAAAACCCGGATGCAGGCATTCGCTGGGATCTGAAGATCAGCAGCACGGGAACTCAGTGATGGAGCTAAGCGGAGCAAGCCGCGAGCGAGCGCGCTCCCATATAGCGCTGTAGCGAGCGAGCGGCTGGCGGCAAGGCGACCCTGCTGTCAGACGGTCGGCGCTGCTTCCGGTCATCTGGCGTGGGCCATGAGAAGTTAGACGCTCCTCGCCAGGACACGACGCAAAGCGATGGGTCGACCCACGAGCCCCGAATCCTCGATGACAAGCTGGGTCTGCTGAGCGAGAGCGGGAACGGGGCAGCCATGGACGGCGTCTCGCCCGAACGGCGGCGAGCCGGGCAGAACTTTCAACCCCGAGCAGCGGCCATGATGCCGAGCCCTGCAGGGCGAGCCTGGAGGAGCGTTGACTCTAGAAGATTATAATTTATGATCATAAGATCGCATAAAACGATCTTCAGGAGGCACAGTGCCAAAGGTCACCCTCACGACCTTGTTTGTCCGAGCCGCCGCGTGTCCTCCTGGCCGCGCGAAGATTGACTTCTTCGATGTGGACCAGCGAGGCTTCATGTTGGAAGTCCGTTCTTCTGGAGGGAAGACCTTCTATCAGCGCTACCGGAACGAAAGGGGACGAGAACGGCAATTCAAAATTGGGCCGGCCGACGCCATTCGCCTTGAGCAAGCACGGCGTAAGGCGCGGCAAGTTCTCGCCGAAGCCGTTCTAGGCCCTGATCCGCAATGCCGTCGGCAAGAGCTAAGATCCATTCCTACATTCTCTACCCTGATCAAGGAGCATTACCTGCCGTTTGCGAAGAACACTAAGCGTAGCTGGCGGACTGATGAGACTGTTCTGCGGCTCCACATATTGCCGGCCATAGGTTCTGTGCCGCTCGACCAGGTACCCAGCAGCGCCATCACTAAGCTGATCAGTCAGATGCGTGAAAAGGGCTATGCAGCTGGAACCACTAATCGTGTGCTTGTGCTCCTGCGCTACATCTTCAATTTGGCTCGAAAGTGGAATGTACCGGGCGCGAAGGAAAACCCCACTCTGGGTCTGAATACTGCGCCTGAGATGCACCGTGAGCGGTTCCTAACCGCGGAAGAGGCACGACGGTTAATTGCGGCTGTTGAGGCAGACGAGAACAAAGCTGCCGCCGGGGCAATCATGCTCCTGCTGCTAACGGGCGCCCGCCGGAATGAGATAACGCAAGCCCGATGGGAGTACGTGGAGTGGGAAAAGCGAACCCTCCTCGTGCCCGTTTCCAAATCGGGGCGGCCCAGGCGTGTGGCTCTGAACGGCCCTGCGATTGCTTTGTTACGCTCACTTTCTCTTACCGCGTCGAGCCCCTTCATTTTTCCGTCTGCCATCACTGGGCGGCCATGTCCATCTTTGTTCTTTCCGTGGCGCCGCATCCGGCGGCGAGCAGGCTTAAATGACTTAAGATTGCACGATCTCCGGCATTCTTTTGCAAGCTTTCTCGTCAACCAAGGCGTCTCCCTGTACGTGGTTCAAGGCCTGTTGGGGCACACGCAGTCACGAGCGACTCAACGATACGCACATCTGGTCCAACAAACATTGTCGGATGCTGCCGAGGTCGTGGCGACGGCTATTCGAGCTGCGTGACGATGTCCCCACCACTTCGCGTTGACATTTGGCTCGCCCTTTGACCTTTTAACCGCCGTTAGATCAGCGCTGTTGCAGGCGTGGTGGTAGCCTTAGCTCGGATCCTCTCGACGAACTGGCGGAGCAGAAACAGAGGTTTATCCTCGCGGCCTGCTATGATGTAAGGGTGGCGGGGACGCTTCCGCTTGCCCAGATTCGAGCAACAGACCCGAGGAAGATCGGCGATCGCCTTCATCGGGGAAACCTCCTCCAAGTCGCTCCACGACAGCAGTTGGTTTGCGCCGCGTGACCTCCGCGCACCTACTCGCGATTCTCGACTTCGAGGAAGCTGCAGCAAGAAACGATCTTGCGGCCAAAAAAGCCGGTCGGATTCGCACACCCCCAAGTGAGGCATCCCGTATGCTGCCAGGCTCGTATCGTGCTCAATCCTAGCCGACCCAGCCCATACCCCGCCGCATAATTATACGCAGCCCCCCTGGCCGTTCAGCAAAAAGAGCCAAAAACCCGTCGGGTTGAGAGCTTTGAAAAATCGAGCTGCTCAGTTCCCACCTAGCGCCTTCCTACCCACGGCTGCTCATCCCTTCTCTATTGCGAGCAAATTTTTCTCGCGATTGCATGTGCGGAAACCACCCAATCCCCGTCAACCCCCAAAGCTGGTTGAATACGTGAAGGTC
>JAFKKS010000416.1 GCA_017304555.1 Hyphomicrobiales bacterium
GCCGCTGCGGCGCCGCTCATGCAGCGCGATGGAAGCAAGATAAGCCGCCATCAGGCCGCTGGATGAATCCGCGAAGCCGAACGACGGAAGCAGCGGCGGCTGCCCCGGATAGCCGGTGATGTGCGCGTAGCCGGCGTAGGCCTCCGCCAGCGTGCCGAAACCAGGCCGCGGGCTGTTCGGCCCGGTCTGTCCGAAGCCGGTGATGCGCACGATGATGAGCCCGGGATTGATCGCCATCAGCACGTCCGGGCCGATGCCCCAGCCCTCGAGCGTGCCGGTGCGGAAATTCTCGACGAGAATGTCGGTGTCCTTGATCAGCCGCTTGAGGATCTCGACGCCGAGCGGCGTGCGCAGATCCGCCGTGATCGTGCGCTTCCCGCGATTGATCACCTTGTTGTAGAGGCCGACGCCGTTCTTGTTGTCGCCCCAATAGCGCACCTCGTCGCCGGTGCCGGGCCGCTCCACCTTGATGACGTCAGCGCCGAAATCCGCCAGGAACATGGCGCACATCGGCGCGGCGAGGAAGGTTGCGATATCGACGACCTTGACGCCCGAAAGCGGCGCCTGACCGTTCGCGCCCGGCTGCAGCATATTTTTCTCCTTCGGCGGCCCTGCGGCCGTTCAATACGTTCGTCCTGCCACCCTACGACGCTGGCGGCAGGATTCAATCGCCGGCTGGTCTTCCCAGCCAAGCCTCAAATGGTGATGACGACAGTGCCGGCCTCGACGTCCGTCTTGAATTTCTTCAGCCGGGCCGGGCGCTCCTGATAGACCTCGTATCCGGTGTCGATGTCGAACTCGAAGCCGTGCCAGGGGCACGTCAACACCCGCCCCTCACGCTCGAAATCGAGCTTGCCGACATCGGACGGCGGCCAGGTGCCGCCGACGATGCCTTTACACACCGGCGCGCCCTTGTGCGGACAGCGGTTGAGAACGGCATGCACCTCGCCGTTCTCCATCCGGATCACGCCGATCTCGCGGCTTTCGACTTTCAGGATACGGAACTTCCCGACCGGGAATTCCTCGAGCTTGCCGACTTCGACCCGGCGGCCGGCCCTGCCGGCGCGCCCAGGCGCACTCACCTCGACATCCGACATCGCTCAACCCAGCCGCAGGAACTTCGCGGCGTTGTCGTAGAAGATCTTACGACGGTCGGCCATGCTCAACATGCGCAGCGACTGGTCCGGCATGTCGTTGTCCCAGTGCGGATAGTCGGTGCTGAAGCAGAGCTGATCCGCGCCGATCATTTCGATCATCTTACCGAGATCAGCGGCATTCTCCGGTTCGTCGAGCGGCTGCGTGGTGAAGCGGAGCTGTTGATGCGCATACTCGATCGGCGATTTCTTCACCCACGGCGTCTCGTGGCGAAGCTGCCGCCAGGTGCGGTCCATGCGCCAGAGCAAAGCGAGCAGCCAGGCAAACCCAAACTCCGCGAACATCACGCGCAGCTTCGGGAAATGCTCCAGCGTGCCACTGCAGATCAGGCTGTTCACGTTCGATTCGGCGATCTGGCAAAGCGTGACGTAACGCTCGATGTAGGAATCCGGGATGCCGCCGGAGGAGATCGGCGTGCCTTGATAGATGCTGTCGGCGCCGGAGGGATGCACGAGGATCGGAAGGTCGAACTCCTGCGCCGCCGCGTAGACCGGCCACCAATAACGGTTACCCATCAGGATGTTGATCAGCGGCACGGAGACGGCGGCGATCTGCGGCTGCTTGCCGACACGCCGGATTTCCGCAGCGGCAGCGGCAGGATCGAGCGGTCCGACCGTCAAGGCGTAGCGCAGCCGCTTGTCGACCGGCAGCCATTCGTTGATGAAAAAGTCGTTGAACGCGGAAGCGATGACGGTGCCCTCATCCGTCGAAGCGAGTGCCGCGACGGTGCCGCCGGCCTGCAGGCAGTTGAGGACCACGGCCTCCATATTGAAGGGCTCGATCAGATCGGAGACGACGACCTTAGGATCGCTGCCGCCGACATGGCCCTCGGCGTCGCGCGTGTCCTCGCGGATCGCCGAGCCGTTAGGGTGCTGATACTTCATGGTCAAGGCGATGCTCTGCGCCGACGCCTTCTTCTGCAGGAAGCGCTGCACCCAGGCCTTGGGCATGTAAGGATAGACGTCCTTGAGGCCGCCCTTCAAAGTCGGATGCACATCGCAATCGATGACTTTAAGCGCGCTTTCCGCGCGGGGGCGGGTTCTCTCCTCAACCATGACCATGGCTTTTCTCCAATCGTCTCTCTTTATGCGGACTGGTCCAATTCGTAATGTGAGCTATGACGTGCCGCAAGGAAACCGCCAACCTCACACACATGCTGTGCAGCCAAAGGGGGAGCGCCCGCCCCGTGAATGAGCCGAGCCGGCGCGGCGCGCCTTCTCGGGGGCGCCCCATGCGTGAGTTCGAGTGGAACGACCTGCGTTTCTTCCTTGCCGTCGCCCGCTTCGGGACACTGACTGCTGCGGCGCAGCATCTGCATGCGGACCACACCACCATCGGGCGGCGCGTGCGCACGCTGGAAGCGGCGCTGAAGGCCAAGCTGTTCGACCGCCGCACCACCGGATACACGCTGACCCGCGAAGGTGAGCGCCTGTTCAAGTCCGCGGTGGCGATGGAGGAGATCGCGTTCGCGACACAGACTCAGCTGGAGCAGGCCGACAATTCGCTGTCCGGCACCGTGCGGATCGGGACCACCGACGGATTCGGCACGATTTTCCTCGCTCCGCGGATCGGCCGCCTCGCCGGGGCACACGCCGATCTCGAGGTTCAACTCGTCGCGGTGCCGCGCATCTCCAACTTGTCGAAGCGCGAAGCCGATCTCGCGATCGGCCTGACGCGGCCGATCGAAGGGCGGCTCTATTCGCGCAAGCTGACCGATTACGAACTCGGAATCTACGGCGCCGCCGACTATCCCGCGAAGCATCCGCCGATCCAAAGCCTCGACGACCTCACCGCGCACCGATTCACGAGCTACATCGAGGATCTCATCTACGCGAAGGAGCTCGATTACATCCCGCGCGTGAACGCGGCGATCCGCCCGAAGCTCAAGATCTCCAACCCGATGGCGCAGCTTGCCGCGACCGTCGCGGTGAACGGACTGTGCGTCATCCCCTGCTTCATCGCGCACTCGGAGCCGACATTGATGCGCGTGTTGCCGGAGCGCGTCGCCGTCATCAATTCCTTCTGGCTGATCACCCATGCCGATCAGCGCAACCTTGCACGCATCCGCGCCGCCGCCGATTTCATCATCGACGCCGTGAAGGAGGAGCGCGATCTCTTCCTGCCTCACGCCGGGCAGCACCAGGCTTCATAGAGTCTTTTTTGACGCGTTTTCTTCACGCGAACCGGTGACCCCTTCGCTCGAAAACGCTCTTCAGGGCCGCTCGCCCGCCGACTTCAAAGCAGCGGAGGCGCCGAACGCGTCGCCCCCGTCCACCGCGACAACTTCCAATGTCTGCATGCGTGTCTCCGGGCCCCAGAAGAACACGGACACACAGACCAGGATCATCATCGCGACGACAAGCCCGACGACGCCGGCAACGCCGTAAGCGGTGAAGGCGGTGACGACGAGATACGGCGTCGCGATCGTCGAAAGCCGCCCGGCGGTGTTGCAGACGCCGGCGCCGCGCATGCGCAGGTCGGTCGGGTAAAGCTCCGGCACGTACAGCGCCCAGCCAACCGCGATGATTGCATAGATCGCGGTGACGATGCCGAAACCGATGGCGATGAAAAGCGCGGCGTTGTGCGCGTAAGGATAGAGCACGCTCAGCACGATGCAGACCAGCGCGCCGCCGATGAGGCTCGCGCGCCGCCCTAGCCGATCGGAGATGAAATAGCCGATCAGCGCGCCGAATGGTCCGCCGAGCGCCATCAGCGTCGTGTAACCGAGAGAGGTGCCGACGCTGAAGCCCTGCTTGATCAGGAACGTCGGCAACCAGACGACGAGACCGTAGACGCCGACGCTGATCGCGACGCAGATGATGCTGCCCATGATCGTGCGCGTCAGGAACTCCTTCGAGAACACTGCGCCCACCGAGCGCTCGACCGCCACGGCTTGCGCAGGCGCCGTTTCCACCGGCGGCGGCAAAGGCCCGCGGCGCGACGCTTCCGCCTCGATCGCAGAGAGGATGCGGTCGGCCTCTTCCGTGCGGCCTTTCGATTCGAGCCAGCGCGGCGATTCCGGCATGGTCTTGCGCAGATACCAGACGATCAGCGCGCCGACGCCGGAGATGACGAACATCGCGCGCCAGCCCAGCGTCGGAATGACGAGGAAACCAAGAAACGAGGCGACGAACAGCGACGAGTTCGTCACGATCGAAAGCCCGGCGAGCCAGCGGCCGCGCGTCTTCGGCGGCACGAATTCGGCGAGCGTCACGTAGCCGACGACGATCTCGGCGCCGAGACCGAGCCCCATGAAGAAGCGCGCCGCGATGAGATACGGCATCGACGGCGCCATGGCTCCCGCGAGCGAGGCGAGGCCGAAGATCAGGAGGTTAAGCTGGTAGGAGTAGCGCCGCCCATAGCGGTCGCCGAAGATTCCGGCGAACCAGGCGCCGAGCAACATGCCGACGAAGGTCGCCGAGATGAAATGGGCGTTGAATTCCAGGTTCGACCAGCCCTGCTTGACGAGAACCCCGAGAACGCCGCCGGTGAGATAAATCTCGAAGCCGTCGAGGAACATGCCGGCGCCGACCAGGCCGAGGATGCGCCAATGAAACGGCGTCACCGGCATGCGGTCGAGACGCGCCCCTGCGCCAATCGTCATCGAACTCATGACTTCCTCCCCGCCTGCGTGCGCGGCCGGCGCGCCTTCCGTGTTTTTCGCTAGGGTGTTCCCGCGCCGGCACGGCATCCATGCGAAAATATGCCCAAAGCCTGTGCGCAAAAACGCAGAGCGGAGGGGCCGCGCAAGCCGCCGCGTTTACCAGCGGTTCACTGTAAAACGTGAAAATTGTGGTCAATTCTATTAAAAGTAGAGAGACTGCCACGACCCCGGTGTGGATACGAGACGGCGCGCCGCGCCGTCATGGCCCGGCGGACGCAACAAGGGTGCAGCGGCTTGCATCAGCAGCAACCCGGCGCTTTGACATTGACCGCGACGGACGAACTGCTCGCCGCGATCTTCGATGATGCGCCAAGCGCACCGCCGCCACGCCCCCGAACGCCGCCGCCTCGCGCCATTGCCGATCGTCGCGACCTTCCCTGGCCCGGCCTCGCCATGGGGCCGACGCGTGTACAGGACGCCGTAGCGGCCGCGCCTGCGCCCTCCACATTCACCCGACCGGCCGCCACCGCGATTCCCATCGCCGTGGACCGTTCGGTCGCGGCGGAGCGCATGCGTCGCGCGATGGCTGCGAGAAAGACGCGCAACCGGCGCCGGCTGCGTGACGCCACCTTCGCGAGCCTGCTCGCAATCGCGCTCGGCATCGGATGGGGCGCCGGGCTGAACCTCTACAATCTGCTGGCGCCGCACGTTTCGTATTTCTCCGACAACGCGGCGGTGCGCGATGTCGTCGAGCGCATCATCCGGGCGGAATCGGGCGGCGACCCGAACGCGAAGAACCCGCGCTCGACGGCGGCCGGCGCCGCGCAATTCCTCGACGGCACCTGGCTCGAACTCGTCCGCGCCCATCGTCCCGATCTTCGCGCGCTGAACGTGAAGGAAACGCTGGACCTGCGGCAAGACGCGCGCCTCGCGCGCGAGATGACCGCACGCTTCGCCGAACGGCACGCGGCGATGTTGACGGCGCGCGGCCTGCCGGTGACGGCGGGGACGCTCTACCTTGCGCATTTCGCCGGCGGCGCCGGCGCGGTCGCGCTTCTCACCGCGCAAGACGACGCATCCGCGGCGGAAGTGATGGCCAAGGCCGACTCCACCGGACGCGCGACGCGCGAGAAGATCGTGCAAGCCAATCCGTTCCTGGAGAAATTCACCGTCGCCGACATCAAGCGATGGGCGGACCGCAAGGTGCGCAAACATCGGCCGCATGCGCGCACGTAAAACGTCGTCAGCCGCCGTCGCATCGGTGGCAACGGCGGCTGATAACATGCTCCGTCTACAGATCAGGGCGTCGCGATGTGCCAGGCATTGTTGGCGACGCCGTCACCGGTGATGTCGCCGGCCTTCTTGTCGTTCTTCCAAGTGTAAAGCGGCTTGCCCTTGTAGGCCCACTGCTTGGCGCCATCGTCGCGGGTGACGACGGTGTATGACCCTTCCGCCTTCGCACCCGCCGCCGCCATCAACGGCGGCCAGTTGGTCGCGCATTGGCCGTTGCAGGCGGATTTCCCGCCGCTGTCCTTGTCGAAGACGTAGAGCGTCATCCCCTTCGCGTCGGTGAGAACCTTGCCTTTCGCCGAATCGCCGGTCTTGGCCGGGGCCGATTGTGCGAACGCCACGGCGCCCGTCATCAATACGGCGCCGACAGCCAATACCGAAAGTCCTAATCCACGCATGCGCTCCTCCTTGCCGATTTGTGTTGTGCAGTCCCTTGCAACCAACACCGGCGACGAAGGCTTATTCGGATTGCGCGGACAATAATCCGCGCTAAAACCTTCGCCGTTCACGGAAACGGCGAAGACGCCGGCCTCACTCCGCCGCGGTGCGCATAGCTGCGTTGACGACATTGCGCGGACGGTAGAGCACCTCGCCCTCGAACAAACGCCGCGCGGTGCGATAGACGGCGGCATATTCGGCGTGCGCGCGCGCCGGATCGTCCGCGTGGTCGACCTTGGCGTCGACGAGCGTGCGGCCTGACGGATGCGCAATCGCAATCGGGCCGGCGGCCTTGCGCGCAAGCTGATTGGGAATGCTGCCAGCGATACGTGTCGCGATCGCCAGCGACAACGATCCGGTGATCGGCACCGCGCGATGCGGCTGGCCGACCGAGATCATGCGCACGCCGATCGCCATGTCGGCGGCCGCGGTCGTGCGCCCCGACAGCGTCGGCATATCCTGCGGCGCGCACACCATCGCGACTTTCGGAATGCTCGGAATGGCGTTCGCGCTCTTCGCGTCGGGTGCGATGCCCATGGCGACCGACGCCGCGCACCGGATCGCTTCCATGCGCTCGAGAAACGCGCGGTCGCCCTCGAGCGCGTCGGGAAGTTCCGTTCCCTTCTTGCCGACATCGGACGCGCGCACGAACACGCACGGATTGGCGGCATCGACCATCGAAGCTTGGATCGTCGCGCCACCCGGAAGTTTCAGCGTATCGACGGCATGATCTGTCGGCAGCAGCTTGCCGGTGCGCGTGCCGCCCGGATCGGTGAATTCCAACCGGATCGACGACGCGGTTCCAGCGACGCCGTCGAGCGCGAGGTCGCCGTCGACCTCGGCGAGACCATCGGTCATCGTGAAGCGCGACACGATGATCTTCGCGGTGTTGGTGTTGTGGATGCGCACCACGGCTTCGCCGTCGCGCGGCGCTTTCGCCAAGCCTTCCTCGACCGCGAAGGGACCGATCGCCGACGACATGTTTCCGCAATTGGCGCTGTAGTCGACGGAGGCATCGCGGATGGAGATTTGCGCGAAGGTGTAATCGACATCGGCGTCCGGCCGCGATGACGGCCCGATGACGCACACCTTGGAGAGCGAGGACACGCCACCGCCCATGCCGTCGAGCTGACGTCCGTTCGGATCGGGCGAACCCATGAGCGACAGGAAGATATCGTCCCATTCCGCGCGATCCCGCGGCAGGTCCGATTGCCGGAACATGACGGCCTTCGACGTGCCGCCACGCATGAACGACGCCTTGATCCGATGCTGCGGCATCCGTCTCTCCAGGTCTTGTCATCCAAATCTGGGACGACGGAGTCCTACGCCCGGGGGAGGCTTGGCACAAGCGGGCGGCGGGCGCGCCTCACGCCGGCTTGAACATGAAATACTGACGATCGCTTTGGAAACGGCGCATGCGGCTGATCCAAGGCGTGCGATCCGCATCGCACCACGACGCTTCGGCGTAAGCCGCCGCATCCGCGAGATGATAAACGGCCATGTAACGTGACGTATAACGCGATGTGGCGCCGAGGGCGCGAAAGCGGCGCGCACAGATGACGCCGGGAACCTGGATCAGACGCGGGATGTGTTCGAGATTATACCAATCATTGAACTCCTCCTCGACCGCAGGCGCGATGCTCATCATCACGATGAAAAGCGCGCCGGTGTTATCAGGGGAGAGGCTCTCGCCAGGATTGATCTGCTCGAAATGCTGACCCGAGAAACCCTGGCCCAATTCGAGCGGCGCCGCGTCATCGAGCCGATGGTCGGCGATGGCGCACCATTGACGCTCTCCATCATCGCGCCCGCGCAGCGCCGGATCGAGTGTGCCGCCGACGCACGGCCCGCCGCGCCAGACCTGAAACGTCAGAGGAGCGTCTCCGCCCGCCGGGGCCTGCGGCCGCTCCAACGACATGCAAAGGGAAAGGCGCAACCGCGGCATCGGGATTTCTCACTGAGAGGAAATGTTGACGGGAGATTCGCGAAACGTAACGCGCCGCAGCCGCGCTATGCAATGCGAGGGCTTTGACAGCCCCGGTCGCCCGACGCAATGTGCGCGCGCCGCAGCGGGCGGCGATGAAATCACGGTGTAGCGAACATGGATCTCAAGCTTTCCGGGCGCGTCGCCCTCGTCACCGGCGCGAGCCGCGGATTGGGACGCGCCAT
>JAFKKS010000417.1 GCA_017304555.1 Hyphomicrobiales bacterium
GGTGACCGAGCCGATGGGCAACGAAACCATGGTGTTCTTCTCGATCAACGGTGTCGAGGTCTGTGGGCGCGTGTCGCCGACCGCCGGCGCGAAAGAAGGGCACGTGCTGCGCATGGCGGCGCATCTCAATCACATGCACCTCATCGACGATTCGACCGGAAAGGTGCTTTAACGGCGGGCCGAAAGCGAGCCGCGAACCGTTGCGCGCATTTCGGCAGCACGAAGGCCCGGTCCCGCCGGGCCTTCTGATTTGAGAACGCTTCGTTGCGAACCGCATTCCGTTGTAGCGCGCTCATCGAGGCCCTCCAGCGAAAGGAGCAGAACGTGTCGGATTTGAAAGGCAAGATCGCCTGGGTGACAGGCGCGGGCACGGGCATCGGCGAGGCCGCCGCGCTCGCGCTCGCCAAGGAGGGCGTGAAGGTCGTGCTGACCGGCCGCCGAAAGGAGCCGCTGCAGTCGGTCGCGGACCGCATCACGGCGGCGGGCGGCGTGGCACATGTCGCCGCGGCCGACGTCACCGACCCGGCCGCTGTCGAGGCGGTCGCCGCCGACATCAAGGCGCGCTTCGGCCGCCTCGACATTCTGGTGAACAATGCCGGCGTGAATATCACCGAGCGGCGCTGGCGGGAGCTAACGCCCGAGCGCAACAAAATGATGCTCGACACCAATCTCAACAGCGCCTGTTACTGCGCTGCGGCGGCGCTCGGCATGATGCGGCCGCAGAAGGATGGGCTCCTCATCCACACAGCATACATGGCGGGAAAGGTCGGCAGCCTTCTCTCCGGCCCGACCTACATCGCGGCCAAGCATGGCGTCGTCGCCATGAGCCACTCGATCAACATGGAGGAGTTTTCGAACGGCATCCGTTCCACGGTTCTGTGCCCGGGCGAGGTCGCGACCCCGATCCTCGACAAGCGCCCCGTGCCGGTCTCGAAGGAGGATCGCGACCGCATGCTCCAGCCCGAGCACATGGCCGACCTCATCCTCTATGTCGCGAAGCTTCCGGCAAGCGTCATCATCAACGAGGTGCTGATCAATCCGACCTGGAACCGCGGCTATGCGGCGGCCGCCGGAATTGGGTCGAAGATCACTTGAGAGTTCTTCCCTCCAGCGCCGTCATGCCCGCACTTGTTGCGGGCATCCACGTCTTACTTCAATGACGTAAGAAAGACGTGGATGGCCGGGACAAAAGGGCGTTCACGCCCGTCTTCGACGGGCTATGCCCGGCCATGACGGGAATCCAACCTCGTCATTGAACCGCTCCACAATATTGCTTGAATCCGGCAAAGCTGGTTGAACGGATCGAGAAAATGCTGCGGCCTAGAAACTAATCAGACTGCACTCACGAATAGGGCAAAGAGAATGAAGATCGAAGCGTCGGTGCTGCAGGATTTTGTGCGGAATATCTTCGGCGGCGCCGGCTGCTCTGCGGAGGAGAGCGGGCGGATCGCGAAATATCTGGTGAGCGCTAACCTTGTCGGCCACGACAGTCACGGCGTCGTCCGCGTGCCGCGTTATGTCCGCTCGAAACTCGACCGCACGGTGAACCCGGATCAGAAGGTCGGCGTCGTCGTCGATACGCCGGTCATCGCCGTGGTCGACGGCAAGAACGGGTTTGGCCAGACGGTCGCGCCGCAAGCGGTCGAGATCGGCATTACGAAATGCAAGGCGGCGGGCCTCTCCGCCGTGGCGTTGCGCAACGCAAGTCACATCGGCCGCATCGGCGACTGGGCGGAGATGGCGGCAGCCGCCGGGCTCGTCTCCGTGCACTTCGTCAACGCGTCCGGCAGCGTCCTGGTGGCGCCTTTCGGCGGCGTCGACCGGCGCATCTCGACGGCGCCGTTCTGCATCGGCATTCCGCGGCCGGGCACCGATCCCGTCGTTCTCGATTTCGCCACCTCGGTCGTCGCCGAGGGCAAGGTGCTGGTCGCTAGCCAGGGCGGCAAGAAGCTGCCGGACAATGCGTTGATCGGCCCGGACGGAACGATCAGCGGCGACCCGCATCAGCTCTACGGTGACTACGAGGCGGACGGCCCGCGCAATTATCGTCAGGGCAAGGGCGCGATCCGCGCGTTCGGCGACCACAAGGGGTCCGGCCTCGCCGTGCTTTGCGAATTGCTGGGCGGCTCGCTGACCGGCTGCGGGGCCACCGAACCGAAGGACGTGATGATGAACGGCATGCTGTCGTTCTACATCGATCCGAAGGTCGTCGACCCGACGAATTTCCTCGCGCCGGACATGGCGCGCTACCTCAATTACGTGAAGAGCTCACGCCCGGTCACGCCCGGCGGCGAAGTGCTCGTCCCCGGCGAGGTGGAGGTCCGCAACCGCGCCCAGCGCTCGAAGGACGGCATTCCGCTGCCTGAATCGACGTGGGCGGCGCTTGTCGCCATCGCACGTGAGGTCGGCGTGGTGCCGCCGAACAGCGCTGCGGCGCAGGCCTAGCCTGTCGGCGGACATTCTTTCGCAAAGGGCGTGTATAATAGAACGATGTCCTCCGTCCTTGATCTCATCGGCCACACGCCCCTCGTCGAAGTCAGCCGCCTCGACACCGGTCCCTGTCGACTATTCCTGAAGCTCGAAAGCGCCAATCCGAGCGGTTCGATCAAGGACCGCCCGGCGCGGGCGATGATCGAGGCGGCGGAGGCGGCCGGCACGCTGAAGGCCGGCGGCACCATCGTCGAGGCGACAGCGGGGAACACCGGCCTCGGTCTCGCGCTTGTCGGCTCGCGACGGGGCTACCGGACTGTGCTCGTCGTTCCCGACAAGATGGCGCGTGAGAAAATTCTGCACGCCAAGGCGATGGGCGCCGAGATCGTTCTGACGCGTTCCGACGTCGGCAAAGGGCATCCGGATTACTATCAGGACTTGGCGCAGGCGATCACGCAGCGCACGCCCGGCGCACTGTTCATCAATCAGTTCGAGAACCCGGCGAACCCGCTCGCGCACCAGCAGACGACCGGGCCGGAAATCCTCGAGCAGATGAACGGCGACGTAGACGCCGTCGTGGTCGGCGTCGGCTCCGGCGGCACGCTGACCGGCATCGGCCGCTTCATGCGCGGCGTTTCGCCGAAAACCGAGATGGTCCTGGCCGATCCCACGGGCTCCGTGCTCGCACCTTACATCCAGACCGGAAAGATGACGGAGGCGGGAAGCTGGGCCGTCGAAGGCATCGGCGAGGATTTCCTGCCGAAGAACGCCGATCTCAGTCTCGTCAAGCACGCTTACTCGATCACCGATCCCGAGAGTTTCGGCGCCGCCCGCGAACTGCTGCGGCGGGAAGGCATTTTCGCCGGGTCGTCGTCCGGGACGCTGCTTGCCGCCGCGCTGAAATTCTGCCGTGAGCAGAAGACGCCGAAGCGCGTCGTCAGTCTCGTCTGCGATTCCGGTGCGAAATATCTCTCGAAGGTGTTCAACGACGCTTTCCTCGCGCAGGAAGGTTGGGGCGACCGTGAGCGTTTCGGCACGGTGCGCGACGTCGTCATCAATCGCTTCAACGAAGGCAGCGCGATCACGGTGTCGCCCGGCGACAATCTGCGCACGGCGTTCGCGCGCATGCGGGCGGCCGACGTGTCGCAGCTTCCCGTCGTCGAGGGTGAGCGCGTCGTCGGCTTGGTGGACGAGAGCGATATGCTCGGCGCGCTGTTGACCAGTGGGAGCGGTGATGCCGCGTTTTCCACGCCTGTGAAGAACGTGATGGTGTCGCGGCTCGAGACGATTTCGGCGGATGCGCCGATCGCCGATCTTGTTCCGTTGTTCCGTAAGGAATACGTCGCGATTGTCATGGACCAATCGCGTTTCCTCGGCATCGCGACGCGCATGGACCTGATCAATTACTTCCGCGTCAAGCAGCAGTAGGCGTCCTGCCTCCCGTTTGCCCGCACTCCACGCCGCAAAGGCTCGCTTATGAATCGCCCCAATGCTCTCGGCTTTTCCACGCGCTGCGTCCACGCCGGCCAGTCGCCCGATCCGACCACCGGCGCGGTGATGATGCCGATCTACACGACATCGACCTATGTGCAGGAAAGCCCGGGCGTCCACAAAGGCTACGAGTATTCGCGCTCGCAGAATCCGACGCGCATGGCGTTCGAGCGCTGCGTTGCCGACCTTGAGAGCGGCACCGCGGGCTTCGCCTTCGCATCGGGGCTCGCCGCGACGGCGACGGTTCTGGAATGTCTCGATCACGGCGCGCATGTCGTTGCGCTCGATGATCTTTACGGCGGCACACGGCGGCTGCTGACGCGCGTGCGCGAGCGCTCCGCCGGCATCGAGACGTCGTTTGTCGATCTCACGAAGCCGGAGGCTCTCGAAGCGGCGATCCGGCCGAACACGCGCCTGATCTGGATCGAGACGCCGAGCAATCCGCTGCTCAAGCTCGTCGATTTGGAGCGCGTCGCGGCGGTCGCGAAGCAGCGTGGCATCTGGTGCGGCGCCGACAATACGTTCGCGACGCCTTGGGTTCAGCGCCCGCTGGAGGCCGGTTTCGATGTCGTCGTGCATTCGACGACCAAATATCTCAACGGCCATTCCGACATGATCGGTGGCGTCGCGATTGTCGGGCAGAACAACGAACTGCGCGAACGTCTGACGTTTCTACAGAACGCGGTCGGCTCGATCTCCGGGCCGTTCGACAGCTTTCTCGCCTTGCGCGGCGTCAAGACGTTGGCGTTGCGCATGGAGCGGCAATGCGCCTCGGCGTTGCGGATTGCCGAATGGTTGGAGAAACACCCGAAGGTGCGGCGAGTCTTCTATCCCGGCCTTGCTAGCCATCCGCAACATGCGCTCGCAAAGTGCCAGATGCGCGCCTTTGGCGGCATGATCTCGGCGGATCTCGCCGGTGACCTCGATACGACGCGCCGCTTCCTCGAGCGGTGCCGGCTGTTCGCCCTTGCCGAAAGCCTTGGCGGCGTCGAAAGTCTGATTGAGCATCCGGCTCTGATGACGCACGGTTCGGTGCCGGAGGCTGTCCGCACCGAGCTTGGCATCAGCGATACGCTCGTCCGTTTGTCGGTCGGCATTGAAGATGCCGACGACCTTGTTGCCGAACTCCAAGCTGCGCTCGCCTGAAACAGCGGTTCTAGACTTGCACGCTGGGTCATCGCGTCCACGCGCACTTTCGTGAGCGCGATTCGCGCGTGAGTACGGAACCGGCGCCGCAAATCACCGTTGTCAAACTGGCCGAGGGAGGCACCACAAAGAGGATAAAATATATGAAAATCAAACTGTTGAGCAGTACTTCCATTGCCCTCGCGCTCGCCGTCGCGGCGGGCTGGAGCCCGGCGGTGCAGGCGCAAGGCGTGTCGGGCAAAACAATGCCGCAAGCACAGGAGCGCGCGCAATCGTCCGGCGAGAGCGGCCGCATGACGGGCCACGAGCCGGCGAGCCCGAGAGCCGCCCAGGAAGCCGAACACGAGCGTGGTCCCGCTAAGTCTCAGACGGAGCAGGGGCGCCAGCTAGGTGCGGGACGAGGCGAGACGGCGCAAGATCGATCCGAGCACAAAGGGGCCACGACCGGCGAACGTGCCTCCGAACAGAAACGTTCAGGCGAAAAGGCCGCCGAGAGCAAAGAAGGCCGCGACGAATCGGATCACAAAGCTGAACAGTCGAAGAAATCCGAGCAGTCGAAGGATGAGAAGGCGAGCACTGCGAAGGAGCACGCGGACGATCGGGGCAAGGCCGAAAAAAATCGCGCAACTTCGGAGGAGAAGAGCACGCACAAGAACGCCGAGCAGGAGAAGAAGAAGTCCAAGGGCGATAGTACCGCCAAGGAGGAGCGTACGGGCAGCGACAAGGACAAGAAAGCGGAGAAGAACGGCGAAAAGGGCGCCGGCAAGGACGCGGAGAAGAGCGCTGAGAGCGATCGTACCAAGAGTGATCGCACCAAGCGCGACAGTGCCAAGAGCACGGAGCAAGAACGTAATGCGCGCTCCCGCGATGAGCCGAACGCGAAGGATCGGAGCGCTGACACTGAGCGGACGGACCGGTCTGCCCGAGGCGAAGACCAGGAGCGTATCCGTAGTTCTGTCAAGCTCGATCAACGCCAACGAACGCGTGTGAAAGAGACGTTCTCGCACGTTGATGTCGAGTCGGTCCGCGATGTCGACTTCTCGGTATCGATCGGCGCCAGCGTGCCGCGGCACCTGCATCTGCACAGGCTGCCCCCGACCATTGTGGAAGTCGTTCCGGAGTACCGCGACTATCGCTATGTCGTCGTGAACGACGAAGTCGTGATCATCAATCCGAAGACCTACAAGGTCGTGACGGTGATCGATCGCTCCGGCGGCGGGCATGCGAATGTCGGCGCGCGCGGATCGAGCGAGCGCATCTCGCTTTCGCAGGATCAACGCCGCGTGATCCGAACCCACGTCAAGGTCGAGGATGTCACGCCCGCGGCCGAGACCGACATCATGATCGGAAAGGCCGTGCCGCGCTGGGTGGAACTCTTCACCTTCCCCGACGTCGTGGTGAAGGACGTCGGCGTCGTTCGGCCCTACAAATACTTTACGCTGAACCACGAAATCGTGCTGGTCGACCCTGACGATTACACGATTGTCGACGTGCTCGATTAGGCAAAGCGCGATCGCGACGAGCAAGGGCGGCCATCAGGCCGCCCTTTTTTCATGGCCGCCAGGGATGGCTATTCCCCCTGTTTTTTTCCGCTCTGTTGCGGCATGTTGCCAGCCTCACCTTCAATTCGCACGAGAACCGACAGAATGACCCGCGCGACTGCCCGCGACCGCCTCGAAAAAGCGCTGGAGCGCATCCGCGACCCGAAGGGGGAGGGCGCGCGCGCCTGTCTCACCGTCTATGAGGCGGCGGCAACCGCGGCTGCTGACGCCGCCGATGCGCGCGACAAGGCCGGCGTCTCGCTCGGGCCTCTCGACGGTGTGGTCGTTTCGATCAAGGACCTGTTCGATGTGAAGGGCGAGCCGACCCGTGCGGGGTCCAAGACGTGCATCGACGCGCCGCCCGCGAAAGCGGACGCTCCGGTCGTCCAGCGCCTGCGTGCAGCCGGGGCTGTGATCGTCGCCAAGACCAACATGTCGGAGTTCGCGTTCTCCGGCGTCGGCGCCAACCCGCATTTCGGCACGCCGGGCAATCCGGCCGATCGCGCGCGCGTGCCGGGAGGCTCCTCATCGGGCGCCGCGGTCGCCGCCGCCGACCGTATGTGCGACATCTCGATCGGCAGCGACACGGGAGGGTCGACGCGCATTCCGGCCGCGTTGTGCGGCATCGTCGGCTACAAGCCGAGCAAATACCGCGTGCCGACGGACGGCGCATTCCCGCTCTCTTTCACGCTCGACTCCATCGGGCCGCTCGCGCGCACGGTTGCCGACTGTGCGCTTGCCGATGCGGTGATGGCGGGTGAGACGCCGCGCGTTCCTGAAGCCGCGCCGCTTGCGGGACTGCGTCTTGGCTACCCGCGTAGCAAATCTCTGCTGCCGCTGGACGACATGGTCTCGGCCGCCTGGGACAAGGCGACGGGAGCTCTCGGCAAAGCCGGCGCGCGTATCAGCGACATCGATATGCCGCTCGTGGAGGACATGATCGAGGCCAATGCCGGCGGCGGGTTCTCGCCGCCGGAAGCGTTCTTCGTTCATCGCGAGAGGCTGAAGACGCAGGCCGACCAGATCGACCCGAACGTGCGGGCGCGCATCGAGCGTGGCGCCAATATGAGCGCCGCCGACTATGTTGCACTCTCGCGCCGGCGCGCTGAGCTTGTGCGTGCGATGGACCTTCGTTTGCGCGACGTCGACGCGCTGGTGATGCCGACGACGCCGATCGTCGCGCCGCGGCAGGATGAGGTGACGACGCCGGATACGTTCTCGAAGAAGAACATGGCGCTCTTGAGCTACACGTCCGTCTTCAACTTCTTCGACCTGTGCGCGATCTCGTTGCCGCTTCGCACCGAGAAACTTCCGGTCGGCTTGATGCTGATCGCGCGCAACGGCCACGACCACGCCCTTTTCCGTATCGCCACGGGGATCGAGAAGCTTCTCTGCAAATAGTCTGGAGCCAGCCATGAGCACGCCGCGGACTCTTCGTCTTTCGCCCAACGACAATGTGGTTGTCGCGATCGATCAGGTCGCGGTGGGAGCGGAAGTCGCGGGCGTGACGGCGCGCGAGCGTGTGCCGCGCGGGCACAAGCTTGCGATCGGTGCGATCGGCGAGGGCGAGCCGGTCACCAAATACGGACAGATCATCGGCTTCGCCGCGAAGCCGATCGCGCCGGGTGACTGGGTGCACGAACATAACGTCGCGCTGCATGATTTCGCGCGCGACTATCGTTTCGCCGAGGGCGCGAAGAACGACGAGGTGCTGCCGCCGGAACTGCGCGCAACGTTCGAAGGCTATGTCCGACCGAACGGGCGCACCGGCACGCGCAACTATATCGGCATCCTCACCTCGGTGAATTGCTCGGCCTCGGTCGCGAAGTTCATCGCGGAGGCGGTCAACCGTTCCGGCATGCTCGACGATTATCCCGAGATCGACGGCGCCGTCGCCTTCGTACACGGCACGGGATGCGGCATGGCTTCGCGCGGCGAAGGCTACGAAGTGCTTCAGCGCACGCAGTGGGGCTATGCGACCCATCCCAACCTCGGCGCGTCGCAGGGCGATCATTTTCAGAGCATGACGATCCAGGCGACGGGGGGCACGCGCAAGACGATCGCGCAGGGGTTGGCGCGCATCAAGGAGATGCTGCCCGTCGCGGCACGCGCCAAGCGTGAGACGCGCCCGGCGTCGGAGGTGGTGCTGGCGCTGCAGTGTGGCGGCTCCGACGGCTATTCCGGCATCACCGCGAATCCGGCGCTTGGCGCCGCGGTCGATCTTCTCGTGAAACACGGCGGCACGGGCGTGCTGGCGGAAACGCCGGAGATCTACGGCGCCGAACATCTGTTGACACGCCGCGCCGTCAATCGCGCGGTCGGTGAGAAACTGGTCGAGCGCATTCGCTGGTGGGAGGACTACACCGAACGCAATCGCGGTGAGATGAACAACAACCCTTCGCCCGGAAACAAGGCGGGCGGCTTGACAACGATCCTGGAAAAGTCGCTCGGTGCGGCGGCCAAGGGCGGCACGACGACGATGCGCGCGGTCTACGAATATGCGCAGCCCATCAAGGAGAAGGGCTTCGTGTTCATGGACACGCCCGGCTACGATCCCGTCGGCGCGACCGGGCAGGTGGCGGGTGGCTCGAACGTGATGTGCTTCACGACAGGCCGTGGCTCCGCTTTCGGCTGCAAGCCGACGCCGTCGATCAAGCTCGCGACCAACCGTTACGTCTACGAAAGCATGGTCGAGGACATGGACATCAATTGCGGTGACGTTCTCGACGGCGTCTCGCTGGAGGCGAAGGGGCAGGAGATTCTCGACAAGGTGCTCAAGGTCGCGTCCGGCGAGCGCACCAAGTCGGAAGGTCTCGGCTACGGCGATCTCGAATTTGTGCCGTGGCAGATCGGCGCGACGATGTGACGTCCGCGTCCCTTACGCGAAGCTGAGCTGTACCTTCATCGACCGCGAACGATCGGCGGCAAGCTCGAACGCCTCGCGTGCGTCGGCAAGCGGCACCGTCGCCGTCAGCAGTGGCATCACGTCGACGAGGTTGTTGCCGATCAGATCGACGGCGAGCGCGAATTCCTCGTGGAAGCGGAATGTGCCGCGCAAGTCGAACTCCTTGGCGACCACGACGTTGAGCGGGATCGTCACATCGCCGCCGACGCCGATCTGCACGATGACGCCGCGCGGGCGAACGACGGCGAGGCCGCTCGCAAGCGCCGCGCCGTTGCCCGAGGCCTCGAACATCACGTCGAAATAACCCTTGTCGGCCGCATATCGATCAAGCGCCTGCGCGTCGGTCGCGACATTGATGGCGGCATCGGCTCCGACGCGGCGCGCCATCGCAAGCGGCGCATCCGCAACATCGGTCGCGACGATCTCAAGGGCTCCCGCCCGGCGTGCCGCGATAATCGTGAGCGCACCGATCGGCCCGGCGCCGGTGACGAGAACGCGCCGGCCGAGCAGCGGTCCGGCGCGGTTGACGGCATGCAGGCAGACGGCAAGCGGTTCGGCGAACGCCGCTTGCGCCGCGCTCGTCAATGGAGATACGGGAACGGCTTGCGCTTCGTCACAAACTAGACTCTCGCGAAAGCCGCCCTGCACGTGCGGGAAGCGCATGGCGCTGCCGTAGAAGCGCATGTCCAGACAGTGGTTCTGCTTGCCCTCGGCGCAGTAGCGGCATTGCCCGCAGGGGCGGCTCGGATTGACCGCGACGCGCTGACCCACGGAGACTTTGGAGACATTGCCGCCGATGCGCGTGACGGTGCCGGCGATCTCATGCCCGAGGATCATCGGCTCCTTCAGGCGGACGGCGCCGAACCCGCCGTGCAGATAATAGTGGAGGTCGGAGCCACAGATGCCACCGGCTTCGATGCGGACTTCGACCTCGCCGTCACGCATCGCCCGCGTTTCGACCGGATCGATGCGCAGATCCTTGGCGGCGTGGATCACAGCGGCGCGCATAGCACCTTCTCCATGGACGTTGCGCCGCGCGGGGCGGCGCAAGCCATGTTACTTCGCGGGCTGGCCGATCGTCACGGTCAACGTGCCGACGCCTTCCACCTCGCATTCGAGCTTGTGGCCGGGCGAGAGCGCGCTGACGCCGGCCGGCGTGCCGGTGAGGATCACGTCGCCGGCCGCGAGTTCGACCGACTGCGAGAGTTGGTTGATGATCTCGGGCACGTTCCAGATCATCTGCTCCAGGTCGCCGTCCTGTTTCACCGCGCCGTCCACCTTGAGGAAGATGCGGCCCTTCTTGGGATGGCCGATCTCGGAAGCCGGACGCAGCGCGCCGCAGGGCGCCGAGGCGTCGAAAGCCTTGCCGATTTCCCACGGGCGCTTGATGTTGCGCGAGGCGATCTGCAGGTCGCGGCGCGTCAGGTCGATGGCGACGCCATAGCCCCAGACGTGGTCCAGCGCCTTGTCGGTCGGGATGTTGCGGCCGCCGCTTTTCAGCGCGACGACCATCTCGACCTCGTGATGCAGGTCCTTGGTCAGCGGCGGGTAGGGGATCGTCGATCCGTCCGGCACCAGCGCATCCGCGGGCTTGGAGAAAAAGAACGGCGGCTCGCGCTCGTCGTTGCCCATCTCGCGGATGTGTTCGACGTAATTGCGCCCGACGCACCAGACACGGCGCACCGGAAACTTCTTGGTGCTGCCCGCGACGGCGATCGAGGCCTGCGGCGGCGGAGAAATGACGAATTCCTGACTGGCGGTGCTCATGGGATCGCGTCCTGGTGGAAGAAAAAGGCGGCGGGAACGGCCGATTATCGCGTCAGCGCATAGAACGCGTCGCGCGCCCGGTCAATCGCTGGAATGCCAGAAGCGTTACTTCGCCGGCGCCGGAACGGCCTGGGCCGCGGGATTGCTCCGGCTTTCCTGCAACTGCAGCCGGTAGAAGAAGGCGTAGCGCCCGTTTTGACGGAGCAACGCGTCGTGCCGCCCGGATTCGGTGATGCGCCCGTTCTCGATCACATGGATGCAGTCGGCATGCATGATCGTCGAGAGGCGATGCGCGATGACGAGCGTCGTGCGCCCTTCGCAGAGGCGGGCGATGGCGCGCTGAACCTCCTGCTCCGACTCGCTGTCGAGCGCCGCCGTCGCCTCGTCGAGCAGAATGATCGGGGCGTCCTTGACGAGCGCGCGGGCGATCGCGATGCGCTGCCGCTGGCCGCCCGAAAGCTGCAGGCCGTGCTCGCCGACCTGGGTATCGTAGCCGTTCGGAAAGCGCATGATGAAATCGTGGGCAAACGCCGCTGCAGCGGCCGCCTGGATCTCCGCATCGCTCGCGCCAAGGCGTCCGAAAGCGATGTTCTCGCGGATCGTGCCGCGGAAAAGAAAAATGTCCTGGCCGACATAAGCGATCTGTCGGCGCAGCGATTGACGGTCGGTACTCGCGATATCCTGCCCGTCGATCAGCACGCGGCCGCTGCTCGGGTCGTAGAAGCGAAGAATGAGATTGAGAACGGTCGACTTGCCGCCGCCGGAGGGGCCGACGAGGGCAGTGACCTGGCCCGGCTCCGCGACGAACGTCATGTCGCGCAATACAGCTTCGTCGGTGCGATAGAAGAAGCCGACGCGATCGAATTCGATCTTCGCATCCTTGAGCACGAGCGGCGGCCTGCCTTTCTCGTCGGGCTCGCTCGACGGGCTGTCGATCAGGTCGAACAGGACGCGCACGCCGACGAGCGCGGAGTTGAGATCGATATTGAGCCGCGCCAGCCGCTTGCCCGGCTCATAGGCGAGCAGGAACGCGGTGATGAAGGAGAAGAATTCGCCCGGCGCCGCGTTCGTCACGATGACGCGGTAACCGGAATAGAGAATGACGAGGCCGATCGCGAGACCGCCGAGCGTTTCCATCAGCGGACTGGAGCGGTTCGCGACGCGCGCCATCTGGTTCGAGGCGCGCTCGACCGCCGCGATGTTCTCGTCCACGCGCCGCTGCATCTCGTCTTCGAGCGTGAACGCCTTGACCGTACGGATGCCTTGCAGCGTCTCCTGCAGAGACTCCAGGACGCGCGTGCCGCCGACGAATTGATTGTACGCCACCGTCCGCGCGCGCCGGATCAGTTTGCGCAGGACGAACATGGCCGGAGGAAGAACAACGAGCGCTACGAGCGACAGCAGCGGGTCCTGCACCACCATGACCGCGACGAGGCCGATCAGCGACAGGAGATCGCGCCCGATCGCGGTCGTGAGCAGATTGAGGACCTGGCTCGCCGCGATCGCTCCCGTGTTCAGCCGCGACATGAACTCAGACGAGTGGCGATCGGCGAAGAAGGAGAGGCTTTCGCTCAGCAGCTTGGAATACATGCGCCGTTGGTTGTCGGCGATGATGCGGTTGCCAATGCGGGCAAGGATGACGGCGTGGCCGTAGGTCGCGACACCTTTAGCCGCGAATATGGCGATGACGGAGATGCACAGGACGACGATGCCGTGCATGCTGCGCGACACATAGGCGGCGTTGATGACCTGGCCGATCAAGTATGCGGTCAGCGCGGTGCAGGCCGCCGACACGGCCATCAACGCGAAGGCGAGCGCGTAGCGCCGCCAGTAAGCGCGGCCGTAGTCGCTCACCAGCCGGCGCACCAGCGAGGTCGCGCCTTGCGAGCTTATCGGCAGGGGATTGTCGAGAGGTTCGCGCATAACCCGGCCAAGAGGGGACACATCGCCGCGGCACGCAGCCGAGGCCCGCGTTCCTTGCCCGCTTAGTCCCGGCAGTTCAAGGAAAAACGCCCGGCGGGCCGCCCCCTGAAGCGCCCGAATCCGGCGTTGGATCAGGCCGAGCGCGCCCCGGCGTTGGCGTGGCGCTCTGCTGCCGCGAGATGCTCTTCCCAGGCGAGGGCGTGTCCGACGATGACGTCGAGATCGTCATAGGCCGGTCGCCAGTTGAGGATCTGGCGCGCCCGCTGAGCCGCAGCGACGATTGTGGCAGGATCGCCGGGGCGGCGTGATGAGTAGCGCACGGCGAAATCATGGCCCGCCGCACGCTTCACCGCCTCGATCACCTGCAAGACGGAGTAGCCGCGGCCATATCCGCAATTGAGCGTGAGGTTCGGGCCTCCGCGCCGCAGATGCGCCAGCGCCGCGGCATGGGCCCGGACGAGATCGGTCACGTGGATATAGTCGCGCACGCAGGTGCCGTCCGGCGTCGGGTAGTCCGTGCCGAACACCTCCATCTGCGGCCGCAGGCCGAGCGCCGTCTGCACCGCGACTTTGATCAGGTGCGTCGCCATCGGCGTCGATTGCCCGGTGCGCTGCTGCGGATCGGCGCCGGCGACGTTGAAGTAACGGAGAATGACGTGGCCGAGATCGTGCGCGCGCGCGACGTCGTGCAGCATGATCTCGGTCATCAGCTTCGACGTGCCGTAGGGCGACATTGGGACCGTCGGCGATTCTTCCGTCACCGGAACATCGGCCGGGTTGCCGTAAACGGCGGCGGTCGACGAGAAGATGAAATGCTTGACGCCGTTCTGGACGGCGGCCTCGATCAGGGAGCGCGCATTGGCGGTGTTGTTGCGATAATAGCCGAGCGGATCGCGCACCGAATCCGGCACCACGATCGATGCTGCGAAATGAATGACCGCGTCCACATCGCAGGCTTTCATGATCGCTGAGACGAGGTTCTGGTCGCCGGTGTCGCCGACGAAGAGTTGGATGCCACCGGGGATCGCCTCGCGGAAACCGGTCGAGAGGTTATCCAGCACGACGACGGATTCGCCGGCGTCCGCCAGCGCATGCACCATGTGGCTGCCGATATAGCCGGCTCCGCCGGTGACCAGGATCGCCATGAAAACCTCTAGGAATTGAGCCCAGCTCAACGTAGAGGCTGCGGGTGAACGCGAGGTTACAGTAATGCGAGAGTCGCTAATCGATCGGGATTCCCCTTATCGTGTCGACACTTGTGGGCCTCAGGGACGGTAAGGCGGCGCGCACCCATGGCCGAAATATTGTTCGTGAAGACATCGTCCCTCGGCGACGTGATCCATCATATGCCCGCCGTCACGGACGCGCGTCTGCGCCGGCGGGGCGACCGGATCACCTGGGTGGTCGAAGAGCTTTACGTTCCGCTGGTGCGGCTGCATCCGGGTGTCGATGACATCATTCCGGTCGCGGCGCGGCGTTGGCGCAAGACGCTGCATCGGATCGAGACCTGGCGCGAGATCAAGAGCTTCCTGGGCCGCATGCGCGCGCGCCATTATGACGTCATCGTCGATGCGCAGGGGTTGGTGCGTTCCGCGTTGGTGGCACGTGCGGCGCACGGCTCGCATCACGGCTATGGGCGTGGCAGCGTGCGCGAGGCGTTGGCGTCATACTTCTACGACGTGCGCCATCAGGTCTCGCGTGACAAGCATGCGATCGAACGCAACCGTGAACTTACTGCACTCGCGCTCGGCTACACGGCGAACGGCGACATCGATTACGGCCTGCACAACCCTACACAAACTGCGCCGCAACGGCGCTACGCGTTGCTTCTGCACGGATCCGCACGTCCAGAGAAGGAGTGGCCGGAGGAGCGTTGGGTTTCCGTCGGCCACGCGTTGGCGGAGGAGGGCATCGACACCCTGCTACTGTGGGGCGACGCTGAAGAGCGTGCGCGCAGCGAGCGTCTTGCGAAGGCGATCGGCGACACGGCGTCGGTTGCCGACCGCCGCCCGCTCGATGAGGTTGCCGCGTTCGTCGCCAACGCCGCGATCGTGATCGGTCTCGACACGGGACTGACGCATCTCGCCGCCGCCTTCCGCGTCCCGCTCGTCCCGATCTTCGTGAAAAGCGCGCCGCGTTTGACGGGGCCGCGTGGGACCGGCCCGATCATCACGCTCGGCCAGGACGGACAGATGCCGAGCGTGGACGACGTCGTTGCTGCTTACCGCCGACTGCTCGATGACCGCAGCGGGCGAGCCCCGCCTGAATCGAAAGCGGTCTGATAGGCGACCCGATCAGACTTTCGCCGCCGTGGCAGCCAGGCAGTTCTCGACGAATGCCTCGAGATCGCCGCCGCAAAACAAGAAGCCCCTGATGCCGGCACCCTGCGCCGCCTGTAGGTCGGTGTCACGGTCGCCGATCATGAAGCTGCCGGCGCTCTCCACCGGCCAGGAACGCATCAAATCGAGCAGCATGCCGGCGCCCGGTTTGCGCCAGTCGCAAACCTCGCGATAGGCGTCGTGTGTGCCGTCGGGATGATGCGGGCAGAAGCGCACATCATCGATACGGGCGCCATCAGCCGCGAGGCTCGCGCGGATGAAGGCGTTCACCGCTTCGACCTGCGCTTCGCTGAACAGGCCGCGCGCCACGCCCGATTGGTTGGTGACGATGAAGACGAAATAGCCGGCGGCATTGAGCCGCCGCACGGCACGCGCGGCGCCGTCGATCCAGCGGACACGCGCTGGGTCGGCGATGAACCCATCGTCGTGATTGAGCACGCCGTCGCGGTCGAGAAATGCGGCCGGCCGTCGTTGCGCGTTTTCCGGGTGCTGGGCTGCAGGCGCGTGCAACTTAGGGCGTCGCCGCATGTTGATGCTGCACGGCAACCCTCGCGATGGTGTCGAGCACCTGCGCCGCCGAGATGTCGCGCATGCAGCGATGATGGCCGAAGCGGCAAGTCGGTTCATGACAGGGGCGGCACGACACGTCGGTGTGTGTTTACGAAGTCGGCCGCGGCGAGGGCAAGGATGCCCTCACGCAAATCATGCCCGGTGACGTCGTGGGCCTGCGGGCCGGCGGCTGCGACGATCTCGCGGGCGATCGGCGTCTCATTCGGGCCGCCCACCACCCACACGATCCAACCCTGCGCGATGAGAGCTTGCGCGACCTCGGCATAATACGAGGCCGGCCAGCGCTTCGAGGGGCCGACGGCGCCCGGCGCGAGCGCGATTGAGCGCGGGCCTGCCAAGCCGCGCCTGGCTTTCCAGGCGGTGGTGTCCGAGAGCGGAACGTGCAGGCGCGGTTCCGGCCAAGCCTCCGGCAAGGGGGCGTCCGGGGGCAGGGCGAGCACGGCGCATTGGTCGATTTGGCGGGGAAGTTTGTGCTCCCCCCAGCGCTTGTCGTTTAGGAGGACGTAGCGAGCCTCTCCGATGAAGCCGATGCGTTCGGGAATGCCGGCAATGAAAGGCGCCCATGCCGCCTTCCATTTGCGGGACATGATCAATGCGGTGCCGTAACCCTCGGCCCGCAGGCGCGAAGCCAGCCGCGGGTGGCGGAAGAGGTCGAGCCGATTGTGCCTCAGGTCCGCGACGATGCCTTGGCGCACCCCCGGCATGTAGTCCAGAAGCGGCGCATTGAGAGGGGGCGTCAGCACATCAATCGGCCGATCCGGCCAGCGCGCTTTTAGGAGTTGAACGACGGTGTGACAGCGCACGAAATCCCCGATCCACATGTAGGGGACCAGGAGAATCGGGCGCGTGTCGTCGCCCCCTGATTCGGGCACGGAGAGCACTGACGTGGAGCGGGTGTCCATCAACGGGCTGCCGGTTGAGGCCGTGAAGCGGTACTCTGGGCCGTTCGCCCTGTCCAGGCCCGCCGGCGGGAGGCACCGCGGACGTGCACGGATATTGCGCCTGCGCCCCGGCTGGGGCAAAGGACAGCGGGCTGAACGGGCCGCCATAAGCGGGATTTGATGTTGCTTGTCACCGGCGGTGCCGGATTCATAGGGTCCAATCTGGTCGCCGATCTTAATGACGGCGGCCGCAGCGATATCGTGATCAGTGACGTCCTCGGTACCGGGGATAAATGGCGAAATTTGCGCAATCGCCAGATTGCGGATTTCATTCCTCCGCCCGAGCTCGCCCGATGGCTGGAAGGGCGTAAGCTCGAGGCCATAGT
>JAFKKS010000418.1 GCA_017304555.1 Hyphomicrobiales bacterium
GAGCGCGGCGCTGCTGGCGATCATCAACGACATCCTCGATCTCGCCTCGATTGACGCCGGCGCGCTGAAGCTCGATCTCGGGCCGGTGGACATCCGCCACACCATCGACGCCGCCGCCGAGGGGGTGCAGGACCGCCTCGCCGAGAAGGCCTTGCGGCTCGACCTGCGGGTGGCGCCGAACGTCGGCAGCTTCGTCGCCGACGAGCGGCGGATTCGGCAGATTTTGTTCAACCTCCTGTCCAACGCCATCGCCTTCTCGCCGGCCGCCGAGACGATCACATTGCGTGCGGAGCGGCACGAGGGAGCGCTCGTGGTCTCGATCGCCGATCGGGGCCGGGGCATTCCGGCCGAGATCGTCGATCGGGTTTTCAACCGCTTCGAGACTCACGCACTCGGTTCACAGCATCGCGGCGCCGGCCTCGGATTGTCGATTGTGCGCTCGTTTGTAGAGTTGCATGGTGGTAGCGTCAGTCTCGAAACGGCCGAGGGGCGTGGAACCACCGTGACTTGCGTGTTTCCTTTGGAGCAGACCCACCGGCGCGTGGCGGCTGAGTAAGGGAGCGGCGCGACGGCGATGTTGGAGACGATCCGCCCGCAGCATGCGGAACGGGTGTTGCCGAGCGAGCGCGCGACGCGCCAGCTCGCGGCCGACGTTGCCGCTATTCTCAAGCCGGGCGACACCGTTGCGCTCGGCGGCGACCTCGGTGCGGGCAAGACGACCTTCGCGCGTGCCCTGATCCGCTACATGGCGGACGACGAGACGATCGAGGTGCCAAGCCCGACATTTACGCTGGTGCAGCACTACGACCTGCTGCGCGCGCGCATCGCGCATATCGATCTGTTCCGTATCGGCGATCCGAGCGAGGTCGGCGCACTGGGCCTTGCCGATCTCGACGACGACTCGATTCTTCTGATCGAGTGGCCGGAACGCGCCGACACGGCGCTGCCGGAAGACCGCATCGAGATCAACTTCACGCTCGCGACCGACATCGGCCCGCAGGCCCGGCGTGTGTCCATCGTCGGCTATGGCGCGCCGGCGAAGCGTGCGGAGCACGTCGCCAATTTCCTCGGTTTTATCGACGACGCCGGGTTCGGCGCGGCGGAGCGTATTCGCATGCAGGGCGACGCGTCGACGCGCATTTACGAGCGCCTGCTCGAGCCTGCGCGATCCGCGATCCTGATGAATGCGCCGCGCCGGCCGGACGGACCGCCGGTGCAGAACGGACTTCCCTACAGCGCGATCGCGCATCTCGCGGAGGACGTGACACCGTTCGTGGCGATGGCTCGTGGCTTGCGCCAACGCGGCTTTTCCGCGCCAGAGATTTTTGCCGCCGACCTTTCCGAGGGCTTGCTCATCCTCGAGGATCTGGGAACCGAGCCCGTCGTCGCCGGGCATCCGCCGGCAGCGATCGGCGAGCGTTATGCCGCCGCGGTCGACACGCTCGCGGCGCTGCATCGCGAGGCGCTACCCGACACGCTGCCGGTCGCGCCGCGCGTCACCTATCAACTGCCGGCCTACGACAAGGCAGCGCTCCTCATCGAGGTCGATCTTCTGTTGCATTGGTACTTTCCGCAGCAGAAGGCGGTGCTCTCGGACGACGCACGCGCTGAGTTCCGCGGGCTTTGGCGCGATGCGCTCGACGCGGCCGTGCAGGCGCGCCCGACCTGGGTGATGCGCGACTATCACTCGCCCAATCTTCTCTGGCTGCCGCAGCGCGCGGGCGTGGCGCGTGTCGGCCTCCTCGATTTCCAGGACGCCGTGATGGGGCCGGATGCCTACGACGTCGTCTCGCTGCTGCAGGACGCGCGCGTCGACGTTGCGGAATCGCTCGAGGAGAGCCTGATCAGCGCCTACATCAAGGCGCGGCGCGCGGCCGATCGCGACTTCGACATGGCGCAGTTCATTTCCCTTTATGGACTCATGGGCGCGCAGCGCGCGACCAAGATCCTCGGCATCTTCGCGCGGCTCGACCGGCGCGACGGCAAGCCGCAATACATCCGTCATCAGCCGCGGGTATGGCGGAATCTTCGCCGCGCGCTCGCGCATCCGGCGCTTCGTCCGCTCAAGTCCTGGTACGAGGCGCATGTCCCCGCTCCGCGCGGGTGATCGCGGAGCGCGGTGATGCCGCTATAATTCCACCCCGACGCGAATCAGTCCCGGAATCCCTTGATGTCCGCATCATCTCCTTCCCCGACGCCGCGCCGCGCCATGGTTCTGGCCGCAGGCTTCGGCACACGCATGCGCCCGCTGACCGACGCCATGCCGAAGCCGATGGTGGCGGTCGGAGGGCGGCCGCTGCTCGATCATGTTCTGGATCGCCTGGCGGAGGCCGGGGTCGAGACAGCAGTCGTCAACGTTCACCACTTCGCCGATCAGATCGAAAAGCACGTTGCGACACGCCAACAGCCCCGCGTCATCATCTCCGACGAGCGGAGCGAGATTCTCGGAACCGGCGGCGGCGTTGTGAAGGCGCTTCCGGCGCTCGGCGACGAGCCGTTCTTCCACGTCAATTCCGACACGATCTGGATCGAGGGGCCGCGCGCCAATCTCGGGCATCTCGCCAAGGCGTTCGATCCCGCGCGGATGGATGCGTTGCTTCTGCTGGCGCCCACCGCGACCAGCATCGGCTATGACGGGCGCGGAGATTTCCTGATGACGCCCGACGGGCGCTTGCGCCGGCGTCCGGAGCGGGAGGTGGCGCCGTTCGTGTATGCGGGCGCGGCCATTCTGCAGCCTAGCCTCTTCGCCGGCATGCAGGCGGAGCCCTTCAGCCTGACCCGGCTCTTCGATCGCGCCGAGGAGGAGGACCGCCTCTACGGCCACCGGCTCGAGGGCATGTGGATGCATGTCGGGACGCCGGATGCGATTTCGCGTGCGGAATCCGCGATCCTCGCCAGCGCCGCGTAGCGATGGCTGGACGGCGCCCACGCGTTTTCACGATCCCGGCGTCCGCTCCGTTTCTTCCGACTTTGATCCGGGCGCTGGCGGAAGGTCGCGTGGTTCACGGGTTCTCGATCACGGATGATCCGCTCGCGCTGGCGTCGGCCACGATCTATCTGCCGACGCGGCGCGCGTGCCGCCTGGCGCAGGACATTTTCCTCGACGTGCTCGGCGGCGCCGCGGCGATGCTGCCGAAGCTCACGCCGCTCGGCGACATCGACGAGGACGAACTCGTCTTCGCGCAGGCGATGCATGGGCCGCTTGCGGTACTCGATCTCGATCTGCCGGATGCGCTCGGTGATCTCGAGCGGCGCTTGCTGCTCGCGCAACTCGTGCTGGCCTGGGCGAAGGCGCCCGGCATGCGTGGCAGCGGGCCGCAACTGGTCGCCAATAGTCCCTCCACGGCGCTGGCGCTCGCCGACGCGCTGGCGCGGCTGATGGACGATATGATCACGCGCAAGGTCTCGTGGCGTGATCTCGATGGCTTGGTTCCCGCGGATGTCGACCGGTACTGGCAACTCACGCTGGAATTCCTGAAGGTCGCGCGCGATCTGTGGCCGGACGTGCTGGCGAAGCGCGGCGCGATCGAGCCCGCAGCGCGCCGCGATCGCTTGATCGCGGCAGAAACGGAGCGGCTCGCCTTGCATCGCGACGGCCCCGTCATCGCCGCCGGCTCGACAGGATCGATGCCGTCGACGGCGGCGCTGCTCACCGCCGTCGCGCATCTGCCGCATGGCGCGGTCGTGCTGCCGGGACTCGACACCGATCTTGATGCCGAGTCCTGGAGCCTGGTGGGCGATGCCGTCGGTCACCCGCAATATGCGATGTGCGGCTGGCTCTCCGGGATCGGGCTGCCACGCGACGAGGTCGAGGCGCTGGCGCCGCCCGCAGCATATGGGCGTGAGAGGCTCCTGTCGGAAGCATTGCGTCCCGCCGAGGCGACGGATCGCTGGAGCGTGCGCCTTCCCGACGCAGCGTTGCAACGCGCGCTCGTCGATGTCGCCGTGATCGAGGCGGCGACGGCGGAAGAGGAAGCGCAGGCGATCGCCGTCGCCTTGCGCGAGACGGTCGAGAACGATCATGCGACGGCGGCGCTGGTCACGCCGGATCGCTCATTGGCGCGGCGCGTGGTCGCGGCGCTCGGCCGCTGGGACATCGCCGTCGACGATTCGGCGGGGCTGGCGCTTCCCGACACGCCGGCCGGCGTATTCGCGCGTCTCGCGGTGGAGGCCGCATCGGACGGCCTCGCGCCGGTGACGTTGCTGGCGCTGCTCAAGCATCCTTATCTGCGTTTGCCGCTGGCGCCGGAGCGCCGCGCGCACAGCATTGCGATCATCGAACGCGCGCTGCTGCGCGGACCGCGGCCGAAGCGCGGAAGCGCTGGGCTCACGCAGGCGCTCGCGAACTTTCCCGAATTCCGCAAGAGCCTGCACGCCAGCGATCCGCGCAAGACGATCGGCGACGGCGACATCGCGGTCGCGATGGAGGTCGCAGCGGCGCTAGGTGCGGCGCTCGCTCCGCTCGAAACGCTGCCAGGTACGCGCCAGCCGCTCGCCGCGCTGGCGCGTTGCCATGCCGACGTCGTAGCGGGGTTGAGCCGCGACCGGGATGGCAACGAAGCTGTGTTCGCGAAGGAAGATGGGCAAGCACTCGCGACAGTGTTCGAGACGCTCGCCGACAGCCCCGCGGCCGCGACGTTTCTTCTCATGCCGGGCGAGTACGGCGAGGTGTTCGCGAGCGCTGCGGCTGGCCGCGTCGTCACCGATCGTAAAGATGTAGGTGCGCGCGTGCGAGTCTACGGTCTGCTCGAAGCGCGGCTGCAGAATGTCGATCGCATGGTTCTCGGCGGTCTCGTCGAAGGGACGTGGCCGCCGCAGACGCGCTCGGACCCCTGGCTCAGCCGGCCGATGCGGCACACCCTCGGGCTCGATCTGCCGGAACGGCGGATCGGCCTCACCGCGCACGACTTCGCGCAGGCGCTCGGCGCGCGTGAGATCGTGCTCAGCCACGCGCAGAAGACGGGTGGCGCGCCGACCGTCGCCTCGCGGTTCCTGCAAAGGGTCGAGGCGGTCGCGGGCGCGAAGGCGTGGGCTGCCGTGCGCGCGAGAGGCGATCGCTTCGTCAATCTGGCGCGCATGCTCGACCAGGCCGGCGCGCCGCAACGGATTGCGCAGCCGGCGCCGAAGCCGCCGCTTGCGGCGCGGCCGCTGCGGCTCAGCGTCACCCAAGTCGAGCATCTGCTGCGCGACCCTTACACGATCTATGCGCGGCATATCCTCAAGCTCACTCCGCTCGATCCCGTCGACACGCTGCCGGGCGCGCGCGACCGCGGCAGCGCGCTGCATAAGGCGGTCGGCGACTATACCGAGGCGTTCGCAGCCGGCCTGCCGCCGAATCCGTTCGAAGAATTGCTTTCGCGGGGCAAGAGTGCGCTCGCGCCGCTCGAGGATTTTCCCGAGGCGAAAGCGTTCTGGTGGCCGCGCTTCGTGCGCGCCGCGCAGTGGTTCGTAAACTGGGATGAGGAGCGCCGCAAAGCGATTGCGACGATGCATGCGGAGGTCGATGGAAAGTACGACATCGATCTCGGCGGCCGCACCTTCCGCCTCACCACACGCGCCGATCGCATCGAGCGTCTCGCCGACGGCGCCGTCGCGATCCTCGACTACAAGACCGGGACCATTCCAAGCCCGCGGCAAGTGCAGATCGGCTTGAGCCCGCAGCTGACCCTGGAAGGCGCGATCCTGCGTCAGGGTGGATTCGAGGGCATTCCGCCGGGGCTTTCCATCCGCGAATTCGCTTATGTCGGCGTGAAAGGGGGCGAGCCGGGAGGCATCGAGAGGCCGGTGGGCTTCAAGGAAGGCACGCCGGACGAGCATGCCGATCGCGCGCTGGAGCGGCTGATCGAAACGCTGAAGCGTTTCGAGGACGAGGCGCAGGGTTATCCGTCGCTCATCCTGCCGATGTGGCGCACGCGCTACGGCGACTACGATCATCTCGCGCGCGTCAAGGAATGGTCGGAGACGGCCGGCGAGCCGGGCGAGGGGCGCCCGCCATGAAGCCGATCGACATTCCGGAGAATGTGCTCGGCGCACAGATCGCCGCCTCCAATCCGCGCGTGTCCGCCTGGGTCACGGCGAACGCCGGCTCGGGCAAAACCTACGTGCTGGCGCAGCGCGTCATTCGCCTGCTGCTCGACGGTGTCGCGCCCGGAAAAATCCTCTGTCTCACCTTCACCAAGGCGGCGGCCGCCAACATGGCGAACCGCGTGTTCGAGACGCTCGCGGCGTGGACGACGCTTAACGACGAAAAACTTGCCGCGGCGGTGATGCGGATCGAAGCGCGGCGGCCGGACGCGACGCGGCTGCGGCGCGCACGATGCCTCTTCGCCGAAGCGTTGGAGACACCGGGTGGATTGAAGGTGCAAACGATCCACGCCTTCTGCACCGGGCTGTTGCATCAGTTTCCGTTCGAGGCCGATGTCGCCGCCCGCTTCGAAGTGCTGGAGGAGCACGCCGAAAGCGAATTGATCGATAGTCTTCGGCTCGCGGTGTTGCTCGAAGCGGCCGCACAGCCGGAGAGCGCACTCGGGCGCGCGCTTGCCATCGCCGTTGCGGCAGCCGCCGATGTCACTTTCGCCGATGTCGTGCGCAAGGCCATCGATCAACGCGACGCCGTCGACGGGTGGATCGCTCGCGCCGGCGGCGTCGATGCGGCAATTGCGGAGCTTTCCCGCGTCCTCGGCGCCGATCCGGCGGAGACGCTGGACAACGTCCATGCGCAATTTCTCGATAGCCCGATCCTGCCGCGATCGGAGTGGCCGTCGATCGCGGCAGTATTGGCCGGCGGATCGAAAACGGACTGTGAGCGCGCAGATCGCTTCGCGCGCGCGTACGCCGGGACCGCATGGGAGAATATCGAGGCCTATATCGGTATTTTCTTCACGAAAGGTGGGACGCCCGCGAAGAGCCTCGCGACCAAGGCGATAAAGGACCGATATCCGGCGCTTTGCGAGCGACTGCTGCAGGAACAAGATCGGGTCGCGGCGCTGTGGGAACTGCGCAAGGCCGTGATCGTGCGCGACCGCACGATGGCGCTTGTCACCATCGCGCACGAGGTCACGCGCCGTTACCGCGCGGAGAAAGATCGTCGCGGTATCCTCGATTACGACGACCTGGTCGACAAGACGCTGGCTCTGCTCGACAACGTCGCCGCCGCCTGGGTGCATTACAAGCTCGATCTCGGCATCGATCACATTCTGGTCGACGAGGCGCAGGACACGAGCCCGAAGCAGTGGGACGTGATCGCGCGCCTGACGAGCGAGTTCTTCGCCGGCGCCGGCGCGCGCGGGGGAACCAAGCGTTCGATCTTTGCTGTCGGTGACGAGAAGCAGTCGATCTACTCGTTCCAGGGCGCCGCGCCGCATCGCTTCGACGAGATGCGGCGTCATTTCGAACAGGCGCATCGCGCCAGCGATCTGCCGTTCGAGCCCTTGCCGTTCCATCACTCCTTCCGCTCCGGCCCGAACGTGCTTGGCGCGGTCGATGCCGTGTTTGCGCAAGAGCGAGCCTATCGCGGCCTCGCCACCGATCCGGTTCCGACCGTGCATCAGGCGTTGCGGCACAACGCACCCGGGCTTGTCGAGGTGTGGCCGCTGATCGCGCCGGAGAAGCGCGAGGAGATGGAAGCGTGGGACGCGCCGTTCGACGCCGTCGCTGAGACAAGTCCGCAGGCGCGCCTCGCGCGGCGGATCGCGCAAAGCGTTCGCTTCTGGATCGACCAGCGCGTGCCCTTGCCGCTCACCGGGAAGCGCACGCGGCCGGGCGACATTCTCGTCCTGGTGCGCTCGCGCGGGCCTTTATTCGCGGCCGTCATCCGCGCCCTCAAGGACGCGGGCGTCGATGTCGCCGGCGCGGATCGCCTCGTCCTCACCGAGCACATCGCGGTCATGGATCTGATGTCGCTCGCCGACGCGCTGCTCTTAGAGGAAGACGACCTCGCGCTTGCCGAAGTGCTGAAATCACCGCTGTTCGGCTTGAACGACGAGCAGTTGTTCGCGCTCGCCTGGCAGCGGAAGGGAAGCCTGCGCGCGGCTTTGCGAGCCAACGCCGCGGGCGATGCGGCGTGCGCGCGAGCGGCTACGACACTCGACCGGCTCGCTGCGACAGCGAAGACGCAAGCGCCGTTCACGTTCTACGCCGCGCTGCTGAATGCGGATGGCGGCCGCCGCAAGTTCCTGGCGCGCCTCGGGCCGGAAGCCAATGACGCGCTCGACGAATTCCTGGCGCTGGCGCTGGATTATGAGCGGCGCGAGACGCCGTCCCTGCAGGGGTTCATGGCGTGGCTGCGCGCGGTCGCGGCGGAAGTGAAGCGCGACATGGATATCGCGCGCGACGAAGTGCGCGTGATGACCGTGCACGGCGCCAAGGGACTGGAGGCGCCGATCGTTATTCTCGCGGACACGACGAGCGCGCCGACGGGGCCGCGCGATCCGCCGCTGCTCGCGATCGATCTTCCCGGCTTGCCGACAGGCGACGCGCGTCCGCTGGTTTGGGCGGGGGGCCAGGCGAACGACGTTTCCGTCACCGAAGACGCGCGAAAGCGAGCGCGCCAGGATGCGGAGGAACGCCCGATGCCGCCGATGTGCCGGCCGATATCGGTGGCGGCAATGTCTGGCGCTGGCAGAAATTTTCCGGCGAAGATTTCGCGGAGACGGAAAGCGGCGAGAAGATAAGTGAAGCGCCGGCCGTCGTTCCGCCCTGGCTCGGCGCAGCGGCGATGCGGGACGCGACGGCGTTGCCGCATCTCGCGCCTTCGCTCGCCACCGATGATGCGCCGCCGGTTGTGAGGGCGCAGTTTACGCTCTCGCCCGATTTGCGCGGCGCACGCCAGCGCGGCCAGTGGATGCATCGCCTGATGCAATCGCTGCCGGATGTTCCGCGCGCGGCGCGTGCGGACGCGGCGCGGCGTTTTCTCGCGCGCGCCGGCGTGGGGGCCGATGCGGTCGACGCGATTCTCGATCCCGTGATGCGCGTGCTCGACGATGCACAGTTCGCTGCCTTCTTCGACGCGGGCACGCGCGCGGAAGTACCGATCGTTGGCCGCCTCATGCGCGCCGACGGCGCGCCGCAATTCGTGTCGGCCCGAATCGATCGTTTGGTGGTCGATTCGGAGGACGTTTTTATCGTCGACTACAAATCCGACCGTACGCCACCCGACCATCCTGCCGCATTACTGTGGACCGAACGGCCGTTATTGATGGAACTTCCGGTGCCGGCGCTTGACGCCGCCTTGGCGCGTCTCGGCATTGCTGCCCCGGCGTAAGCACGCTTGACGATAGGGGGTGACGTTCCTACGTTCGGGCAAATCCCGCGGGTGCCGGATGCGCCTGATTCTTTCCCTGAGAGGTGCGCCATGGGCGTTGGAAAAGTCTCCGACGCGAGCTTCGAAGCCGAGGTCTTGAAGGCCTCCGAGCCGGTCGTCGTCGATTTCTGGGCAGAATGGTGCGGCCCTTGCAAAATGATCGCGCCGGCGCTCGAGGAAATCGCGGGTTCGCTCGGCGACAAGGTCAAGATCGTCAAGCTCAATGTCGACGAGAACCCGGCGACCGCATCGAAATACGGCATCATGTCGATTCCGACGTTGATGATGTTCAAGAACGGCGAGCTTGCTTCGCGCCAGGTCGGCGCGGCGCCGAAGGCGAAGCTTGAGCAGTGGATCAATTCCGCGGCGTAGATTCTTCATCGACTTTTGTCGCAAATCGCCCGGTCTCGCGCCGGGCGATTTTTTTTTATCTCTTTCGTCATGGCCGGGCATAGCCCGTCGAAGACAGGCGTGAACGTCCTATCGTCCCGGCCATCCACGTCTTCGCGGCCGAAAGGAAGAAAGACGTGGATGCCCGCAACAAGTGCGGGCATGACGTTTGTGGGTTTGAAATTTTTTACGTCGGCGGCGTGCCGTTGGCGGCGAGCACCTCACCGGCGAGATAGAGCGATCCGGTGATGAGAATGCGCGGCGCGTCGAGGTTGAGTTGCGCGACGCGTGCGAGCGCGCTCTCTGTGCCGGTGCTCACCTCGGCCTCCGTACCGGTGCGGCGCGCCGCCTCGACGATCGTCTCTGGTGAGCGCGCCTTCTCTTGATTGGCGATCGGGATCGCGATGACGCGATGCGCAAGACCGGCGAGGTTGCCGAGAAAGCCCTCGACGTCCTTGGTCGTCAGCATGCCGACGATGAGCACGAGCGGGCGCGGCACACGCTCTTCGAGATCCGCGAGTGCGACGGCGATGGCGCGGCCGCCGTCGACATTGTGTCCGCCGTCGAGCCAGACTTCCGCGCCTTCCGGCGCTTGCGCGACGAGGCGACCGGTCAAGAGGCGCTGCATGCGCGCCGGCCATTGCGCGGCGGCGATGCCGTCTTCGTAAGCCGCGAGCGGCAGCTTGAAAGCATTGCTTGCGCGCAGCGCCGCAATCGCCGTTCCGGCATTGTCGAATTGATGCCGGCCGACGAGCTTCGGCGCCGGCAGGTCGAGCAAGCCGTTCTCGTCCTGGTAGACGAGGCGGCCGTGCTCCTGCGTGACGATCCAATCCTCACCGGCGAGACGCAGCGGGGCGCCGACTTGGCGCGCCACGCGCTCGATCGTCTCGCGTGCTTCGTTCGACTGCAGCGCGATGACAGCGGGGACGTCGCGCTTGAGGATGCCGGCTTTCTCGGCGGCGATCTGTGGCACCGTGTTGCCGAGGAATTCCGCGTGGTCGAACGACACCGGCGTGATCACGCTCGTCAGCGGCCGCTCGATGACGTTGGTCGCGTCGAGCCGGCCGCCGAGGCCGACTTCCAGCAGCAGCACGTCGGCGGGATGCCGCGCGAACAGCAGGAACCCCGCGACGGTTTCGATCTCGAACACGGTGATCGGATCGTCGCCGTTGGTGCGCTCGCACTCGGTGAGCACATCGGCGAGTTCCGCGTCGGACACGAGAACGCCGCCGCCGGCGCGGCCGAGACGGAAGCGCTCGTTGACGCGCACGAGATTGGGCGAGGTGTAGACGTGCACGCTTTTGCCCGCGGCTTCGAGGATCGCGCGCATGAAAGCGACGGTCGATCCCTTGCCGTTGGTGCCGGCGACATGGATCACGGGCGGCAGCCGGCGCTGCGGATTGTCGAGCCGCGCCAGCAGCCGCTCGACGCGATCGAGCGTCAGGTCGATGCGTTTGGGATGCAGCGCGAGAAGCCGCGTGACGATGGCGTCGATCGGCGTCATCGGAGGAAGGGCCGTGCCCCGCTCATGGCGTGAAGCCGGCCATGGCCGGCGGCTGCTCCGCCGGCACCGGCAGCGGCGAAGCGGGGATGTCGTGGGCGTTGGTCGCCGCCGGCGCCTTGGTCATGATGCGGGCGAGCCGCGAGAGCGTGGCGCGCATGTCGTGGCGATGCACCACCATGTCGACCATGCCGTGCTCGCGCAGATATTCCGCGCGCTGGAAGCCGTCCGGCAGCTTCTCGCGAATCGTCTGCTCGATGACGCGCGGGCCGGCGAAGCCGATCAGCGCGCCGGGCTCGGCGATGTGGATGTCGCCGAGCATCGCATAGGAGGCGGTGACGCCGCCGGTCGTCGGATTGGTCAGCACCACGATGTAGGGCAGTCCCGCATCCTTCAGCATTTCGACGCCGACGGTGGTGCGCGGCATCTGCATCAGCGACAGGATGCCTTCCTGCATGCGCGCGCCGCCGGAGCTTGCGAACAGGATGAAGGGCGTCGCCTTCTCGACCGCGGTCTCGAAGCCGCGGATCAGCGCCTCGCCCGCCGCCATGCCGAGCGAGCCGCCCATGAAGTCGAAGTCCTGCACGGTCGCGACCACCGGCAGTTCGTCGAGGGTGCCGTAGCCGACCTTGATGGCGTCCTGCATGCCGGTCTTGGTGCGCGCGTCCTTCAGCCGGTCGGTATAGCGGCGCTCGTCGCGGAACTTCAGCGGATCGACCGCGACCTCGGGCAGCGCGATCTCCTCGAACACGCCGCCGTCGAACAGGCTCTTCAGGCGCGTGGCCGCGCCCATGCGCATGTGGTAGTTGGAGCCCGGGATGACGAACTGGTTCGCCTCCAGGTCCTTGTGAAAGACCATCTGCCCCGTCTCCGGGCATTTCACCCACAGGTTCTCCGGCACCTCGCGGCGCAGGAACGAGCGGATCTTCGGGCGGACGACGTTGGTCAACCAGTTCATCGGATGTTTCTTCGGCCTCTGCGTTGGCGACGCGACGCATATAGGGATGGATTGCGGCAATGTTTATCGCGTTTTGCTGCACGATGCTTGCCGATTCCACTGTTATTCCGGCCGAGCGGAGCGAGAGCCGGAACCCAGAATCCGCAACCAAGCGAGGGAACGTGGTAGCCTCATCGTTTTTGGGCGTGTGAGGCTCGCTCAAAACTATCGAGAGCGTGAGGATTCTGGGTTCCGGCTCGCGGCGGCTTTGCTGCCTTGGCCGGAATGACGGCCGTAGCCCGGATTGAGCGAAGCGAAATCCGGGGGGCAGCCGATCGGCGTGGACAGCGCGCGAGGCCCGCGTGGACGGTCCCGCGTTTCGCTGCGCTCAACACGGGCTACGACGCAACCGACGCGCCGTGCTTCTTTGCCTCAAGCCCCTACCTTCCTCGCGCCGCGCACGCCGGCGGCCAGAGAGGAAACGTGCGTGGTGACGGCTTTCACGGTTTTGTCCGTCGCCCTGCCGTCCGCATCGAGGCTTCCCTTCAATGCGTCGATCAGCGCCGAGCCGACAACGACGCCATCGGCGCCTTGCGCGATCGAGCGCGCATGCTCCGCCGTGCGCACGCCGAAGCCGACCGCGACCGGCAGCTTGGTGTGGCGCTTGATGCGCGCCACGGCGTCGCTGACATTGCTCGCGTTTGGCGCGGCGGTGCCGGTGATGCCGGTGATCGAGACGTAGTAGACAAAGCCCGACGTGTTCGCGAGCACGGCCGGGAGCCGCTTGTCATCGGTCGTCGGCGTCGCCAGACGGATGAAGTTGAGGCCGGCCTTTAGCGCCGGCAGGCACAATTCCTCGTCCTCCTCCGGCGGCAAGTCGACGACGATCAGCCCGTCAACGCCGGCGGCTTTGGCATCGGTGAGGAAACGATCGACGCCATAGATGTAGATCGGATTGTAGTAGCCCATCAGCACGATCGGCGTCGCCGCGTCGCGGGCGCGGAAGCCACGCACGAGGTCGAGCGTCTTCACAAGCGTCATGCCGGCTTTGAGCGCGCGCTGCGAGGAGGCCTGGATCGCGGGTCCGTCTGCCATCGGGTCGGTGAAGGGCATGCCGAGCTCGATCACGTCGGCGCCGGCGGCGGGGAGCGCCGCGAGGATCGCGCGCGAGGTCTCGAGGTCGGGGTCGCCGGCGGTGAGGAAGGTCACGAGCGCGGCGTTGCCGTTCTGGCGGAGGGCGTGGAAGCGGCTGTCGATGCGTGTGGTCATGGCCGCTTCGCTAACACGGGAGATAGCGTAGGGGAACGGCCTTGGAGCGTGCCGCCTCCCGACCCTGACTGGAGGCGGGCCATCGTTTGGGACATGGCCTCTGTGCACGCCGAGGTTTCAGTTTTCGCCGTTGCTCCGATAAACTTGCAGGCGCTGCGAATCATCACCATCGGGAGGGCTACCGTGGAACAGATTCTCATCAATCTCATCGCGGGTGCGGCTGGCGGCGTGGGCGCGGGGAAGGCGTCCCCCACGTTCGATCTCGGCATGATCGGCAATATCATCGCCGGTCTCGTCGGCGGCGGGGTGCTCGGCCAACTCGTCACGGCCCTGATGCCGGCGGTCACGGCGGCAGCCGCGGCCGGCAATCTCAGCATCGGCGGGA
>JAFKKS010000419.1 GCA_017304555.1 Hyphomicrobiales bacterium
TCATAAGTGTCGGAGTAGGCAACGTCCGGAACGGTGCCGGAATCGAGAGCCGCCACCGTCTTCGGGATCATGTCCTGGACGGCATACTGCGAGAGTTCGACCTTGACCCCGGTCTTGGCCTCGAACTTCTTGATCGCCGCCAGCAAGGCATCGTCTTCCGACTTGTAGAAGCCCTTGCCCCACCAGATTGTCAACGTCTCCTGCGCAAAGGACGGCGAAGTAGCCAGCAGCGCCGCGCTGCAAACGAGCGCGCCCGCCAGGCGCGCAAACCTCATTCCCATGACGTACTCCCTATCGTGCGCTGTTCTTTATGATCCGGGCGGGGCACGGCCGTCCGTAACGTTATGGTCCGCGGACGCGCGAACCTGCGCAGCCGGCGTCCTTCTGGTTGTTGTACGATGACCTGACAATGGGGTCAACGGAGCCAGCCGCTTTCTTGGTGCTAGTGCAGGATCTGGCTCAAGAACAGTTTCGTGCGCTCGTGCTGCGGGTTGGCGAAGAAGGCGTTCGGCTCGTTCGCCTCGACGATCTGGCCGGCATCCATGAAGATGACGCGATTGGCGACCTGCCGCGCGAAGCCCATCTCGTGCGTGACGCACAGCATCGTCATGCCGTCCTCGGCAAGACTCACCATCGTGTCGAGCACCTCCTTCACCATTTCAGGATCGAGCGCGGAGGTCGGCTCGTCGAACAACATGATCTTCGGATTCATGCACAGTGCGCGAGCGATCGCGACGCGCTGCTGCTGGCCGCCCGAGAGTTGCCCGGGATACTTGTTCGCCTGCTCCGGGATTTTCACGCGCTTGAGGTACTTGTGGGCGACCTCCTCCGCATCTTTCTTCGGCATCTTGCGCACCCAGATCGGCGCCAGGGTGCAGTTTTCCAGCACTGTCAGATGTGGAAACAGATTGAAGTGCTGAAACACCATGCCGACCTCGCGGCGGATCTCGTCGATCTTCTTGAGGTCGTTGGTCAGTTCGATGCCATCGACGACGATCCTGCCCTTCTGGTGTTCCTCCAGGCGGTTGATGCAGCGGATCATGGTTGACTTGCCGGATCCTGACGGCCCGCAGATGACGATGCGCTCGCGGCGCTGAACCGTCAGGTTGATGTCGCGCAGGACGTGGAACTCTCCATACCATTTGTGTACGGCGTCGAGCGCGACAGCGGGCGCCATGCCGGCGGTCTCGGCAACCGTCGGAGCAACGGCGGGAACGGTCTGATTCATGGCAAGCGTCCTCGTCAGCGGCGATCCGCTCGAGCAAGCCGCGCCTCGATGTTCTTGGCGTAACGCGACATGCCGTAGCAGAAGATGATGTAGAAGATGGCGGCGAAAACATACCCCGTCGTGCTCGTCACCGGCGTCGCCCATTTCGGATCGATGCGCGCCGCTTCGATCGTCTTCAGGAGATCGAAGATACCGACGATGAAGACGAGGGTCGTGTCCTTGAACAGCCCGATATAGGTGTTGACGATATTCGGCACGGTGATCTTCAGCGCCTGCGGCAGGATGATCAGGCGCATCATCTGCCAGTAGCCAAGCCCGACCGCCATCGCGCCTTCGTACTGCCCCTTCGGGATGGCCTGCAGGCCAGCGCGCACCACTTCCGCCATGTAGGCCGAGGCGAACATCGCGATGCCGACCAGCGCGCGCAGCAGCTTGTCCGGCGACCACGCCTCGGGGACGAACAGCGGCAGCATCACGCTCGCCATGAACAGTACGGTGATCAGCGGCACGCCGCGAACGAACTCGATGTAGATCACCGAGAACAATTTCACCGCCGGCATGCGAGAGCGCCGCCCGAGCGCCAGCAGAATGCCGATCGGCAGCGAGCACACGATGCCAACCGTGGCGACGACGATGGTGACGAGGATGCCGCCCCAAAGTGATGTATCGACGGTCGGCAGCCCGATCGCCGGAAAGCCTTTCAGCAGGATGTAGGAGGCGACCGGCAAGATCACGAAGAAATAGAATGCGCCGAGATCGCGGCGCGGAGCGCTCAGGCGCAGTAGCCAGAACACGCCGATCGCCAGCATGGCGAAAAAGACGTCGACGCGCCAACGCTCTGGGATCGGGTAGGAACCGTAGACGAAATACGCGAGACGCTCGTCGACGAAAGCCCAACACGCGCCCACTTCCGGCCTTGCCGCGGTGACAAGGCATGCTTCGCGATCGGTGCCGGTCCAGACGGCGTCGATCAGCGTGAACTTGATGATCGGAGGAACGACCCACAAGATCAGCAGGATGACGCCGATCGAAAGCGCACTATCAAGCGGCGTCGCAAAGAAGTTCCGTCGCAACCATGCAAGTGCTCCGGTCTCTCCTGCTGGTGGCGGAAGCGACTCGACCGGGACATCGCGCACGTAAGCGACGCCGTGCTCAGGATCCATCGACGCCAGTTCGGTCCTCACTTCGGCTTCCGTGGTGGGTGTAGGCTCCGACATAGCCTCAGCGCTCCACGATCGCCATGCGTGAATTGAAGACGTTCATCGCGAAGGATGTGACGAGGCTGATCGTCAGATACACCGCCATTGTGATCGCGACGACTTCGACCGCCTGACCGGTTTGATTGAGTACGGTTCCGGTGAAAACCTGCACGAGGTCGGGATAGCCGACAGCGACGGCCAAGCTCGAATTCTTGGTGAGGTTCAGATACTGGCTGGTCAGCGGCGGGATGATGACCCGCATGGCCTGCGGAATGACCACCAGGCGCAAGGTCGGTCCCTGCCGCAGACCGAGCGCATTGGCCGCCTCTGTCTGTCCCTTGGAAACCGCCAGGATGCCCGCGCGCACGACCTCGGAGATGAACGCTGCCGTATAGGCGACGAGCCCGAGCAGAAGCGCGACGAATTCGGGTAACACCTCGACGCCGCCGCGAATATTGAAACGCCCCTTTTCCGGATAGGAGAACGCGACGCTCAACTCGCCGGAAAGCAAGACAAGAAGCGGCAGGCCGATGAACAGCGCCAGCGTGACCCAGAGCACCGGTGCCTGCTGTCCCGTGCGCTCCTGACGCTTGTGTGCCCAGATGCGAAACGCGATCGAGCCTACGAGTGCGACGATGAGGGCGCCGACTAAAAGCTTCCCGCCGGAGTGGAAAATCGGCGACGGGAAAAACAACCCACGATTATTGAGAAAAATGCTTCCGCCGATATCGTAGCTGGAGCGTAGGTCCGGCAGCGCCTTGAGGACCGCATTGTACCAGAACAGCAGTTGCAGCAGCAGGGGCAGATTGCGGATCACTTCGACGTATCCGGCAGCGATCCGCACAACCAATAGATTACGCGAGAGACGGGCAACGCCGACGAGAAAGCCGAGGATCGTCGCGAGAACGATACCGATGACCGAAACCAGCAAGGTGTTGAGCAGACCGACCCAGAACGCCGTGCCGTAGGTCGATGCTTGCGCCGAATACTCGATCAGCGTCTGGCTGATATCGAATCCGGCAGTGACGTCCCAGAATCCGAAGCCGGAAGCGATATGCGCTCGCTCGAGATTGACGATCGCGTTCCTGGCGGCTGCATAGACGAGGAAAGCGACGATCAGGCACAGGAGCGCCTGATAAGCGATCGCGCGGACCTTCGGGTCCCGGATCGGGGACACCTTCGGTGGGCCAGCATCTCTGATCGATTCTTGCGCAACGCTCATGCCGCTCCCCCAGAGCGTCTTGTGCTTGCAACAGCCGGCCGCGCCGGAATTTTCTCCTTCCGAGCGCACGCAAGGAGCGTGCCGCTCGTCTTCATATCGCTGCGTTCACCGCGCCTCTCCGCACAGTCCTTCCGCGGCAGGCGACCGCCCGCCGCGGTTTCAGCTCTCGACAGCAGGCCTCCCCAGTCACCCGCAGTCGGATCGGCGCATTACCGCACCGGTGGGGCGTATTGGAGGCCGCCCTTTGTCCACAGCGCATTGAGCCCGCGCGCAATCTTCAACGGCGAGCCCTGCCCAACGTTCCGCTCGAAGATTTCGCCGTAGTTGCCGACATGCTTGATGATGCGCACCGCCCAGTCCTTCGTCAGGCCGAGTTGCTCGCCATAGGCTCCTTCGGTTCCGAGCAAGCGCTTGACGTCCGGATTCTCCGACTTGAGCATCTCGTTGACGTTGGCTTTCGTGATGCCCATTTCTTCGGCGTTGATCAGTGCGAAGTGCACCCACTTGACGATGTCGAACCACTGATCGTCGCCATGGCGCACGGACGGGCCGAGCGGCTCCTTCGAGATGATCTCCGGAAGCACGACGTGGTCGTCCGGCTTGGCAAGCCGCAGACGCTCTGAATAGAGGCCCGACGCATCCGTCGTGAACGCATCGCAGCGTCCCGCGTCATACGCCTTGGTGGTTTCGTCCGCGCTCGCGAACGTCACCGTCTTCAGCTTCATCTTATTGGCGCGGAAGTAGTCGGCGAGATTGAGTTCCGTCGTCGTGCCCTGCTGCACGCAGACCGCTGCGTCATTGAGCTCGAGTGCCGAATTCACCTTCAGTGACTTACGCACCATGAAGCCTTGGCCGTCATAGTAGTTCACGCCGGTGAAGTTCAGGCCGAGCGACGTGTCGCGCGAGCTTGTCCAAGTCGTGTTGCGCACCAGCACATCGACGTCACCGGACTGCAGCGATGTAAAACGGTCCTTCGCCGTCAGCGGCACGAACTTCACTTTCGTCGGATCGTCGAAGATTGCGGCGGCGATGGCGCGGCAATAATCGACGTCCAAGCCGGTCCAATTTCCTTGGGCGTCCGGCAGGCCGAATCCGGCGAGGCCGGCGTTCGAGCCGCAATTCAGGATGCCGCGAGATTTGACAGTGTTGAGCGTCTGGGCAGACGCCGCGGCAGCCGTTAAGCCAAATGCCGCAGCCAGTGCGAACGTGGTGATGACGCGTTTCATGGCCTGAGATTCTCCCGTTATCCGCTGGTCGGATGAGTTCAGTCGGTTCCATGGGATCGAGCCCGCGAATAAGCCGTTCGCTGCTGATCTGAATGCGTGTCACGTCTGTGCGTGGCCAGCCATTCCCCTCCCCATCGTCCCGGTTGTCAGCATCATGAGAACGATCGTCTATCGAGGTCAAGAGGCTCACCCCTCTTCCGTCTTGCCTCGGTAAATGCGAAAGCTGCCCGTACCTTGGAGACGGATGGACGATATGAACGACAAGAATGCCGCAGTCGGCAGCCAATTGAAGCCGGAGACCCACCTCGTTGTCGCAGGACGCGACCCGTCCGCGCAGCACGGCTTCGTCAATACGCCGATCTATCGCGGCTCGACCGTCCTTTATCCGACGGCTGAAGATTTCCTGAAGCGGAACCGTCGCTATACGTATGGGACCCGCGGCACCCCAACAATCGATTCCCTTGAAACCGCCTGGAGCGAACTCAGCGGCGCGGCGGGCGCCGTCGTGGTCCCGTCGGGCCTCGCGGCGATCACCATCGCGCTCCTGTCCTGCCTGCAGGCCGGCGACCATCTACTGGTTACGGATTCTGTATACCGGCCGACCCGCAACTTCTGCGACAACGTCCTCAAACGTTTCGGCGTCACCACGACCTATTATGACCCGCTGATCGGCGCCGGCATTGGTGATCTGATGCAGCCGAACACGCGCGCCGTGTTCACGGAGTCCCCCGGCTCGCAGTCGTTCGAGATCCAGGATGTGCCCGCAATCGCGGAGGCGGCGCATAAACGCGACGCCGTGGTGCTGGTCGACAATACCTGGGCGACGCCGCTTTTCTTTCCGCCGCATGCGCGCGGCGCCGATATCGCGATCGAGGCCGGCACAAAATATCTCGGCGGACATTCCGACCTCTTGATGGGGCTCGTCACGGCGAACGAGCGGTGCTGGAAAGCGCTGCGCGACACCTTCGACAATTTCGCGATGTGCACTGGTCCCGAAGATGCGTTCCTGGCGTTACGCGGGCTGCGGACTTTAGGCGTCCGCTTGCAGCATCATCAGACGTCCGCGTTGCAAGTGGCACGCTGGCTGCAGCAGCGTCCCGAAGTGTTGCGCGTGATGCATCCGGCTCTCGAAACCGATCCCGGACATGCGCTCTGGAAGCGTGACTTCAGCGGTGCGACCGGCTTGTTCAGCGTCGTCCTGAACCCGGTTCCCGAAACCGCCGCGCATGCCTTCATCAACGCGCTCAAATTGTTCGGCATCGGCGCATCGTGGGGTGGATTCGAAAGCTTGCTGATCCCCTTCGACTGTTCCGATTACCGCACCGCTACGCCATGGAATCCGGGCGGCCCGACCGTACGCATCCATATCGGCCACGAAGACGTCGGCGATCTCATCGCGGACTTGGAGCAGGGATTTGCGGCTCTGGCACGCGCGGCCTAACGGGGGTGATTTAGCCCCGCACTAAGCTCGACGGAATACGGCGCAGCAGTTGCTTCACGCGTGCCCATGACGGCCCCGGCAGCGCCTCGACTCCCCGGTCCGTCGTGACGTGGAAGGCAAGGCGCCGCATCGCGAACCAGTTGCGCACGGCGATAGCGCCGAGCACGCCGACAACCGCCGCGGCTAGAACGTCGCTAGGGTAATGCGCGGACACGATGATCCGGCTCACCCCCACGACGCACGCCACAATCCAGATCGGCCAACGGATCCGCGGGTAGAGCGCGCCGATGGCGAACGCCGTCGCGAACGCCGTTGTCGTATGGCCGGACGGCAGGCTGGCGTAATTCGGGTCCCACCGGAAGGGCTGGAAGTCAAACGGGCCACCCGACTCGAAAAGATATGGCCGGGCACGGCCGATGAAGCGTTTGACGACCGTCACGACGATTCCGGGTACGGCGACCGCCATGAAAAGAAACCCGGCGCGCGCGACGAGCGACGCGAGCACAAGTTGTCCGATGCGGCCGAGCGAGGGGGAAGAAACTACAGCGGCCACCAGGATAGCGACGGACAATGGGACAAGAACCCAGCCGGACTGACCGACGTCGGTGATGCCGGCGAACATTTCGACGAACCAAGGCGCGAGCAACCGTTGTTCCATAATCGCGTGGCCGTCCACCTCCAGCATCGTGACGGCCATGAGCGCAACAGCGAGCACGGCTCCCAGCAGCAGCCAGCTGGGCCGCGCCGTCAGCGGCCAACGCTGCCCGGGCCGGATGCGGCGAAACGAGATCATCGTCCACGCCCACGTCAGAAAATTAACGGCGGCGCGGCGGAGAGTGGCCATGAAGCCCTGCGGCTCAGACGGGCGCAATTCAGCGGTGGCACTCAATTTTCACCTCGCGGGCGCCGGTTCTGCCTAAGCCGTCAGCCTAGAATTTAAGACATAATCACCCGTCTTGACGGACCGATAGCCCAATCAGGCGGAAATTGCACCGAACCCGCAACGGGCAAGCCGGCGCCGCTACCCGGCCACCGTCTATTGAATACGCACGACCACGCTTTCGGCCGATCCCCGGGAATCCGTGACGGTCAGCCGGGCGAATCCGGGGCCATCGGGCGACCAGAATATCGTCCGGCGCGGCCCCCGGTTAGCCAGCGGCACGCCGTTGACGAAAACGGTCCACGGCCCCTTCCCGCCCGCGATCTTGAGCGCGACAGGATCCAATGCGCCGGCATGGCGCGCGACATCGAGCCGCGCCCCGTCCGGCGGAAACAGAATCCGCAGCGCCTCGGGGTGCGAGCCAGCCATGCGTCCGGAATGGTCGAAGCGCTGCAGCGGCGGCGGAAGCCTCGCGGTCGATGCGATCAGTGTGCCTTTCGGAGCGGGAGGAAGCGGTGCGGGGACCGTCCCCAGCCGTGCGAATGCATCGAACAGGATCGGCGCCGCCGCCGTGCGTCCGAGAATGCCCGGCACCGGCGCGCCGTCGGGGCGCCCGACCCAAACGCCGATCGTATGCTTGCCGTCGAAGCCGACCGACCAGGCGTCGCGGTATCCGTAGCTGGTGCCGGTCTTGAAAGCGATACGCCCGCCCACCGCATTCTCCGGCGGCGGGCTGCCAATCAGCACATTGCCGATCTGCCAGGCCGCGACCGGGTCGAGGAGACGCTGCGGCGGCCGCGCTTTCACGCGATCCGCAATGCGCTCGATCAACGGACGTGTCGTGCCGAGCCGCGCCAGCCCGGCATAGAGCATTGTCAAATCCTGAAGGCTGATGCCGACGCCGCCAAGCCCCATCGCCAGACCGGGCGCGTCGCCGGTCGGAAGCACGAGCGCGGCGCCGGCTTGCGTCAGTCGCGCGGTCAGTCGTGGCGCGCGGATCGTATCGAGAACCGCAACGGCCGGAACATTGAGGGAGAACTGCAGCGCACGGCGCACCGTGACTGTGCCTTGATAGGTGAGATCGAAATTCTCCGGCGCGTAGCTGCCGTAGCGGAACGGGCGGTCTTCGATCAGCGTTTCGGGATGGATGAGGCCGTCCTCGAACCCGATGCCGTAGATGAAAGGTTTCAACGTCGAGCCGGGCGAGCGCAGCGCCTGCGTCATGTCGACCTGCCCCGCGCGCGCGGCGTCGAAGTAGCCTGCGGAGGCGACGCGCGCCAGGACTTCACCCGATGCATTGTCGACGGCGAGGATGGCGACGGACGCCTGCGGTCCGAACTGCCGCACGCGTTCACGTGAGATGGTGAACGGCAGTATCCGGCTCGGCCGCCACCACAGCATCTGCCGCATGCGGCGCCAGTGCCGGCATTGGACGCCGCGTTGTTGGAATCGGCTCCGCGACGGCATTGGCGATCTCGTCTGCGGGGATGTTTTCTGACTCAGCGATCCGCGACAGAACGCGCTGGCGCGCGGCCCGCGCGGCCTCGGAGAAGCGATCGGGGCGCCGCGTCTCCGGCGATTGCGGCAAGGCAACCAGCAACGCGCGCTCGCCGAGTGAAAGCCGGCGCGGCTCCTTGCCGAAATAGCTCAGAGACGCCGCGCGAACGCCTTCAATGTTGCCCCCAAACGGCGCCAGATTAAGATAGAGCTCAAGGATCTGATCCTTCGTCAGCTCACGCTCAAGCTCGACCGCACGCACCGCTTGCCGCAGCTTGGCGCCAAGCGTGCGCTCCGCGCGCGGTTCCAGAAGCCGCGCCACCTGCATGGTCAGCGTCGAGCCGCCGGAGACGATGCGGCCGTTGCGTAGAAGTTGCCACGTCGCGCGCGCCACCGCGATCGGGTCGACGCCGTGATGCTCGCGGAAGCGTTTGTCCTCGTAGGCGATCAGCGCATCGATGTAGCGGGGGTCAACGTCTTTCACCGCGACCGGCAAGCGCCAACGTCCCTCCGGCGTCGTATAGGCGCGCAGCAGCCGTCCGTCGCGATCCAGCACTTGCGCAGAAAACGCGAGGTCGTCACCACGCGGCGTCGGCCCGAGCGAGACGACCCAACCCGTTGCAGCGGCGAGCGCGAGGCCCGCCGGCGGCGCATACGCATGGCGCGTCGGCGTTACTTTGCCGCCTGGATTTCGATCGTGCCCGTGCCCGTTCGGCCGAAACGGTCGGGACGGTACATGTCCTCGACATAAGCCTGCGGCAAGACGTAACGCCCGGGTGATACCGCGCGCACGACATAAGCGACCGTGAACACGGCCGGGTCGCCGCCTTTGCGCTCGAACGCTGCGACGAAACGGTCGTCGCGGAATTCGGAATGCACCGGCGCGACCCCATCCGCGATCCAATCCAGCGTGCCGGTATCACCCGATGAAACGAGGCGCGGATTGTCGATCTCGAAGCCGGCCGGCAGATAGTCGGCGACAATGACGCGCGCGAATTGCGGCTGCGGCTCCGTGACTTTCAACACCACGACGAAGCGCTGGTTCTGTTTCGCTTGGGTCGGATCGGCATCCTCGCCGTCAAGCGAGCGATAGCTTCACTCGATCTTGAAGCCGCGTTCCGCCGCCGGCTCCGGCGTCAGTGGCGAGCCGCTCACCGTCACGACGGCTTGCAGATCGGCGTCGCCGGCATTCGTCACCTTGATCGGATTTTTGAGATCGGCCGCCGGAACGCGCCGATAATAGGACCCCCGTCGCGTCTCGCCGCCGATATCCATGACCGCACCGGTGTCCTTGCCGAGCGCCCGCGCGGCGAGCACGAGCCACGCCTGCTCCTGCGTCGACGTGTACGGCGTGAGCGCCCGCGCCGCCTCGATCCGCGACACCGCGCTCGTGATCGTCGGACGCGGCGCACCGCCTTCCGACGCCAACGTCACCAGCGCCGCCGAGTCACGCAGGATCGAACCGAAATCGGTGCGCCCAAGCTCGAGCTTCGGCTGCGGCGCGATCGACTGCAGCGCCGCAGCGTAGACGCGCTCTGCCCGCACGCGGTCGCCAAGCATACCGAGCGCCGCCGCGATCTGCGCTTTGGCGATCGGCGTTGCCAGTGCGTTGAGCTTGGTGTCGGCGAGATAGCGAAGGTCGCCGATCGGCGCCGTGCCGTTGCGCGCCAGCACGTAGAGCGCATAGGCGAGTTCGCGGCCGCCGTCCTTCTCCGGCTCCTGCGCGTTGGCGACGAAGTTCCGCAGCCGGTCGAGCGCCAGCTTGAACGACGTATCGGAAACGACGAAACCTTTCTCCCGCGCACGGGTCAGGAAGTCGGTGACGTAAGCGTCAAGCCACGCATCATCCCCGCCCGTCGACCACAGACCGAACGATCCATTCGATCCCTGCCGCGCCAGCAGGCGTTCGATCACGCCGCGAATCTTTTCGTCGATCCCGGAGTCGAGTGCGAGTTGCGCTTCGCTGGCAAGCTCGTTTGCGTAGAGCAGCGCCACGGCGCGGCTCGTGATCTGTTCGGAACATCCGAACGGATAACGGTCGAGCGCTTGCAGCAAAGCCGCCACGTCGAGCGCCGCCGACGGTCCGACAGAAAG
>JAFKKS010000038.1 GCA_017304555.1 Hyphomicrobiales bacterium
TTCTCGTCGTCGGCCATGGCTGACCGGCTGAACGCCAGTCGTCAAGCCCGGCCGAAATGCGATATCGTGCTCAGGAAGCCTGACACAGGAGGGATGCCGTGGACGCGACAACGCCGAAGACCGAAGCGGAAGGGCACTCGCATATCGTCCGCCCCGCCGAGATGGAGTGGCAGAAGACGCCGTTCCCTGGATGCGAAGCCAAGACCCTGCTGATGGATCGCAACACCGGCCTCGTGACCTCGCTCATCCGCATGGCGCCGGGCTCCATCCTGCCGGACCACGAGCACGTCAAGATCGAGCAGACCTACGTCATCGAGGGCAAACTCGTCGACAAGGAAGGCCCCGCCGCGGGGCTCGAAGTCGGGCCCGGCGAATATGTCTGGCGCGAGGCCGGCAGCCGTCACGTCGCTTGGGCGCCGGAAGGCGCGGTGCTGATCGGCATGTTCCAGGTCCCGAACAAGTTCTTCGATGCCGAGGGCCGCGCCAAGGACGCCTCCGGCGAGGATTGGGACGCCGTCTGGGGCCACGCGCTGAAGGACTGAGGACGGAGGCTTCCAGCCGCGCCGCGCGGGATGCTAGAAGCAGCGCGGCGCGGACGTGGCGGAACTGGTAGACGCAAGGGACTTAAAATCCCTCGTCCGTTAAGGACATCCGGGTTCGATTCCCGGCGTCCGCACCAACGTTTCGCGCCGACATTGCTGGCCAGCCCCTCGGCGTGTGTTGCACGTCAACAACAACCTCTCCAATAGTCCAGCTTGTCCCCACTGCGCCCTGGCTAAGGCCGGCATAAGCGGTATCCTTGTCCTCGACTTTTTCGAGACGTGAAATTGGGGGCGACCTTGAAATACACCGCTTTAGCAACCCTTGGATTCAGCGTCGCGCTGGCCGGTTCGGCTTTTGCCGCCGACTTGATGCCGATCAAAGCGCCGCCAGCCGCCTATGTGCCGACCGTTTCGGCTTGGGAATTCGAGATCGGTGCGCGCTACTTCGGGAGCACCGGCCGTTCGCAATACGACCTGTACGACGCCGCGGGCGCTGCGATGGTGTCGCGCCTGACCTATACGGGCACCACCGCGCATGCCGGCGAAGCCTTCGGCCGCTTGGATCATTCCAGCGGCGTCTTCATCAAGGGCTTCGGCGGCTTTGGTGGGATCGGCGAAGGCAAGCTGCAGGACGAGGACTTCCCGCCTTTCGTCGTGCCCTATTCGAGCACGGATAGCCGCCAGCGCAACGGCGACTTCAGCTACTTCTCGGCCGACCTCGGCTACAACGTCTGGAGCAACAACGCCTTCAAGGTCGGCGCGTTCGCCGGTTATTTCCACTACAGCGAAAAACTCGACGCGTTCGGATGCACGCAGACGGCCGGGAGCGCCATCTGCGTTCCGAGCATTCCGGACAGCGTGCATGTGATCCGTCAGGAGACGGATTGGGATGCGCTGCGCATCGGCGTGAACGCGCAGTGGTTCCTGACCGATCGCCTGAAATTCACGCTTGACGCAGCGTGGATCCCCTATGCGAGCCTCGACGCCCGCGACACGCACCTTCTGCGCATCGGCGTGCCCGGCGGCTTCACCGGCCCGACCCGGCAGACCGGCGATGGCTACGGCGTGATGATCGAAGGCGTGCTGAGCTACGCTGTCACGCAGAACCTGTCGCTCGGCGTCGGCGGCCGCTACTGGCGCATCGAGACCGGAGCGCACGAAGCGACCATGCACTTCGAGGAATCCGCGATCCCGGTCGGCGCCTTCGCGCCGCAGAAGCTGACCTTCGAGACCGAGCGTTACGGCGGTTTCGTCCAGCTCTCCTACAAGTTCGGCGGGGCGCCGGTGATGGCGAGCTACTAAGCCCGGTCCAACCGGAATCGATTGAGGCCCCGCGTCATGCGCGGGGCCTTTTTTATTTTGCAGCGCGCGAGGCGGTACATCGGTTGCGGCAGGTTTGTCGGCGCGCCATGTGAATGCGATGCTCTGTCGGGCGGCGAAGGATCAGAGGTGCGGATGAACCGTTGGCTTCATTGTGCCGTCGCCGTTCTTGCGGTTTCGATGCTGATGAGTCCTGCCGCCGCCGGCGAACGGGACCATCGTCCCGCGCGGACCGGACATGAGCAGCATCGTCCGGCCAAGACGCCGAAGGCCGTGCAGCCGCCGCGACAAGAAACCGGCGTGCCGTGTCAGCGCTACGGCGTCTGTTCGTCGAACGGCTGCTTTCCGTGGCCGCCAGGCTGTCAGCCCAACCGATAGAGCGCTGCGCGTTTGCGACGCAGGTGCACGCGAAGGAACCCCCACAATGATGCGGCGTTGTCTCTGCAAATGCCAACAGCGGAGTACGCCATGGATTGGAATCGCGTTGAGGGAAACTGGAAACAGATGAAGGGCAAGGTCAAGGAGAAGTGGGGCAAGCTCACCGACGACGACCTTGATGTCATCAACGGCCGCCGCGATCAGCTCGAAGGCAAGATCCAGGAGCGCTACGGCATCGCCAAGGATCAAGTGAAAAAAGACATCGACGGCTGGTACGGCACGCAGCGCTGGTGATCGTCATCACGCCAAAGCCTTCGGCAGCCCGGTTCGCGCCGGGCTGCTTTTTATTTTCCGTCCAGCTTCGTCCATCGCAATCGCAAAGCGTTGCCGATCACGCTGACGGAGGAGAGCGCCATCGCCGCTGCGGCAATGACGGGCGACACGAGAATCCCGAACGCCGGATAAAGGACGCCGGCCGCGATCGGCACGCCGGCCGCGTTGTAGAAGAACGCGAAGAACAGGTTCTGGCGGATGTTGCGCATGGTCGCTTGCGACAGCGTGCGCGCTTTTACGATGCCGGTGAGGTCGCCACCGAGCAGCGTCATGCCCGCGCTTTCCATCGCGACATCCGTTCCCGTTCCCATGGCGATACCGATATCGGCGGCGGCGAGCGCCGGCGCATCGTTGACGCCGTCGCCGGCCATGGCGACGACGCGGCCTTCCTGGCGCAGCCGCGCGACGATCTCGCCCTTGTCCTTCGGCGAGACGTCGCCATGAACTTCATCGATGCCGAGGCGCCGCGCGATCGCGTTGGCGCTGATGCGGTTGTCGCCGGTGAGCATCACGATGCGAAGCCCGGCGTGCTTGAGCGCGTCGATCGCGGATTGCGTCGTCGCCTTGATCGGATCGGCGATGGCGATGATGCCGGCAAGCGCGCGGTCCACCGCGACGAAGATCGCGGTCGCGCCGTCCTGCCGCAGGTCGTCGGCAGCAGCGCTGCGTTGCCGACGATGACGCTGCGGCCTTCGATCGTGCCGAGCGCGCCGCGCCCGACCGGTGAATCGAAATCGGCGACGTCGGCGAGTGCGATGCCGCGCTCCTTCGCCGCCGCGACGATCGCGTCGGCGAGCGGATGTTCGCTCGCGCGCTCGACGCTGGCGGCGAGGCGAAGAAGTTCCTCTTCCGCGATGCCGCCGGCAGGCTTGATCGTCACGACCTTCGGCCGGCCTTCGGTCAAGGTGCCGGTCTTGTCGACGACGAGCGTGTCGGCGTGTTCAAGGCGCTCCAGCGCCTCCGCGTTCTTGATGAGCACGCCGGACTGCGCGCCCCGCCCAACGCCGACCATGATCGACATCGGTGTCGCGAGCCCGAGCGCGCAGGGGCAGGCGATGATGAGCACGGTGACGGCGGCGATGAGGCCGAAGGTGAAGCGCGGCTCCGGCCCGTAGATCGACCACGCCGCGAAGGCGAGGAGCGCCGCCGCCATGACGGCCGGCACGAACCAGGATGCGACCTTGTCGGCGAGCCGCTGGATCGGCGCGCGGCTGCGTTGTGCGGTCGCGACCATCTGCACGATCTGCGAGAGCAGCGTGTCGCGCCCGACCTTCTCGGCGCGCATGACGAGGCCGCCGCTGCGGTTGAGCGTGCCGGCGATCAGCTTGGCCCCGGCTTCCTTGGTCACCGGCATCGCTTCGCCGGTCACCATCGACTCGTCGAGCGCCGAGCGGCCTTCGACCACCTCGCCATCGACCGGCACCTTCTCGCCGGGGCGCACGCGCAGCCGGTCGCCGACCTGCACATCGTCGAGCGGCACGTCATGCTCGTGACCGTCGTGGCCGATGCGCCGCGCGGTCTTCGGCGCGAGATTGAGAAGCCCGCGGATCGCGCCCGACGTGCGCTCGCGCGCGCGCAACTCCAACACCTGGCCGAGCAGCACCAGCACCGTGATAACCGCCGCGGCTTCGAAGTAGACCGGCACCGCGCCGTCATGCGTGCGGAACGCCGGCGGGAACGCACCGGGAATGAGCGTCGCGACGACGCTATAGAGATACGCGACGCCGGTGCCGAGCGCGATCAGCGTGAACATGTTGAGGTTGCGCGTGACGAGCGACTGCGCGCCGCGCACGAAGAACGGCCAGCCGGCCCACAGAACCACGGGCGTCGCCAGCGCGAGTTGCACCCAGTTCGACGTGGCTTGCGGGAGGAGCCCGTGCCCGCCGACGAGATGCGAGCCCATCTCCAGCACGAAGACCGGTGCGGTCAGCACGAGCCCGATCCAGAAGCGCCGCGACATATCGGCGAGTTCGGGGTTCGGCGCGGCCTCCGCGGTGATGAGTTCCGGCTCGAGCGCCATGCCGCAGATCGGGCATGAGCCGGGGCCTTCCTGGCGCACTTCCGGATGCATCGGGCAGGTGTAGATCGTACCTTCCGGCACCGGCTCCTGCTTCGCCTGCGATGGCTCAAGATAGCGCTTCGGGTCGGCTTCGAATTTCGTCTTGCAGCCGGCCGAGCAGAAATAATACGGGCGCCCCTGATAGTCGGCGCGATGCTTCGCCGTGTGCGGATCGACCGTCATGCCGCAAACGGGATCGAGCACCTTACCGGCCGCCGCTTCATGCGCCTGCACCCCGTGACCATGCGCGGCATGTTCGGCGGACGCATGGCCATTCCCATGTCCGCCGCAGCACGACTTTTCCGTCGCTGCGTGGTGGCTGTGATCGTGCGCCATTGCGGTCCTCGGTCCGACTTGAAACATATACCCTAGGGGGGTATATAGAGTGTATGCAGAAAGATGCCAAGGCCGCCTGTGTGAAACGTTTGAACCGCATCGAAGGACAGGTGCGCGGTCTCGCGCGCATGGTCGAGGAGGACCGCTACTGCATCGACATTGTGACGCAGCTCGGCGCGGTGAGTGCGGCGCTGCGCAAGGTCGAGGAGCAGGTCCTGCGCGATCACGTCGCGCATTGCGTCGAGCACGCCATCGCAAGCGGCGACAAGCGCGAGCAGCGCCAGAAGGTGGCGGAATTGATGGAAGTGCTGGAGCGCGCGAAGCGGTAGGCGCATTAGGAAGAGTTGCCGCGAGTACCTGACCGTCATGCCCGCACTTGTTGCGGGCATCCACGTCTTCCTTTTTTCGTTGCAAGCAAGACGTGGATGGCCGGGACAAGCCCGGCCATGACGATTACCGCCTTAACCGCTTCGCGATTTCTTCCAGCATCACTTCCGTCGCGCCGCCGCCGATCGCCTGCACGCGCGCGTCGCACGTCATGCGCTCGATCGTGCTCTCGCGCATGTAGCCCATGCCGCCGTGAAACTGCAGGCAGTCGTACATGACCTCGTTGACGAGCTCACCGCAGTACGCCTTCACCATCGAAACTTCGCGCACGGCGTCGAGCCCCTGCGTGTCGAGGAAGGCGGCGTGGTAGACGAGCTGCCGCCCCGCCTCGACCTTCGCCGCCAGCATCGCGAGCCGCTGGCGGATCGCCTGCTTCTCGAACAGTGGCGTGCCGAACGCCTGCCGCGTCGTCACATAATCGAGCGTGAGGTCAAGCGCCGCCTGCGCTTCGCCCATCGCCATCGCGCCGATCACGAGGCGCTCGTTCTGGAAGTTGCCCATGATGGCGTAGAAGCCGCGCCCCTCGGCGCCGAGAAGGTTCTCCGCAGGGACGCGGCAGTCCGCGAAGGAAAGCTCCGCCGTGTCCGAGCAGCGCCAGCCATGCTTGTCGAGCGCTCGGCTCACCGTGAAGCCGGGCGTGCCTTTCTCGACCAGGAACATCGAGACGGACTGCGAGGGCCGCGCCTCGGCGTTCGTCTTGGCGGCGACGCAGTAATAGTCCGCATGCACGCCGTTGGTGATGAACATCTTGGCGCCGTTGAGGACGTAAGCCTCGCCCTCGCGGCGCGCCGTGGTGCGGATGCCTTTGACGTCCGAGCCTGCATCCGGCTCCGTCACCGCGACGGCGACGATTTTCTTGCCGGCGATGATGTCGGGCAGACGCTCCGCCTTCTGCGCGGGCGAGCCGGCATTGGCGATGTGCACGCTCGCCATGTCGGTGTGCACGAGCACAGTGATGGCGAAGCCGCCGAAGGTCGATTTTCCCAGCTCCTCGGCGAGGATCACTGAGCCGAAGGTGTTCATGGCGCTGCCGCCGTATTCCTCCGGATAGCGGATGCCGAGGAAGCCGAGCTCGCCCATGCGGCGCAGCACCGCGCGCGGCACCATGCCGTCCTTCTCCCACGCTTCCGCGTGCGGCTTCACCTCCGTCTCGACGAAGCGACGCACCTGCGCGCGCAGCATTTCGTGCTCTTCGGCGAGATAGGGCGAGGGGAGGGTGGTGTTGGCGGCGTCCATGGTCGATCTCTCAGAAATGATCCGTCATTTCGAGGCGTGAGCCCCGCATCTCATCTCCGTCATGCCCGCACTTGTTGCGGGCATCCACGTCTTTCTTCGAAATGAGCCAAGCAAGACGTGGATGGCCTGGACAAGCCTGGCCATGATGGTGTGATAGGCTATGCCAATCGCTCTCGCGCCAGCTTTGCTCCAGCCCCAAGCGCGGAAAGCTTCGCCATCGCGATGTCGCGGCGCATCGGCGCCATGCCGCAATTGGTGCAGGGGAAGATGCGCTCCTTCGGCACATGCTTCATCGCTTCGGTGATCGTCGCGACGACATCCTCCGGCGTCTCCACCGTATCATTCGCGACGTCGATGACGCCGAGCAGGATGTCCTTGCCCTTGAGCAAACCGATCAGGTCGATCGGCACATGCGAGTTCTTGCACTCGATCGAGACCTGCTTGATGCGGCTCGCGGCGAGCGCAGGGAAGGTCTCCTCGTATTGCCGCCACTCGCCACCAAGGCCCGCCTTCCAGTCGATATTTGCCTTGATGCCGTAGCCGTAGCAGATGTGCACGGCGGTGGTGCAGGTGAGGCCTTCGCTCGCGCGATGCAGCGCCTCGATGCCCCAGTCCTTCACCTCGTCCATGTAGACGTTGAACGCCGGCTCATCGAACTGGACGGTGTCGACGCCGTCGGCTTGCAGCCCGCGCGCTTCTTCGTTGAGCAGCGCCGCGAAGGCCATCGCCATCTTCACTTTGTCGCCGTAGTGCCGGTCCGCGATCGTGTCGACGATCGTCATCGGCCCCGGCATCGTGAATTTGAGTTTGCGCTTCGTGTGCGCCCGTGCCAGCCGCGCTTCCGTCGCATGCACGCGGCCCTTGAGCCGCAGCGGTCCGGTGACGGTCGGCACCATCGCCTTGTAGCGATCGGCGCGGATCCCCATCTCGACCTTGTGTTCGAAATCGATGCCCTCGATGCGCTCGAGAAAGCCATGCACGAAGTGCTGGCGCGACTGCTCACCGTCGCTGACGATGTCGATGCCAGCGTCCTCCTGCTCCTTGAGGGCCAGCACCGTCGCGTCGGCCTTCGCGGCATCGAGTTCGGCGCCGCTCGCCTTCCACTGCGGCCACAGCTTGTTGGTCTCCGCAAGCCAAGCCGGTTTCGGCAGACTGCCGGCAACGGTCGTCTCGAACATCGTCGTTCCTCCTCGGTTCATCGGCCGCTTATTGTTCGCGACTGACGCGCCAATCATAGAGCCAATCGTAGCGTTTCTTTAGCCTTTCGCCGCCAAGGCCCGCCATCACTCTATTACGAGCGAAGCCGAGCGGGCCCGGCAGGTGATAGATGCGTCCGTTGCGCGCTGCCTCGCGCACGGCCCGCGCCGTGCGCGGCTGCCGTGCCGCTTCGTAGGCGCGCATGCCGCCGGCGAGGTCGTCGCGATGCCGCGCAAGCTGGACCGCAAGCTCCGCCGCGTCCTCGATCGCCAAGGCGCCGCCCTGCGCTAGGAAGGGCAGAGTGGCGTGCGCGGCATCGCCGAGCAAGGTAGCGACGCCGCGCCCCCAGGTGGGCAGCGGCGGCAGGTCGTAGAGCGGCCAGCACTGCCAGCCCGGCGCAGCGGCGATGAGGTCGCGCGCCGCCGGCGCCCATGTCGCGAACCGCGCCTGCAGCACCGTCGCGTCGCCGGGCATGCTCCAGCTTCCGCCTGCTTTTGGATCGCGGCCTTTCGCATCCTCCACGATGGCGACGACATTGATCACGTCGCCGCCGCGCACGGGGTAGTGTACGAGATGCGCGTTGCTCCCGAGCCAGAGCGTCACCGCCGCCTTGCGCCACGCTGGATCGACCTGCGCGGCCGGGATCGTCGCGCGCCATGCCATGCGCCGCGTCGATTTCGGCTTGATCAGATGGCCGAGGCTTCCGCGCACCGCCGACCACAAGCCGTCCGCGACGACGAGCGCGATGCCGCTCTCCTCGGTCATGATGCGCACTGTGCGGCAGGTGACCGTCGCCGCGACGGTCACGCCGTGCACATGTTGCGCGTGATCGGCGACGCTGACGCCGAGGCGCAGCACGATGTCCTCGTTGTCGGCGGCGGTCTCGAGCAGCGCGCGCTGCAGGTCGCCGCGATGCACCGACCAATAGGGCGCGTCCTTGCGGTCGAAGCCGATATGCGTCACCAGGCGGCCGCTGCGCGCCGCGCGCACGTTGACGCCGGAGGGCGCAACCGCAAACGGCGCGAGCCGTGGGCTGACGTCGAGCGCCTCAAGGACGCGCGTGGCATTGGGTGAAAGCTGGATGCCGGCTCCGACGGCGGTGAGCTCGCGCGCCGCCTCCAGCACCACGACACGGAAGCCTTGTTGCGTCAGCGCGAGCGCGGCGGTGAGGCCGCCGATGCCGGCGCCGGCGATGATGATGGTGCGTGAGCGTGCCACGGCTGCTGCCGCCGGGCGTACGGCGGCGTCAGCTGACGGCCGGCTCGATGCTGCCGGCGTCGTTGAGAGCGCAGGAGGCGGGGCGCGCCTCCGCCGGGCGGAGCTTGGCGTCGAAACGGTAGAGCGTCGAGCAATACGGACAGATGAATTCGTTCACGTCGCCCATGTCGCAGAAGATGTGCGGATGGTCGAACGGCGGCCGGGCTCCCACGCACTTGAATTCGCGCGCGCCGATCTCGATCACCGGGATGCCGGCGTCATTGTGGAAGTGCGGGACGACGTGGTCGGCCATGAGTAAACGGTCCGATAGGGCTTGATTCTGAGGCTCGCACCATAGCGAGGCAGGGCAGGGCTGCATAGCGCAGGCGGCAGCCCTGCGGCAAGCGCGGCACGAATGGGGCAATTGCCAAGCCGTGGCCGCATTTCGCCGATAAATGCCTGCCCTCGACGACGAGATGGGCGGCGGCAGGGCGACGTTTCAACGAATGCACACGATTCTCGGTCGGCTCACACTGGCGGTCGCGGGGTTGCTTGCGCTGGCCGCCGCCTTTGCCATGCCGCAAGGGTGGCATGCGGCGCGTCTGTGGGTGGCCGGTGACGACCCGGCGGCAGTCGCCGACGTGGCGCTCGATCGGGCGCTGACGCCGCGGGCCGTATCGCAGGGGATCAGAGAAGCTTTGCAAAGCGGTGACGCGGAATTAGCCGCAAGCTTCGTCGCGCTGGCGGATGCGCGCGCCGTGCCGGTTTCGGGCGCTGTGCGTGCCGAAATTGCGGCGGCGAATGCATCGGGCGCGATGCAGGTCGCGCAGCGTTTCGCATCCGGCTTTCTCTCCGGCGAGCCGGATGATGCGGCGAGCCTTGCCGGCACCGTCACGGGCGATCTTTTCGTGTTTGGCGACATTCGCGACGTGGTGCGCCAGAGCGGACATATCGCGCGCGGCGAAGCGGCGGACAGGGTGGTGCTCGCACTCGCTTGCGCCGGGCTCGCCATCACCGGCGTCACCTACGCGACGCTGGGAGGCGCTGCGCCTGCGCGCGCCGGCGTCTCCATCATCAAGGCGGCGGCGAAGACCGGCCGCATCAGCGCGCGCATGAGCGAAGCGCTGATGCGATCGGTGCGCGACGTTGCGGACTTCCGTGCGCTCGGCGCGAAACTCGGATCGGCATGGATGCAGCCGGCGACCGCCGTCCGCCTTACGCGCGATGCGGTGAAGACGGAAAAGCTGCGCGATCTCGTTCGCGCCGGTGAAAACCTCGGCGCGGTGCAGGCGAAGATCGGCACGCGCGGCGCGATGGACGCGCTCAAGCTTGCCGATGGGCCGAAGGATGTGGAGAAGTTCGCCAAGCTTGCAGCCTCCAAAGGGCCGTCGACGCGCGCGGTTGTGAAAATTCTCGGCCGCGGCGCCATCGTGGCCGGCATGGGCCTGTTCCAGCTTGCGTCGTGGATGTTTTGGGCGCTGATGCTTGCCTTCGGCTTTTGCAGCGCCCTGAAGCGGGCCGTCGAGCGGTTGACCTTATCCTTCATTCACCACAGAAAGCGCGCGGCGCTACGGGCGTCGCTGAGCGCAGCCTGATCGGGAGAATTCATTTTGAATCCGGTTCCTCTTGCAGCCTCGCGGCACGCGACTTTGCATTTCAAGCACGGCCCCGTCGACATCGCCTATATCGACGAAGGCGAGGGCGAGCCCATCGTGCTCATCCACGGCTTCGCCTCCAACAAGGAGGTGAACTGGGTGCAGCCGAGCTGGCTTGGCACGCTGACGCGCGCCGGCCGCCGCGTCATCGCGCTCGACGATCGCGGGCACGGCGAGTCCGGCAAGCTCTATGATCCGGACGCATACGACGTGCGCACGATGGGCGGCGACGTGATTGCGCTGCTTGATCATCTCGGCATCGAACGCGCGGATGTCATGGGTTACTCCATGGGCGCGCGCATCACCGCCTTCCTCGCGCTCGATCATCCCGAGCGCGTGCGCTCCGCCATCCTCGGTGGGTTGGGCGTCAAGCTCGTGCATGGCGTCGGGCTCTCCGACAGCATCTCCGAAGATCTCGAGGCGCCGTCGATCGATACGATCGAGGATCCGGTCGGCCGCATGTTCCGCGCCTTCGCGGAACAGACCCGCTCGGATCTCAAGGCGCTGGCGGCCTGCTTGCGCGGCTCGCGGCAAACGCTGACCGAGGAGGAGGCGGCGTCGATCCGCGTTCCGGTTCTGATCGCGGTCGGCACGCGCGACGCCGTCGCCGGTTCCGGGCCCGAACTTGCGGCGTTGATGCCGGGGTCGCAGAGCCTCGATATTCCCGGTCGCGATCACATGCTTGCGGTCGGCGACCGGGTGTTTAAAAACGGCGTCGTCGAATTCCTCAATCAACGCCCATAAGCCTCCACGCATGATTTCATTGCCGCAGTCGCGGACTGTCGACTTCCAGGGGAGCGACGGCAACCGCCTCGTTGCCGACGTCTTTGGCGAAACCGGCGCGCCGGTTCTGCTGCTGCACGGCGCCGGGCAAACGCGCCACGCCTGGCGCCGCAGCGCCGAGCAACTGGCGCGCGCCGGATGGACCGCCTATGCGCTCGACCAGCGCGGCCATGGCGACTCCGCGTGGCCCCCGA
>JAFKKS010000537.1 GCA_017304555.1 Hyphomicrobiales bacterium
CCGCAGCAGCGCCTCGCTCCGCCACCGCCACCACGGCGGTGAGCGGCGCGAGTCGAGTGTCCGTATCTCAACGTCATGGCCGGGCTTGTCCCGGCCATCCACGTCTTTCTTGCATCGTTGAAGTGAAGACGTGGATGCCCGGCATAAAGCCGGGCATGACGAGTTAGGATGAAGGGCTGAGCGTCTGGCGCGCCAGCGCCAAAGCATTGGCGCCCATCAACGGTTCCGCAACAGGCACCGCATCGAAGCGGGCGTCGACGGCCAGCGCCTTTTCGAGAACCTGATGATAGCGCCGGCGCGAGATTTCGATCGCGCCGAAGATCTTCAGGTGATCGGTGATGAACTGCGCGTCGAGCAGAGTGAAACCGCCGGCGCGCAGCCGCGCGACGAGATGCACGAGCGCGATCTTCGATGCGTCGCGCACGCGGTGGAACATGCTCTCGCCGAAGAACGCGCCGCCGAGGCTGACGCCGTAGAGGCCGCCGACGAGATGCGCGCCGTCGTAGACTTCGACCGTGTGGCAATTGCCGGTGGCAAAGAGTGAGCCGTAGAGATTGCGGATGCGGGTGTTGATCCAGGTGCGGCCACGGTTGGCGCGCGGCTCGGCGCAGCCGTCGATCACAGCGTCGAAGTCGCGGTCGCAGACGACGGTCAGGGCCGTCGTGCGCACCGTGCGGGCGAGGCGCGAGGGGATGTGGAAGGCCTCGAGCGGCATGACGCCGCGATGTTCCGGCTCGATCCAATAGAGCGTCGGATCCTCGGCGCTTTCCGCCATCGGAAAGATGCCGCAGGCGTAAGCCTTGAGAAGCACTTCGGGCGTGATCTCCACACCGGTGCTCTCGCGGTTCGCCATGTCAGGCCTCCATGCCTCCTGCGGCGAGGAAGCGTTCGAGCCAGTGGATGTCGTAGTTCCCGTCGACAATGTCCTGCTCGCGCACCAGTGCACGAAACAGCGGCAGAGTCGTGTCGATGCCGTCGACGACGAATTCGTCGAGCGCGCGGCGCAACCGCATCAGGCATTCGGCGCGCGTCTTGCCGTGGACGATCAGCTTGCCGACGAGCGAGTCATAGTAGGGCGGGATGACATAGCCCTGGTAGACGGCGGAATCGACGCGCACCCCGAGGCCGCCGGGCGGGTGATAATGCACCAGCTTGCCGGGCGAGGGGCGGAACGACACCGGGTTCTCGGCATTGATGCGGCACTCGATGGCGTGACCGAGGAGCTGCACGCTCTCCTGCTTGATCGTCAGCTCGGCGCCGTCGGCGACGCGGATCTGCTCCAGCACGAGGTCGATGCCGGTGATCATCTCCGTCACCGGATGCTCGACCTGGATGCGCGTGTTCATCTCGATGAAATAGAACGCGCCGTTCTCGTAGAGACGCGCCGTTCTCGTAGAGAAACTCGACGGTGCCGACGCCGAGATATTTCAGCTCGCGCATCGCCTTCGCCACCGTCTCGCCGATGGCGAAGCGTTCGCTTGTATTCAGCGCGGGGGAGGGCCCTTCCTCCCAGACTTTCTGGTGCCGGCGCTGCAGTGAACAGTCGCGCTCGCCGAGATGCACGGCGTTGCCCTTGCCGTCGCCTAGCACCTGGATCTCGATGTGGCGCGGGCGCTCGAGATATTTTTCGAGATAGACGGCGTCGCTGCCAAAGGCGGCTTTCGCCTCGGCGCGGGCGGTCGAGATGGCGGAGAGAAGTTCGTCCGGCGAATGCGCGACCTTCATGCCGCGTCCGCCGCCGCCGGCCGCCGCCTTGACGAGCACCGGATAACCGATCTCGCTCGCGACGCTCTGCGCCTGCGCATCGGATGCGATGCCGCCTTCGGAGCCGGGCACGACCGGAATGCCAAGGCGCTGCGCGGTGCGCTTCGCCTCGATCTTGTCGCCCATCAGGCGGATGTGATCGGCCTGCGGCCCGATGAAGGTGAGGCCATGCTCGGCGAGGATGTCGGCGAAGCTCGCGTTCTCCGAAAGGAAGCCGTAGCCCGGATGCACGGCGTCGGCGCCGGTGATCTCGCAGGCGGCGAGGATCGAGTAGACGTTGAGGTAGCTGTCCCGCGCCGGCGGCGGGCCGATGCAGACGCTTTCGTCGGCAAGGCGCACATGCATCGCGTCGGCGTCGGCGGTCGAATGCACGGCGACGGTCGCGATGCCGAGCTCCTTGCACGCGCGCAGCACCCGCAGCGCGATCTCGCCGCGATTGGCAATGAGAATTTTCTCAATCATCGCGCGCTCCGCGCTTCACCTCTCCCCGCTTGCGGGGAGAGGTCGACGCCGAAGGGCAAAGCCGCTGCCCCTCATCCAGACCTTCTCCCCGCAAGCGGGGAGAAGGAGAAGAGGAGAGCCTCGCATAACCTGTGCACCGCCACCGCACGCGTTCACTCGACAATCATCAGCGGCTCGCCGAACTCGACCGGGTGGCCGTCTTCGATCAGGACTTGCGTCACCGTACCCGAGCGCGGCGCCGGAATGTGGTTCATGGTCTTCATCGCTTCGATGATGAGAAGCGTGTCGCCGGCCTTCACCTTGCTGCCGACATCGGCAAACGGCATGCCGCCGGGCTCGCCGGCGCGGTAGGCGGTGCCGACCATCGGTGAGAGCACCGCACCCGGATGCTGCGAAGGGTCGGCGGCGCGAGGAGGAGCGGCGGCCGGCTGCAGCATCGCCGCCGGCGCCGCGGCGACGGGGACCGACACATTGGAGACGGCCGCGGGCTGGCGCGCGACGCGCACTCGCGTGTCGTCGCGCTCGATCTCGATCTCGGTCAGTCCGGTTTCATCGAGTAGCTTCGCGAGGTCGCGGATGAGGTCGTGATCGTTGAGCTTGTGATCTGCGGACATTGCGAAACTTTCAGGCCGGGAGTGGGCGTCAGCGTTGCGGCGAAGCGGTCATCGCGGCGAGGCCGTCGATCGCAAGCCGATAGCCGTCGACGCCGAATCCGCACAACACGGCGCGCGCCGCATGCGAAATATAAGAATGATGCCGGAAGGCGTCACGCTGGTGGATGTTGGTGACGTGCACCTCAATCGTCGGAAGCTGGGTGCCGAGGATCGCGTCCATGATGGCGATGGAGGTGTGCGAATAACCGGCCGGATTGATGACGAGGCCGAGCGCCTTCTTGCGCCAGGCCTCGTGGATCAGGTCGATCAGTTCGCCCTCGTGGTTCGACTGGCGGAACTCGACCGTGAGGCCATGCGCCTTCGCCGTCGTTCGGCAAAGCTTCTCGACATCGTCGAGCGTCGCGCGGCCGTATTTCTCCGGCTCGCGCTGGCCCAGCAGATTGAGGTTCGGCCCGTTCAGCACGTAGATCGTTTTCGCCATGGCGCTCTCGAGGTGCGGCGGTCGTGGGAAGCGGGCCGCCAGATAAGATTACCGGCGCAACCACTGGGCGCCCTTATAGGGGCGTGCGGCGCAAAGGCAAAGCCCGCCTGTTATGTCCAGGCCTAAGCTTGCCGCAATATCGCCATCAGCGCCTTTCCGGGGCCGGAGATCGGCCGTCATGCATCCTCCGGCGCGCCCAAAATGCGGTTCAACCTTACCTCCTTCACCGGGGAGGGTTTCATGTTTGCAACGTTGAGAGCAGTCCTGGCGGCCGGGATGATTG
>JAFKKS010000039.1 GCA_017304555.1 Hyphomicrobiales bacterium
GGATGTGCGGCCCGGCGGCTGGGCGTTCCAATACGCGAACCCGCACTACCCCGATCTCGACGACACCGCGGTGGTCGCCATGGCGATGGACCGGGCATCGAACTTCAAGCCTGGCGCTTACGACGGGGCACTCTCCCGCGCACGCGAATGGGTCGAGGGACTGCAGAGCAAGAACGGCGGCTGGGCGGCGTTCGACGCCGACAACACTTATTACTACCTCAACAACATTCCGTTCGCGGATCACGGCGCGCTGCTCGACCCGCCGACGGAGGATGTCGCCGCGCGCTGCGTGTCGATGCTGGCGCAACTCGGCGAGACGGTTCAGACGAGCCCACGGCTCGCGCGCGGCATCGACTATCTCAAAAGCACGCAACTGCCCGAGGGCAGCTGGTACGGCCGCTGGGGCATGAACTACATCTACGGCACCTGGTCGGTGCTGTGTGCGCTCAACGCCGCGCAGGTCGACTTGAAGTCGCCGGAGGTGCGCAAGGCCGCCGCGTGGCTCACCAAGATCCAGAATGAGGACGGTGGCTGGGGCGAGGACGGGGCGAGCTACAAGCTCGGCTATCACGGCTACGAGCGCGCGCCGAGCACGGCCTCACAGACCGCCTGGGCGCTACTGGCGCTGATGGCGGCGGGGGAAGTGGACAGCCCGGCGGTGAAGAAAGGCATAGCCTATCTGTGCGCGACTCAGGCTAAGGATGGCTTGTGGGACGAAGAGCTTTTCACGGCAACGGGCTTCCCACGCGTCTTCTATCTTCGCTACCACGGTTACCGGAAATTCTTCCCGCTCTGGGCGCTGGCACGGTTTAGGAATTTGAAACGTGCGAATGCGACCACCGTATCGTACGGAATGTAGACGGAATTGATCGACCCGATGCTCGACGTGACCACATCTGACGCGACCTCATCTGACGAACGGCCGGTTCTCGCGGTGACAGGGCTCGCGCGCGAGGCGCGGATTGCGGCGGGGCCGGGGGTCATCACGATTTGCAGCGGCGGCGATCCGAAGCGGCTGCGCACACTGCTCGAGGCGGTCGATGGCCGCGCGTTGCGGGCGGTGATCAGTTTCGGTCTTGCCGGCGGCCTCGACCCGGCGCTGCGCCCGGGCGACCTCGTTGTCGCAACCGAAGTCGCCGCCACCGGCCGGCGCTGGAAGAGCCACCCCGGGTTTGTGTAATCGCTTGCCGCGTCGCTGGAGAAATACCCCGATGCACCGACGCTCGGGCGTCTCGCCGGGGTCGAAGCGGTCGTGCTCGATGCGGTGACGAAGGCAAAGCTGCGCGACGCGACCGGCGCCGCGGCCGTCGACATGGAATCGCATGTCACCGCGGAGTTCGCGGCTGTGCATCAACTGCCGATTGTCGCGTTGCGGGCGATTTGCGATCCGGCCTCGCGCGCGCTGCCGCCGCTTGCGCAGCATACGCTGAAGCCGAACGGCAAGGTCAATCTGGCCGCCGTGTTCGGCGGCCTGGCGGGCGATCCGATTCAGATGGTCGCTTTGATGCGGGCGGCGCGGGACAGCGCCGCCGCTTTCGGTTCGTTACGCCGCGGACGCCGTCTTCTCGGCGCCGGCTTTGGATTTCTCGATCGCCGAGAGTTCGCTTTCGACATGGCGTGAGAAGACGTATTCGGCGGGACGCTGGTTCTCCAGCGAAATCTCCGGCGCCATTTCGCCTTCCGTCTTGATGCCGCGCAGCGCGACCTTGAGACCCTGGAACGGGTTCGAGATCATCGCGTGCGCCGCCGTCGGCTCGTAGCCGCAATGCGCCATGCAGTTCGCGCACTTCTCGTAGCGGCCGGTGCCGTAGGAATCCCAATCGGTGGTCTCGATCAGTTCCTTGAACGTCTTGGCATAGCCTTCGCCGAGCAGGTAGCACGGCTTCTGCCAGCCGAAGATGTTGCGGGTCGGCATACCCCACGGCGTGCAATGATATTCCTGGTTGCCGGCAAGGAAGTCGAGGAACAGGCCGGAATGCATGAAGTTCCAGCCCTTGCCCTTGCCGAGCGCGAAGATCTTGCGGAACAGTTCCTTGGTCTTCTTGCGCGCCAGGAAGTGCTGCTGGTCGGGCGCGCGCTCATAGGCATAGCCGGGCGAGATCGAGACGCCGACGCCGAGCTCCTTGGTGAAGTCGAGGAACGCGGCGATGTCCTCGGCGGCATGGCCGTCGAAGATCGTGGCGTTGACGTTGACCGTGAAGCCCCGCGCCTTCGCCGCCTTGATGGCCGAGACCGCTTTGTCGAACACACCCTCCTGGCACACCGACTTGTCGTGGTGGCCCTGAAGACCGTCGAGATGCACGGAGAAGAACAGGTACGGAGACGGCTCGAACAGATCGAGCTTCTTCTCGAGCAGCAGCGCGTTGGTGCAGAGCGAGACGAACTTCTTGCGCGCAACGAGACCCTTGACGATCTCGCCGATCTCCTTGTGGATCAGCGGCTCACCACCCGGGATCGCGACCATCGGCGCGCCGCACTCTTCAGCGGCGTCCCAGCACTCTTGCGGAGTCATGCGGCGATTGAGGATCGGCGCGGGATAATCGATTTTGCCGCAGCCGGCGCAGGCGAGATTGCAGCGGAACAAAGGTTCCAGCATCAGCACGAGCGGATAATGTTTCCGGCCCATCAGTTTCTGCTTGAGCAGATATGCGCCGATGCGGATCTCTTTGTAGAACGGAATTGCCATTCTCTTGCTTTCTAGCTTACGGACACTTTTTGCGGTGTCGCCTTTCTCGGTCCCGTCAATTCGACGGGCAGACGGAATTCAATGCGCTCTTCGCGACCGGGGAGGGTCGTGACTTCCACCGGGCCGATGCGACGCAGAGCGTCGATAACGTCGTCGACCAATACTTCCGGCGCCGATGCGCCAGCGGTGATACCTACCACGTTTGCGCCGTCAATCCAGGCCGGATCGAGCTCGTTGCCATCAGCAATCAGATAGCTGGGCACGCCTTCCTCGGCGCCGATCTCGCGCAACCGATTTGAATTGGAACTATTCTTGGCGCCGACCACCAGGATAACGTCGACGACCTTGCTAAGGTCCCGCACCGCTGCCTGCCGGTTCTGCGTCGCGTAGCAGATATCGCGGGTATCGGGCCCAACGATGTCGATAAAACGACGCTCGAGGGCGGCGATGATGCCTTTGGTGTCGTCCACGCTCAGCGTCGTCTGGGTGATGTAGGCGGCTGGCGTGTCGTCGGCGAGATCGAGCTTGGCGACGTCGTCCTCGTTCTGCACCAGGATCACTGGAGCCTTGATCTGGCCCATCGTGCCTTCGACTTCCGGGTGGCCGGCGTGGCCGATCAGGATCAGCGTACGGCCTTGGGACACATAGCGTTTGCCCTGGTTGTGAACCTTGGTGACCAGGGGGCAGGTGGCATTGAGCACCGGGAGCTTGCGGGCTTCCGCTTCCTCCTCGACCGAGCGCGCCACGCCATGCGCGCTGAACACCGTCACCGCGCCCGCGGGAATCTCGTCGAGCTCCTCGACGAAGCGGGCGCCCTTGGTCTTGAGATTTTCGACGACGTGCTTGTTGTGCACGATCTCGTGGCGGACGTAGACCGGCGCGCCATACTGCTGGAGCGCGCGCTCGACGATCTCGACGGCGCGCACCACTCCGGCGCAGAATCCGCGCGGCTGGGCCAGGACCACTTTCATCAACACACCTTGCTACTCAACCTTGTCCGACCGCATCCTGGTTCGTCTTCGCGCGTCCGCATCGCGCCTGCAGCAATTATTCCGTTGCCGGCATCTAGTGCTTCAACGGGAGAGATTAAACGTTTGTCGTTTCAACTTTGTTCGCACGCGCGCGAGATATGTGGCGAAATAAGGCAATACTGTGTCATCTATGCGGCGGCGCGCATCAGGCTTAACACGGGAAATGGAGGGAGAAAGAGCGCGCATCAGCGCTTTTTATGCGCCGGAGGTTGGGGATGCGCCTGCGGAACGAGGGTTTCGATCGGCACGCCCGTCGCCGCCGCGACGCTCTGACACACATTGACCGAACCATCCGCGGCTTTACCGTCCGCTGGGTTGGCTGCGGCCGACCGGCCTGCGGGCTTGTTGCTGCGAGGCGCCGGAGCGGGAACGGCTTCCGCTGGCGCGTGGAACCGCGTCCAATCTTCGCCGCCGCACAGGAAGCCTAATACGCAGCCTTGAATTTCCAGTACTTCCGGTGACTTAAGGCGAATGCTAGCGTCGTAGACCTTGCCGTTCTCGGCATTATAAACCTGCCCCTCCCAGCGGCCCTCATCGCCGGCTTTAAGGTCCAGCAGGATCGGCATGCCGAGCATCGGGCGGTTGCGTTTCGCCGGGTCCGGGTTGTTGCTGTCGACGCCGCCGGGCTTGCCTTCCCAGGAGATCACGCCCCAGACGTTCTTGCCGCATTGGTCGATCTTGATCCGGGCATGGCCATTTGCCACAAGCCATTCGCCGACCGGGGACAGCGGCGCCGCCGTCGCCTGGGTCGTTAACGCCATAATTCCCAAGATCGGAAGAAAATACCGCGGTGCCAGCACTGCAAAATCCTCGTGTCGCTGAATAACTGTATGGTCCGATCAACGTTCCCGCATTGCAGCGAGCGGTACCTCATTGCGGTAAATTGCGGCCGGGATTAGGTCACGGGCGGACTAAAGGAGAAAATTCCGGGATGAGCCTCGATATTGCAGCGCTATTCGCCGAGCGGGAGGCCGATCGGTTTTCGATGCATACCAACCATCTCAATGAGCAGATGGTGCGGGTGCTCAAGACCATCGGCTATGACGCCGGCTTTGTGCGCGGCAGCGGGCAATATCTCTACGATCGGGCGGGGGCGCAATATCTCGATCTTCTGAGCGGCTTCGGCGTGTTCGCGATCGGGCGCAACCATCCGCAGGTGCGCGATGCGTTGAAAAGCGTGCTCGACGCCGAACTGCCCAATCTGGTGCAGATGGATGTCTCGACGCTCGCCGGCATTTTGGCGGAGCGGCTGCTTGCTTACACGCCGTATCTCGACAAGGTGTTTTTCGCCAATTCCGGAGCGGAGGCGGTGGAGGCGGCGATCAAGTTCGTGCGCGCCGCAACGCGCCGCGGCAAGATCGTGTTCTGCGATCATGCCTTCCACGGGCTCACCTACGGTGCGCTGTCGCTCAACGGCGACGCCATCTTCCGCGACGGGCTCGGGCCTTTGCTGCCGGATTTCGTCTCGGTGCCGTTCAACGATCTCGCGGCGCTCGAACAGGCGCTGTCCAGCCGCGACGTTGCGGCTTTCTTTGTCGAGCCGATCCAGGGCAAGGGCGTCAACCTTCCCGCCGACGACTATCTCGCGAAGGCGCAAGCGCTGTGTGCGAAGTACGGCACCGTTTTCGTCGCCGACGAAATTCAAACGGGCATCGGGCGCACCGGTCGTTTTCTCGCGGTCGAGCATTGGGGTGTGGAGCCCGACATGGTGCTGCTCGCGAAATCGTTATCCGGCGGGCATGTGCCGGTCGGCGCCGTGCTCACCAAACGCTGGATCTTCGACAAGCTGTTCAACCGCATGGACCGCTCGGTCGTGCACGGCTCGACCTTCGGCAAGAATGACCTCGCGATGGCGGCGGGTATCGCAACGCTTTCGGTGATCGAGTCAGAGAAGCTCGTGGAGAAGGCAGCGACGCAGGGCGCGCGCCTGCTGGCAGCGTTCAACGAAATGATGCCGCGCTATGAGTTCATGCGCGACGTGCGCGGCAAGGGCTTGATGATCGGCGTCGAATTCGGCTCGCCGCGCTCGCTCAAGCTCAAAGCCTCCTGGAACCTGATCGAGGCGGCGAACAAGGGGCTGTTCTGCCAGCTCATCACGATTCCGTTATTCAAAGATCACAAAATCCTAACCCAAGTGGCAGGCCACGCCAGCCATACGGTGAAACTTCTTCCGCCGCTCATCGTTACTGACGAGGACTGTGTACGTATCGCGCGTTCTTTTGAGGATGTGATTGCTGCAAGCCATAAGATGCCGGGCGCCGCCTGGTCGCTTGGAAAGAACTTGATGGAGCACGCGATGAAGGCGCGCGCTTCCTAAGCCGTTTTTCAGCGCACGGACCCGTGCGCGTATCGCCTTCGAACGGTTTCGATTTCTATGAGTATGCTTTCAGACGTGTTGCTCGCGCCACGCGCGAGTGAGGCGCCGCGGACTGTCGACTCGCGGCCGGTTGTTGTTCCCCGTGGCGTACGCGCGGACATCGTCACGCGCGAAGAGCTGGCGCGGTTGCCGTATTGGCACGCGGCGTTCGCAGGGCAGCGCAAGGATCGCCGCTACTACGAATTGGTGGAGGACACGCTCCATCCGGAATTCGCGCATCGCTATTGCGTCGTGCGCGATGCGCAAGATCAAGCGATAGCGGTGCAGCCGTTCTTCCTCCTCGATCAGGATGTGCTCGCCGGCACCGGTGAGAGAGTGGCGGCGTTGATCGCACGCGTGCGTAAACTCTGGCCGCGATTTTTCACCATGCGTACGATCATGGTCGGCAGCGTCGCAGGCGAAGGGCACCTCGACGGCGATGATGCCAGCGCGCACCGCCGCCATGCGCCGCTGATCGCACAAGCAATCCTCGATCATGCCAAGCGCGAGCGCGCCGGCCTTGTCGTGTTCAAGGAATTTCCGTCGGAATATCGCGACGCGATGGCGTCTTTGGGTGAATTAGGCTTCACCCGCGTGCCCAGCATGCCGATGACGAAGCTCAGCATCGACTACGCCAATTTCGACGACTATACCCGCCGCGGTCTCACCGGCTGGCAGCGGCGTGATCTCAACCGGAAATTCCGCCAGGCGGAGAAGTTCGATCCGCTCAAGCTCGAAGTGGTGCATGATCTCGCGCCCCACATCGATGAGGTCTATCCGCTTTATCTCGCCGTCTACGCGCGCTCGAAGCTGCACTTCGAGAAACTCAGCAAAGAATTCTTTCTCGGCCTTGCGAAGCGGATGCCGGACAAGGTGCGCTTCTTCCTCTGGCGCCAGAACGGCAAGATCGTCGCCTTCACGTACTGCATGGTGAATGGCGACGCGGTCTACGGCGAATATATCGGCTTCGACTACGACGTCGCGCTGAAGCTGCACCTCTACCACCAGGCGTTCCGCGACATCGTCAACTGGGCGATCAGGAACGGTTATAAGTGGTTCCGCAGCAGCGGGTTGAACTACGATCCGAAGCTGCGTCTGCGCCACGAACTCGATCCGCTCGACCTCTACGTCAAGCACACATCGCCGCTGATCAACTTCGGCCTTGCGCGTGCGCTGCCTTATCTCGAGCCGACGCACAACGATAAGACGCTGTCGAAATTCCCGAACTACAAGGATCTGTGGGGATAGGATTATCGATCGCAGCGCGCGCGTCAGCCGCTGGATGTCGTCCCCGCGAAAGCGGGGACCCAGTACGCCGCAGCTTTGCGAATCAAGTCCAGGCAGGGGTTACTGGATGCCCGCCTTCGCGGGCATGACAGCAGTGGGCGGCGAGATGCCGTTTCTATGTCAATCGCGAAGTGACTCTTAGCCCTTCCGCGCCCGGAAGAAATCCACGATCTCCTCCGCTTGGCCGGTGTGCATGCCGATGCCATCCATGGTGTGGCAGCCGCGCGCCTGCGCTTCGCGCAGCAGCGGCGTCGGTTTTGCAAGCACGATGACGTCGCCGACGATCTTCACGCCGTCGAGCGGGCCGACATCCGCCGGCAGGCCGTCGCTGTCCTTCATGCCGATGGGCGTCGCGTTGATCAGCACGTCGTGGCCGGCGAGACGCGGGCCGCCTGTCTCGACCTTGCACTGTGGGAAGGCTTCGTTGACGCGCGCTGCGAGCGCGCGCGCCTTCGGCGCATCGATGTCGTAGATCGTGACCGACTTCGCTCCCGCTTCCGCGAGCGCGCAGGCGATGGCGCTGCCCGCCCCGCCAGCGCCGAGCAGCAGCACCGAGAGGCCGCGCACGTTGTCGCCTTGGTTGGCGAGACCGCGCGTCATGCCGCGGCCGTCGAACATGTCGCCGGTCCAGGTGCCGTCGTCCTCGCGGCGCAAGACGTTGATGGCGCCGACTTGGCGTCCGGTCGTCAGCAGCGTGTCGGCGTAGGGCACGGCCTGCACCTTGTACGGCACCGTGAAAATGAGGCCGTCGAGGTTGCCGAGTCCCATCAGTCCGCGCATCGCCTCATCGAATTTCTCCGGCAGCGCGTGGACCGGGATGACGATGTCGTTGAGCCCGCGTGCGCGCAGCTTTTCCGTCAGCACGCGCGGCGAGCGCACCTGTGCAATCGGGTGACCGACGATTGCGAACAAGCGTGTCGCGCCGTCGATGATAGGCATGGAGGTTGATTGATTTTGCACCGCCAATTTCCTTCTCCATCGCGATAATGCTGAGGGCAAAACTTGTGGCACCTCCTCCCCCTGA
>JAFKKS010000040.1 GCA_017304555.1 Hyphomicrobiales bacterium
CGCGCCGTCGCGCAGCAGGTTGCCGCTGACCGTGCTCTCATACGGCGGCACGAAGGGGCCGAGGATGCTGGACGCGGCCGTTGTGCGCACGCCCTTCGTGCAGAACAGGTCCTTGATGGCGAGCGGGATGCCGGTGAGCTTCCCGTGCTCGCCCTTCGCCAGCGCCACGCGCACGGGCTCGAACGTCGCGCCCGCCTCCTCCAGCGCGATGTGCGAGGCGAGCGCACACGAACCGGGTGAATAATAGAATTTCAGCTTGTGAGCAGGCATGCGCGTTTTCTCCCGGAGAGCGACAAGGACAAGTCGGCGCGCAGTATTCGCGTTCCCCTGAAGGAAGCAAGAGGACGGGAGTGCAGCTCTGACCACCGTCATGCCCGGCTTTATGCCGGGCATCCACGTCTTGTTTGACGCGCCCCAAAGACGTGGATGGCCGGGACAAGCCCGGCCATGACGTAGAAGGCGAAGAAATCGGTTGTCGCGAAACGCCTAATTCCGCATACGCTCGTAGTTGATCTTGAACAGATCGGGATCGAGCTTGCGGCCGACATCGACATTGTAGAGCGCGACCGTCGTGTCGTAGCCCTGCGGATCGGTCACGGTCCACTGCTTCAGCGCCAAGTCCTTGGCGGAGAACATCAGCGCAAGGCGATGCGTGCCGCCGATCGTCTGCTTCTCCTCGAGCGTGAGCGTCACGAACGTATCGTCAGACGACACGCCGACGAGATTGCCCTCGCGGAACAGATCGATGCGATCGGAGAGAAGGAAGCGCAGCGGCGTCTGCGACAGCAGCAGCAGGTCCTGCGTCGCAAGCTTGCGATCACGGATGGCGACGGACTTACCGTCGGCGATCAATTCCAGCGGGCTCGGATCGTCGTATTCGAAACGCATACGGCCCGGCTTCTGCAGGTAGAATTTACCCTCGCTGCGCGTGCCGTCTGGCCCCACCTGGACGAAATCGCCGAACAAGGTCTGCACGCTGGTGAGGTAAAGATTGATGCGGTCGATCAGCGTCTTCTGCTGCTGCGTCAACGGCCCGCCTTTGGCGATGTTGGCCTTCGGGCGGATGATCGGCGCTGGCAGCGCCTGCGCGCCGGAAGCGGCGGTCGAAGCGGCCGGCGCCGTGCCGACATTCGGAGCCGCCGTTGCGGCGACGCGCCCGCCTGCGGCGGTTTCGGCCGAGGCGCCGACGCTCGCCAACGGCAGAGCCAGCGCGCACACCATCACCGGCAGAAAGAGTTTCGACATTTTGTTCTCCGCACGCGCTCGAAGCTTCGCCCCGACGCGAGCCAACAATGGAATCAGTCGCCCATACCTCGAAGGTATGGCGTTTTCGCGGCCCGGCAAAGCGCCTCGGCCACGCAACGTACGTTTACGCGTCCTCGCCGATCAAAATCTCGCGCTTGCCGGCGTGGTTGGGCGCGCTGATGACGCTTTCCTTCTCCATGCGTTCCATCAACGAAGCAGCACGATTATAGCCGATCTGCAGGCGGCGCTGGATGTAGCTGGTTGACGCCTTGCGATCGCGCAGCACGATTTGCACTGCCTGTTCGTAGAGGTCCGTGCCTTCGCTGCCCATCGCGGTCGCATCGAACACGGCGCCGTCTTCACCTTCCTCCAGTTCGTCGCTGGCGGTGACGGCCTCGAGGTATTGCGGCGCACCTTGGCTCTTGAGGTGGCGCACGATCTTTTCCACTTCGTCGTCGGCGACGAAGGGGCCGTGCACGCGGCTGATGCGCCCGCCGCCCGCCATGTACAGCATGTCGCCCTGGCCGAGCAGTTGCTCCGCGCCCTGCTCGCCGAGAATGGTGCGGCTGTCGATCTTCGACGTGACCTGGAAGGAGATGCGGGTCGGGAAGTTTGCTTTGATGGTACCGGTGATGACGTCGACGGACGGACGCTGCGTCGCCAGGATCACGTGGATACCCGCCGCGCGTGCCATCTGCGCAAGGCGCTGGATGGCGCCTTCGATGTCTTTGCCGGCGACCATCATCAGATCGGCCATCTCGTCGACGATGACGACGATGAACGGCAACGGCTCGAGATCGAGCGTCTCCTCCTCGTAGATCGCCTCGCCTGACTCCTTGTCGTAGCCGGTGTGCACCGTACGGGTAAGCGTCTCACCCTTCCCCTTCGCCTCGGCAACGCGTGTGTTGTAGCCATCGAGATTGCGCACACCGAGCTTCGACATCTTGCGATAGCGGTCCTCCATCTCCTTTACCGCCCATTTCAGCGCCACTACCGCTTTTTTCGGATCGGTGACGACGGGCGTGAGGAGATGCGGAATCGCGTCGTAGACGGAGAGTTCCAGCATCTTCGGATCGACCATGATCAGGCGGCACTGGTCCGGCTTGAACCGGTACAGCAGGCTCAGGATCATGGTGTTGATGCCGACCGACTTGCCGGAGCCGGTGGTGCCGGCAATCAGCAGATGCGGCATGCGCGCGAGATCGACGATCACCGGCTCGCCGCCGATCGTCTTGCCGAGACAAAGCGGCAGCTTGGCGTTCGACTTCGTGTAGTCGTCCGCCGCAAGCATCTCGCGCAGATAGACCTTCTCGCGCTTCGGATTCGGCAATTCGATGCCGATGGCGTTGCGGCCGGAGACGACGGCAACGCGCGCGGAGACCGCGCTCATCGAGCGCGCGATGTCGTCGGCCAGACCGATGACGCGCGACGACTTGATGCCGGGCGCCGGCTCCAATTCGTAGAGCGTGACCACGGGGCCGGGCCGCGCATTGATGATCTCGCCGCGCACGCCGAAATCGCCGAGCACGCCTTCGAGCGCGGTCGCGTTCTCCTGGATGACCTCCTGGCTCATCACGCTGCGCTCGTTCGGCTTCGGCGAAGCGAGCAGATTGATCGAGGGGAACTCGTAGCCGCCGCGCTTGGAGGAGGGCTTCGGCGCCGGCTTCGCCCGCTTCTTCGGCGGCGCGGCGGAAACCTCCTCGGCGTCGTCCTCTTCGACGTCCTCGTCTTCGTCGCCCTCGTCCTCCGGCGGCTCGTCGTCATCTGTCATCGCCGGTTCGCGCGGCAACTCGACTGCGGGCGCATCGCGCCAGCGCGGTTCGACACGCCCATCGAGACCCGAGCGGCGCGCGGCGCGCGGCAGATCGTCCTCGTGCGCGAATTTCTCGCAGATCCACAACACCCAGCGCGTCAGCCGCGCCTTGGCGCTAAGCACTCCATGAACGACACGGCCGACGAACAGGCCGCCCGGCGCGTCCACGTCGTCATCCTCTTCCTCGTGACGGCGGCGCGGGCGCGAGCGCACCGCCGGCTCGTCGTCCTCATCGTCGACGTCGGCGCTGGACGGCGCGTTACGCCAGAGCCCGGCGGCAAGCGTGATCGCACAACCGGCGAATGCCGCCGTCACCGCGCCGACGGCAAACCGCGTCGTGCCCGAGAGCACGCCGAAGAAATACGCCGGCGCCTTGAGCATCGCGTCGCCGACCACGCCGCCCAGCCCGGCGGGAAGCGGCCAGCCGGCGCTTTTCGGCAGGCAGGAGGCGAAGGCGGCGGTGAACACGACGCCGACGAGCCACATCACCAGACGCAGCTTTTCGCGATCGAGCGGCCGATGCCCGACCATGCGCCAACCCCAGATCGCGATCGGAGCGAGCAGCGCGATCGACGCGAGCCCGAACAGTTGCATCAGAGTGTCGGCGGCGATGGCGCCGGGATAGCCGATGAGATTGCGCACCGGCGTCTTCGTCGCGTGCGTCAGGCTCGGGTCTTGTACCGACCAAGTGGCAAGCGCGATGGCGAGCGCGGCGGTCAGCGCCAGCAGAGCGAGCCCGCCGATCTCGCGCGCGCGCCGGCGCAGGAGGCCGCGAAGCTCCTCCGGTAAATACGCTGCGGGCTCGAAACTGCGCCAGATCGCGGGCATTGGTCGTAAACGCTCCCCTTAACTCAACAACGCGACGATCCGGTGCAAAGCTTCGGCGGTCGTCGCCGCGTCCTGCACCATCGCGACTCGAATGAAGCCCGTGCCGGGATTGCTCCCGCCCGCGCCGTCGCGCGCGAGATACGACCCCGGCACGACGCGCACGCCGGCTTCGCGCCACAGCCGCAAAGTCACCTCGTCGTCGCCACCATGTGCCGAGACGTCGAGCCAGAGGAAGAAGCCTCCCGCCGGGCGCTTGTAGCCGTAACGATCGCCGATGATCTGATCCGCGAGGTCAAACTTCGCGGCGTAGAGACGCCGGTTTTCCTCGACATGTGTTTCATCTTCGTAAGCGGCGATGGCCACTTCTTGTACCGGATTCGGAATCTGCGGCGCGGAGACGGCGCGCAGATTGAGATAGTCGGCGAGAAAGCCCGCATCGCCCGCCGCGAAGCCGACACGCAAGCCTGCGAGGTTCGAGCGCTTCGACAGCGAATGGAAGATGACGATGTTGGAGAAATCGTCGCCGGCGACTTCCAGCATTCCGACCGGCGGCTCTCGTGAATAGATCTCGGAGTAGCACTCGTCCGCGAACACCATGAAGCCGTGCTTGCGCGCCAGCGCGATCAGGCGGCGCAGATAATCGGGGCCGGCGACCGCGCCCTGCGGATTCGAGGGCGACGCGAGATAGAACGCGACAGTGCGGGAAAGAAGCTCATCGCTCAGCGCGTCGAGGTCGGGAATGAAGCCGCTCTCCGCGTCTGCCGCGAGATAGACCGGCTCGCAATCCGCGCCGAGCGCGCCGGCGGCATAGACCGCATAGAACGGGTTCGGAATGAGGATCGCCGGGCGCCCGTTGCGATTCTTCACGTAGCGACGCGCCGTAATGGCCGCGAGGAACAGCCCTTCGCGCGTGCCGGCCAGCACCAGCACCTCGCGCGCCGGATCGACCGGCCGCGGCAGCTTGTAGCGCGACGTGATCCATTTCGCCGCCGCTTCGCGGAAGGCCGGCGTCCCGTTGTTCGGCGGATATTTGTTGAAAGCGCTCACATTGGCGGCCAGCACCGGGCCGACGAAGGGCGGCACCGCGTGCTGCGGCTCGCCGACCGACAGGTTGATCGGCGGCTGGCCCGGCGGGGTGTCGCCGAGCAATTCGGTGAGGCGCACGAACGGCGACCGGTTGTCGGTCGGACGGGCGGCTTTCGGAAACGGGACAGGGTCGGCGGGGCTCATGGGTTATCGCTTGCGTTCGAGGACTCGCCGCATGCGGAAACCTTAAGAGGGGCGAGGTTAAGGCGTGATTAACCATCGGGCCCTGCCGCAGGCAAATACCTCACATGACCGCCCTCCCTTTCGGCCTCAGCGGAATGGCGTAGGGCCTCTCCTCGTCATTGCCGGGTCAAGCCCGGCAATGACGAAAAGGCGGCTTCGCACCAAGGCCACCAAAAAGAGAGAGGCCCCGAGCTTGCGCTCGAGGCCTCTCGACGACAGCGGCGGTGCCGGGTTCCGCCGTCGTCGTGGCGCAGACCACGGTTCCGGAGCGGCGTTCGCGTCCAAGAACCGTGATAACTTTCAGATCGTGTAGGCGCGCTCGCCGTGCGCGGTGAGATCGAGCCCTTCCTCCTCGTCGCTCGACGAGACGCGCAGGCCGAGCACGGCCTTGATGACCGTGAGGATGATCGCCGTCATCACCGCCGTGTAGACGATGGTCACGGCGACGCCGTAGATCTGCGTCACCACGCTTGCGTCCTTGCCGAGTTCGTTGATCGAGACGTCGGCGAACAGGCCGGTCAAAATCGCTCCGATGATGCCGCCGACGCCGTGAACGCCGAACACATCGAGCGAGTCGTCATAGCCCAGCGCTTTTTTGACATGGACCGCGGCGATGTAGCAGCCGGTGCCGGCGACGATGCCGATGACGAGCGCCCCGGTCGGATTGACGAAGCCGGCGGCCGGTGTGACGGCAACGAGGCCGGCGACGGCGCCCGACACGATACCGAGCAAGCTTGGCTTCTTGATCACGATCCACTCGCAGACCATCCAGGCGAGCGCCGCGGCCGCGGTCGCCACCTGCGTGTTGATCATCGCCGCGCCGGCGAGTGCGTTGGCGCCGACGGCCGAGCCGGCGTTGAAGCCGAACCACCCGACCCAGAGCAGCGAAGCGCCGATCATCGTGAGCACAAGATTATGCGGCGCGAGGTTGACGGTGCCGTAGCCCTTGCGCGTGCCGAGCATCAGGCAGCAAACGAGACCCGCCACGCCGGCATTGATGTGCACCACCGTGCCGCCGGCGAAATCGAGAACGCCCGCCGTGCCGAGGAAGCCGCCGCCCCACACCCAGTGCGCGATCGGCACATAGACGAGCGCGAGCCAGAGCCCCATGAACCACATCACCGCGGAGAACTTCATGCGCTCCGCAAAGGCGCCGGTGATCAGCGCCGGCGTGATGATGGCGAACGTCATCTGGAAGGTGGCGAACACGAATTCGGGAATCGTCGCCGCCAGCGCGTTCGTGGAGGTGACGCTGACACCGGACAACAATGCCTTGCCGAAGCCGCCGATATAGCTGTTCACCGCCTCGCTGCCGTTGCTCGTGAACGCCAGCGAATAGCCGAACAGCATCCACAGCACAGTGACGAGACAGCAGATCGCGAAGCTCTGCATGACGACGCCGAGCGCGTTCTTGCGCCGAACCATGCCGCCGTAGAACAACGCGAGGCCGGGAATGGTCATCATCAGGACGAGCGCCGTCGAGGTGAGCATCCAGGCGGTGTCGCCGGTGTCGAGCTTCGGCGCCGCAGGCGCGGCCGGAGCAGCGGGCGCCGCGGTCTGCGCGAAGCTCGCGTCGGAAAGGAAAGCGAGCAAGGCCAGCGCGCCGAGCGCGGACGCTCCCGCGAGCGCCGCGCGACGGTGGGTCGTGAACGTCATCGTAAACTCCTGTCGAAGCATGGCGCGAGGATTAGAGAGCGGCGGCATCGGTTTCGCCGGTGCGGATGCGCATCGCGTGCTCGAGATCGAGCACGAAGATCTTGCCGTCGCCGATCTGACCGGTCTTGGCGGCGGTGCTGATCGCTTCCACGACCTTGTCCACCTGGTCCGCAGCGACCGCGACTTCGATCTTCACCTTCGGCAGGAAACTCACGGCATATTCGGCGCCGCGATAGACTTCGGTGTGCCCCCGCTGACGCCCGTAGCCTTTGACTTCGGTGACGGTCAGGCCATGCACTCCGAGCGCGGTGAGGGCATCGCGCACCTCATCGAGCTTGAATGGCTTGATGATCGCCATGACGATTTTCATGAATGACAGACTCCCAGCCCACTGAATGCGCATCGGGCAGGCGGTCGTCTGGGCCCCCTTGCCGCGCGGCGCGTCGAAGGCTGCCTAATCAAGCGCCGTGCCAACTGGACGCAAGGCGTCTAATCGTTTGTTCGCGAAGAAGAAATTAGCGCGCCCACGGTCATCCGGGCCGGCTTCGGGCATCCTAGCTTCGCCCAATCGATCGGCGTGGATGCATAAGATTTAGGCAAAGCACCGCGGTGCCCGCACGCTTTCAGTGTCATGGCCGGGCTTGTCCCGGCCATCTCGATCAGGCGGGTGCTCCCCTAAGCGAGATCGCCGGGTCAAGCCCGGCGATGACAAAGGCTTGTGCCGAGCGGCGGCTGAAACTCATTCCACCCGCCGGTGGCGCACCATGCCTTCTTGCGCCACCGAGGCGACGAGCGTTCCATCGCGCGAGAAGATCGAGCCGCGCGAGAAGCCGCGGCCGCCATGCAGGTTCGGCGTCTCCTGCGCATAGAGCAGCCAATCGTCGGCGCGGAACGGGCGATGAATCCACAGAGCGTGATCGAGGCTCGCCGCCATGAATTCCGGTTCGAACAGCGTGCGCCCATGCGGCACCAGCGACGTGTCGAGCAGCGTCAGGTCGGACGCATAGGCAAGCGCGCATTGATGGATCGCTGGGTCGTCTGGCAGCGGCGCGGTCGTGCGAATCCAGACGTGGAATTTCCCGTTCTCGTACTTCTTGCCGAGATAGCGATCGTACTCGACCGGCCGCAGTTCGATCGGACGGTCGCGCTCGTAATAGCGGCGCACCGCTTCCGGCATCATCGGCAGAACGCTCTTGCGGATATCGGATTCCGCCGGCAGCGCCTCGGGAAAAGGCACGTTTGGCATCAACGACTGGTGCGCCAGGCCTTCCTCGTCGTTATGGAACGACGCCGACAAAGTGAAGATCGCGTGCCCGTGCTGGATCGCGACCACGCGACGCGTCGAATAGCTTTTGCCATCACGAATGCGATCGACCTCGTAGATGATCGGCACGCTCGGATCGCCGGGCAGCATGAAATAGCCATGCAGCGAATGCGGCGTGCGCCCCTCGACTGTCCGGCACGCCGCGACCAGCG
>JAFKKS010000041.1:0-5338 GCA_017304555.1 Hyphomicrobiales bacterium
AAGGGCTCGCCATCAGAAGCGGCTCAGCGAATCGCATACCAGAGCGGCATGCGGTTATTGGGGCCGAATTGCCTCGGAATTCAGATGCCGCACTTGATGCTCGACGCGAGCTTCGCAGCGCATATGGCCGAACCCGGAAGCCTCGCACTGATTTCACAGTCCGGAGCCATCGCCGCAGGCATGGTGGAATGGGCAGCGCGACGCTCGGTCGGTTTCTCTGCCGTGGTGTCCCTGGGCAACCAGATTGACGTCGATTTCGGCGACCTTCTCGACTACTTCGCCGCTGACAGAGCGACCCGTTCTATCGTTCTTTACATCGAAGCCATCCAGGACGCGCCAAAATTCATGTCCGCCGCGCGTGCTGCCGCTCGCGCAAAGCCGGTCATTGTGATCAAGGCTGGACGGCATATGCAGAGTGCGGTCGCTGCGCGCACACACACCGGAGCGCTCGCAGGCGCTGACGCCGTCTATGACGCAGCCTTCCGCCGGGTTGGATTGGTCAGGGTTTTGGATCTGGATGAGCTTTTCGCCGCAGCAGAGACACTTGGTCACATCCGCCCCTTCGCCGGCAGCCGTCTCGCCATTCTGACCAATGGAGGCGGCGTCGGCGTTCTTGCGGTCGACCGTCTGCTCGACTTCGGAGGGCAGCTTGCTTCGCTCGGTGAGCAGACTGCGAAACTGCTGAACGATCGACTTCCGCCGACCTGGTCGAAAGCCAATCCCGTCGACATCGTGGGAGACGCCGATGCCGCTCGTTATGCGATGGCGACCGATGCATTGCTCGCGGATCCCGCAAACGACGGGCTTCTGGTTATCAACGTACCGACAGCGCTCGCGTCGGCAGGGGAAGCGGCCGACGCGGTCGCGTCTTCCGTGCGCAAGCATCGGAATCAACGTTACCCGGCCAAGCCGGTCTTCTCGGTATGGCTCGGCGACGATGGAGACGCCGAAACGAAACTCGGAGCCGCCAGCATTCCCCTTTATCGATCCGAAAGCGAAGCCGTGCGCGGCTATATGCATCTCGTCCGTTATCGAGAGCGCCTGGACGCATTGATGGCGGCACCGCCGAGCTTCCCATCGGATTTTGTGCCCGACGGTCATAAGGCGAGAGCAGTAGTTCACAGTGCGATCGAGAGCGGACGAACATGGCTCGATCCGCTCGAAATAGCAGACGTCATGGCCTGCTATGCAATTCCGATTGCGTCGGTCTCGCATGCGCGGGCAGCTACGGAAGCAGTCGAGCTCGCCAAGCCGCTTCTGGCAAAAGGCCCTGTGGCGCTGAAGATTCTTTCGCCTGATATCGTGCACAAATCCGACGTCGGCGGCGTTCAACTCAATCTCAGTAATGAGAATGCCGTACATGAGGCCGCCGAGACCATCTTAACGCGGGCACACGCCGCAAAACCTGAGGCTCGCATCTCTGGCGTCACAATCCATCCAATGATTGCCCGTTCCCATGCACGCGAACTTATCGCTGGGATTGCGAGCGATGCCACGTTTGGGCCAATCATCGCCTTCGGCAGCGGGGGAACTGCTGTCGAGGTTATCAATGACAAGGCGCTTGCTCTGCCACCGCTCGACCTTGCCCTCGCCCACGATTTGATATCGCGCACGCGCGCTTCCAGACTGCTCAAAAGCTATCGCAACGTGCCGGCGGCCGACACTGACGCCGTCGCATTAGTCCTCGTCAGACTCTCCCAACTCGCCGCGGACGTTCCTGAAATAAGAGAGCTGGACCTCAATCCACTGCTCGCAGACGATAAAGGCATTATCGCCCTCGATGGACGAATTGCGGTCGCCCCCGCACCGACCGGTTGGCGCGGGCATCCTCGGTTTTCGATCAGACCGTACCCCAAGGAGTGGGAGCGCCACACGCAAGCCCGCAATGGGACGCCACTACTCCTGCGCCCCGTGCGGCCGGAGGACGAGCCGCTTTACACGCCTTTCCTGGAGAAGGTGACACCGGACGATTTACGTCTGAGATTCTTTGCGCCCGTGAAGGACTTCACGCATGCGTTTATTAGCCGCTTCACGCAGATCGATTACGCGCGCGCGATGGCATTTGTTATCATCAACGAAGTGACCAAGGAGATGCTTGGCGTTGGGCGGCTGCATGTCACGACACATAGCGACACCGCAGAATTCGGCGTACTGGTGCGTTCCGATCTGAAAAATCAAGGCCTAGGCTGGCTGCTAATGCAGATGCTCATGGAGTACGCGCGAGCCGAAGGAATTCATGAGATTGTTGGTGAGGTTCTCACTGAGAATTCGACAATGCTGCAAATGTGCACTGAGCTTGGGTTTTCGATCGCCGAAAGTGGAGACGAAAAAATCCGCCTTGTCAGACTACCGCTCGCCTCTCTCCAGACGCCCAGCCCAGCGCTACCCTGACCATCTGCGTCTTAGACTTCTATGATGGATACTCAGCCTCACTGATCTGGATCCGATCCGCGTGTGTCGTCCAATCTCGAACCTGCTCGGCGGCACAGAACTGTTTCTTGGCGAGGATGAGCGCCGTTGATTTGGTGTTTGCATCGACTTCCAGCCATCGTTGACAAACATCAACTTCGTAGCCGTTTTCTCCGCGAACGCGCTTCATAAACTTCACTAGATATCGCATGGCTTCCTCTGACCGCTCTCGCCTTGCGTCACCCGATGGTTGACTCAATTCCGCTGATCCGCCTCGCGAAATTCCTTGATCGGCTTCCGGCGCAGGATCAAGGCATTATGTGTCGCCTCAGCCGTTGCAGCACACGATCTTCCTACACACGCAAAGTTAGCTATTGAGCCGACCAAGGGTGGCGCGGTTACGCAAGACGATGCATCGTGAACTCGGCAGGGCAATCGCGGCAACACTCTCAAGGCGCGTCATGGTTCGAGAGACCGTCTCAATCGTGAGGCCGAGATAGTCCGCAATGTCTTGTCGTGACATCGGCAACTGCACCTGATTTGCGCCCGGTGTACGCTTCGCCATTTCCAGGAGGAAACTGGCGACGCGCTCCTCGGCGCTTTTAATGAGAACGAGAACGTGCTCCTGAACGCGTTCCAATTCGCGGCACGTGACCGTGTAAAGCTCACGGGCGACGCTATTGTCGCGAGCGGCCAAGCCGATGATCGTGCCACGCCTGATTAGGACAACCTTCGAATCACAGATCGCCTCTGCGGAGAACGTGTGGAGGTCGCCGTTCTCAAATCCAAAAACGTCGCCAGGTAGATAGAAGGCGCCGATCTGCCGGCGGCCGTCCGTAAGCACCTTGTAGGTACGAATAGCGCCAGATGCGACCTTGTAGAGGTAATCCGCAGGCTCGTTTTCGCCGTAGATCTCGGCATTTCGTTTGAACGCCATCCTCGTACCCATGGCCTCAATGATGCTCTCGGATGCCTCGGACGAAACCGCTTCTCTGTTTGGAACGCCTGTTCTCAAAGATCGAGTTTGCGCCGCGTTCTGGGTCATCATCTTGCGCCTCCATCGTCCGCTCCAGGCGTAACGGGGACGTCATGAGACGAAAATTCAGATATTCTCCGTAAGGGATATCCCTTAGTGGCGCGACGCCTGAGACGCAGTGATCTTGATGACACCGACCTCGCCATGGCTCGAAGCATAGATATGAACGCGTGGCATGCATGGCTGCACTGATAGTCCGGCACAAGCGCGCGGTCGTCTACGGGCTTGCTTTGACGGCCGTTGCTTTGACGCTCCTGATGCGCGCATGGCTCGGGCCGGCGCTTGCAAATCAGGCGCTTTATATTTTTCTCATTCCGGTCGTCATCATTGTCGGAATCATTGGAGGCTTTGGCCCGGGCCTTCTTGCGACAGCCGGTGCCTTGTTCCTCCAAATGTTCGCAACTGGCGACGCCGGTATATTGCTCGACCCCGGTGCACCACTGTTTTTTGTTGAGATCGCGCGCGCCGTGACATTTGTGCTCGTGGGAGTTGGTGTCGCCTGGTTTGGTGAGCGTCTTAAACGCACACAGATAGAAGCAGCGCGAAGTACGCAATCCGCTTTGGCGGGCCAAGCTCACCTCCGGTCCATACTCAATACGGTGCCGGATGCGATGATTGTCATCGACGAGAAAGGAGTGGTCCAGTCCTTCAGTGCCGCGGCGGAGAGGCTGTTTGGCTATGACGGCAAGGATATAATTGGTCGGAACGTCAAGATTTTAATGCCGTCGCCGTATCGGGAGGAGCACGATCAGTACCTTGAACGTTACCTCCAAACGGGCGAGCGACGCATCATCGGCATTGGTCGGGTTGTTGTCGGCCAACGAAAGGACGGCTCGACCTTTCCGATTGAGCTTTCCGTCGGAGAAATGCACTCGACTGAACAGCGCTTCTTTACGGGGTTCATCAGAGACCTGACGGAGCGGCAGACCGCCGAGGCGCGGCTGCAGGAATTACAATCCGAGCTTCTCCATATCTCACGGCTCACCGCAATGGGGGAAATGGCGTCTGCACTTGCGCACGAGCTCAACCAACCGCTATCCGCCATCGCGAATTATCTGAAAGGCTCTCAACGTGTCCTTGCCGCTCACCAGGATGAAAATTTGACCGTGGTGCGCGAAGCCGTCGAAAAATCTTCGGAGCAGGCCCTTCGAGCTGGTCAGATTATTCGCCGCCTGCGCGATTTTGTCGGCCGAGGCGAAAGCGAAAGGCGCATTGAAAGCGTCGCTAAGATCGTAGAGGAGGCAAGCGCCCTCGCTCTGGTCGGTGCAAAAAACCAAGGCGTTCGAACACAACTTCACCTCAATGGCAGCAAGGACTTCGTCCTTGTCGACAGGGTGCAAATCCAGCAAGTACTCCTCAATCTCATTCGCAACGCGATTGAGGCAATGCACGATTCGAAAACGCGCACTCTTAGCATTTCTGCCGCAAAAGACGGCGAGGAATTCGTAACGGTTACCGTTGCCGACACTGGGGTCGGCATTCTACCGGAATTAGCCAAGCAATTATTTCAGCCGTTCGTAACCACCAAACGGGAGGGCATGGGCGTTGGCCTGTCGATCTGCCGTACCATCGTGGAAGCGCATGGTGGGCGAATCTGGATTGAGCCAAATCCGGATGGCGGAACGATCTTTAGATTCACACTGCGGTCGGTAACCCAGGAGGATCTCAGCGATGCAAAATGAGGCGCTTGTTCATGTGATCGACGACGACGACGCTGTGCGGCAATCGCTCGCTTTCCTATTCAAGACAGTCAAGTTGCCAGCAGCAGCTTACCCTGACGCAGGGACCTTTCTAAACGCGTTGAGCCAGATTCATGGTGGATGCGTAGTGACCGATGTTCGGATGCCCGGCATGAGCGGCATCGATCTCCTCAAACGGCTTCGTGAGCTTAAG
>JAFKKS010000041.1:5384-13669 GCA_017304555.1 Hyphomicrobiales bacterium
ATAATCTTAATAATCCCATACCCGTCGTCCTCATCACAGGCCATGCAGACGTCCCGCTCGCGGTTGAGGCCATGAAGCATGGCGCGGTGGACTTTCTGGAAAAGCCGTTCGACGACGATTTGCTTTTGCAGGCCGTTCGAACTGCTCTGCGCGATCAAGATTCCGAGCGAGAACATCGCGCTGTTCGCGCCGCGATCGAGGAACGCCTCACGAACCTCACCCCCCGTGAACGCCAAGTGCTTAACGGACTCGTGGTCGGGCACCCAAATAAAACCATCGCTTATGACCTCAACATCAGTCCCAGGACCGTCGAAATCTATCGCGCAAACGTCATGACGAAGATGGACGCCAACAGTCTCTCGGATCTGGTTCGCATGGCACTAAATGCGGGCTTACTCGGTGTACCCAAATAAAGACCCGAGCGACGTTGCGTTACGTCAAAACATGGGGCCAGGATTCGTGCCGTCTTGTGCGGCATCGCCAATCGTTGCGATGTGAAAGCGAGACGAAGTCATGATCAACGATATTCTCGTTCATCTTTCCGCCGGAAGCCCAAACGACGTCGCACGTGACTATGCGATATCGATTGCAAAATCGTTCGACGCGCACCTTTCCGGTGTTGTCCTTACACCCGAGTTCCCGACATGGGCCGCGACAGAGGGCGCTGATACGAAAACAATTGAACAATGGCGCGCCGAACAGCGCGACGAAGCCGATAAGGCAATCCGCACCTTTGACGAGATGGCGCGTCTGCGCGACACTCACTCGGATTCTCGCATCATTTCAAGCCGGCATGGCGACTCCGCCCGGATCTTCGGCGAAATCGCCCGGAACTATGATCTGTCCGTTGTCGCACAAACGCAGGACGAAATCGATCTTTACAATGACCTCGTCATAGAAGCCGCTTTGTTCAATTCCGGCCGGCCGGTTCTGGTCGTTCCTTTCATTCAAACCGCTGACATGAAACTCGACCGGGTGATGGCTTGTTGGGATGGTAGCCAGCATGCGGCACGGGCGATTGGCACAGCGATGCCATTTTTGGAGCGCGCGCGTAAGGTTGAGGTGGTTACGATCCAGGATGCAGATCGTCCGAAGGAATTATGTGGCATTAAGATGGCTGAACATCTCTCCCGACACCACATTAACGTCGAGCTCAAGCCGATCGTAACGCCGAACAGCGAGGTCGCAGACGTCATTCTCAACGAGGTGGCGGATGCCGGCATCGACCTTGTCGTCATGGGCGCCTACGGGCACTCGCGATTTCGCGAGTTCGTGCTTGGCGGCGTTACTCGCAGCATGCTGAAAGCGATGACGGCTCCAGCGCTGATGGCTCACTGAACATGTTGAGCTCCCACTTCGCTCTCCTTGACGGAAAAGACTCACCATCTTCATAGCGCGGAGCACCGTACTCGCCGGGCAAGAACACGTGCGAGCCGAAGCGATAGCCGGACTCACGATCGAATACTCAACGCGGCGATCTGCATCATCCTTGATTTTCGTTAAGCATCGGGTCAGTCAGGTAACGCTGCTTCCCCACGGGGTAGCGGCGTTCCCACCGGCGTCCGCATATTCAAGCTGAAGCGTGCGACACGACACAACGGTGATTTACCTCGGTCCATATCTGCGCGCTGCGCCGATCACGGGCGAGGTGGATCGGCACATGGCGCGCGATGGCTATTTCACCTCACACAGATGCGGTCAGCGCCAATAACGCCAATGCGTCGGATGTACATCGACTGGCCTACCCGATATGGCGTCAGTCCACCCGGAGGTCGTACGGCGGCATTGCATGATCAAACGGTGAATTTCACCGCTTTCGATCACCGCCAGTTCGAGATCATAGTCGAACGGGGCGCTTGCGATCAACTGCCAATCAGCGTCACACATTTCATCAGACGGTCCGGACCTTTGTTTCACTATTCGATCAAACGCGGCGTTTGCTATTGATCGATATCAACGAGCAACTCCCCAACCGTCATGCACGAATTGCTCGCCATCCAACGCCAGCACCCTTTCGGCAGAACGCCGATATTTGACATGGCTCAAAGAGCACGGGCGACAGCCATTTTATGATGACTTGCATTTCGATGGAGTTCGCCATGCAAGCCAAAGACATCATGACTCCCACCGTCATTTCCGTCGAACCGAGCGATACGGTGGAACGCGCAATTCGCCTCATGTTGCAGTTCAACGTCAGTGGCCTTCCGGTTATCGATTCTGCTCGACATCTCGTGGGCATGGTGACGGAAGGCGATTTCTTGCGGCGAAAGGAGATCACGACTGAGCGCCGCAGACCCAGATGGCTCGAGTTCCTTTTAGGTCCTGGCCGCTTAGCGAATGAGTATGTCCACACGCACGGACGCAAGGTCGCGGACGTCATGAGCGTCGATACGGTTACCGTTGGGGAGGACAGTCCGCTGGAGCAGATCGTCTCGCTGATGGAAAAGCACCGTATCAAGCGCGTCCCCGTCCTTCGGGGCGAAAATGTCGTCGGTATTCTCAGCCGCGCAAACCTGCTGCGTGCACTCGCGGGAATAGCCGCCAACGTGACACGTTCCAGCGTTGATGACCGCGCGATTCGTGACAGCCTTTTAGCCGAGATCCAACATCAGAAATGGAGTCCGACGGGCAGCATCGACGTCACCGTGCACGACGGGGTGGCCAATCTCTGGGGATGCATCCTGGATGAGCGGGAGCGACAGGCATTGATCGTTGCTGCCGAGAACACGGCCGGCGTCAAGCAGGTCAACGATCATCTGACCTTCGTCGAACCAATGTCCGGCATGGTTTTGCCGCCGCCGGAGCAGGCCGGAAAAGCGGAAAGTGTCACTTACCGCGCTCCCCATTAGCGATGGCCGAGGAAAGGTATCGAATGTCCAAGGTCATGATCGTTGTCGGCCACCCGCAGAAAGGCACCTTCTGCGAGGCAATCGGTCGTGCCTACGAAGAGGGAGCAGCAAGTTCTGGTCACGAAGCAAAAACATTCCTCCTTTCCACGATGGCTTTCGGCCCGATCCTTCACGAAGGATACCAAAGAGAGCAGCCGCTCGAGCCTGATCTCAGCGAAGCCTATCGTTGCTTGGCGGCGTGCGATCATTTGGTTCTGATTTTCCCGCTCTGGTGCGGGGATATGCCGGCCCTGCTGAAGGGATTCATCGAACGAATCCTTCAACCCGGTCTGATCGCCAGACAGATGACCGAGCAGGCGATGAACTGGTCGATCTTCAGGAATAAAACGGCGCGTATCGTCATTACGATGAGCATGCCGGTCTCCGTTTATCGGTTCTGGTACGGCGCCCATACCCTGAAGCTCCTCACGCACAACGTGCTTCACTTCATCGGCATAAAGCCAGTGCGGCATACGCTGTTCGGAATGGTCACGACCTGCAAACAGCAGAAACGACAACGTTGGCTCAAGGACATTCGGGAGCTCGGCCGTATCGCCGCGTAGAACCTGAGACAAAGCTTTTAGGGCAAGACATGCAAAAGCGCATAACGAAGACCGGCAAACTGCTGGTCGTGAGACTGATCGCGGCACTGGTCCTGTGGCCGATGTCGGTACAAGCGCAGGCGAGATCACCGTCCGAGCAGAGAGGCTTTCGTCTGGCGATGACGTACTGCGCGCAGTGCCACGCGATAGACCGATTATCCGAAAGCTCCCTCAAGGTGGCACCGCCGTTCCGCACGCTGCATCACAAGTACCCAGTCGAAACCTTGGAAGAGGCACTGGCTGAAGGAATCGTGACCGGACATCCGACAATGCCGGAATTCCGGCTTGCGCCCGACCAGATCACCGACTTCATTGCGTTTCTCAAAACTCTGGAAAGATGAGTCAGCGGCAGCCAAAATAATCAAAAAATTCCGGCGAAGAAACGACATCGCCGGCTCCCCGAGCCGACTGGACCGTCTGTTTGGTCGGCTCTGAATCAAGACGCTTGGAAGCACAACCGTGGGGCGATCAAAAAGACCGCGCCTCTTGATGATCTGCCACACGAAAGAGCCTGTTGCGGCGCGAAGACTTCCGACAATGAACCAACCCTACGCGGCCATTCGAGCTGCGTTTCGACGCAGGACGTCGACCAGAGGCGGCGTCACATTGCGGGACGCCTCTACCTTTTCAACGGAACAGCGGCGAGCGTCACGAGGCGCTCTCCAAGTTGGCGGATATGCCTGGTTCGAGTGTCCACGCGGCATGGTCAGTCACCGAGATCGCACAGGTCCGATCGCTGTCTGTGGCGAAGCACGGCGCTTGTATTGTTTGAGCGGCCACAAAGAACGTCCTGCCGGCAAGAGTTAGGAGGACACTGGAATCGTTTGTGCTCAGGCGGGCGGTCGTGGCGTCGGGATGTTGTCGAGAGAATTTCATGCCCTTGGGCTCAGATAAACCGCAATCAGACTGGGACCCTCGATCGGGAGCGGTTCTATCCGACCAGATTGCCGCTTACGACGCCATGCGCCGTCGCTGCCCGGTAGCCTATAGCGACTATCTCGGCTGGTCTCTATTCCGGCACGACGACGTAGTGCGGGTGCTCGACGACCATGACACGTTCAGCAGCGTTGTATCCAATCATGTATCCGTACCGAGCGGCATGGACCCACCGCGGCACACGGCATATCGACAATTGATCGAGCGCCACTTCGAGCCGGAACGCGTCGCCGCCTTCGAGCCGGCGTGCCGGGCGATAGCGGCCGATCTGGTCGCGGGGCTGGAAAAGGGCGCGGAGATCGACCTGGTGGCGCAGCTTGCCCGGCCGTTCGCCGTGCGAGTCCAGTGCGCCTATCTCGGCTGGCCGGCGGCGCTGCACGCGCCGCTGCTCGAATGGGTGCACAGGAACCACGAAGCGACACTGGCGAGGAACACTGGCGCGATGGCTGCCGTCGCGCTCGAGTTCGACGGCTATATCAGCGACCTCCTCGCTGCGCGGCGCGCCGCCGGTGCCGATGCGCCCGATGATATCACCACCGATCTGTTGCGGGAGCAGGTCGACGGCCGTCCGCTCCTTCACAACGAGATCGTTAGCATCTTGCGCAACTGGACGGTCGGCGAGCTTGGCACCATCGCCGCCTGCGTCGGCATCCTCGGGCATTATCTGGCGGCAAATCCACAGATCGAGCAACAACTGCGCGGCAACCCCGAGCTGCTGCCCGCGGCCATAAACGAGATATTGCGGATCCATGCGCCACTCGCTTCCAACCGCCGGCTGACGACGCGACCGGTCGAGATCGGCGGCCGCCGGATCGCGACCGGCGAACGGATCACGCTGATCTGGGCCTCGGCAAACCGTGACGAGGGCGTATTCGGCGATCCTGACGAATTCCGTCTTGATCGCGACCCCGCTCACAATCTCCTTTACGGCCGCGGTATCCATGCCTGCCCGGGCGCACAGCTTGCCCAACTGGAGTTGCGCGTCGTTATGGAGGAACTGCTGAAATCAACCCGGCGGATCAACACGGCGCCCGGCCGGCAACCGACGATCGCCATCTATCCGGCAAGCGGTTTTTCCGCGCTTCTGCTGCTGCTGTCGTGATCTCGGCCGGACACAAATGGCCGCGAAGGAAAGGACCGATCCATGGTTGAAACGTGGCTTCCCACTCTCAAGACGGCGACCCCGCAGGAAGGCTTCGAACTCGCCACTAAGCTTGCACGCCTCGGCGTCAAGCTGACACAGCCCTCCGACCAGATCCGCAGCAAGCTGCGCGCGGCCTATGACCAGGATTCTGGTCAGTTAATCGCTTCCTCGCAGGTTATCGCGATCCATTTCCAGACGGTCGCGGCGGCCAATAACTACTGGCGAGACTGAACCCTCGTGACCGAGGCTGCGCACGTCGAACGGAAGGAAGTAGAATGGGCTTCATCTTCGTCGTGGCGAGCATCGTCGGCGCCCTGATCCATCTGGCGATCAAGCGGCCGAAAGACCGCGCCGCCATCGTCGACATCTTCCTGCTGCACTCGCTGGTGTTCAACGTCGGCTTTCTGGGTTTCTTCTTCGGCTTCATCCCGCACGTCTTCTTCGCCGACTATGCGGCGAAGATCATCGGTTGGGAGACGGGCAGTCATTTCCAATTTGAGGTTGGCTTCCATGACGGCGCATGGGGCATCCTCGGCTTTCTCTGCATCTGGATTCGCGATCGCTTCTGGCTCGCGACTGGGCTCGGCTGGTCCTTCTTCATGCTCGGCGCGGCGTACGGCCATCTGTTGGATACGATCCAGAGCGCCAACTATGCCCACAACAACTTCTTCATGATCTTTGTCGACACCCTCATCGCCGTCCTGCTGCTCGGCCTGCTTGCGCTCAGGTATCGGGAGGCGGCGCGGCAAGTGCGCAAGGAGTAGCCGCGACCTTGCTCGACAGGGCAGAGTGTGCTTGCGCACGAAGCACCTTATCCCTCTCATAGAGAAATGGCCCGGGATACCGTGCCTGGAGCACGGGTTCGACCGAAGTCCTGTAAAGAGCCTCTCCCAACGACGCCCCCCTCGATCTCGATATCCGCAACCATTCGAACCTGGCGAGAGGCCGAGGTCCGTGCAAAGAATCTCGCGGCCGACAGCAACACGCAGAGCTACGCGTTCTTGACGATGGAGTTGACCGCCGAAATTGGCGTAATCCAATCTGCAGGGCGATTATTTTTCAGTCAGCTGGCCTTTCCTGATGCCCCTCACCCAATGGCTCCTCCTGATCTTCCTTTCCATCCTGTGGGGCGGGATGTTCCTGTTCGTCAATATCGCGGTGCAGGAAGTGCCTGTGCTGACCTTGGTTTTTATTCGCGTTTTCCTCGCGGCCGTCGCCCTCGTACCGTTTCTTTACGCAAAGCGTTTGCGGTTGCCTGCGACTTTCAAAGCCTGGCAACCGTTCATCGTACTGGCTTTTCTCAACAATATCGTTCCCTTCGTACTGATTGCGCGCGCGCAAGAGGAAATTGCCATTGGACTGGCTTCGGTCCTGCAGGCGACGACGCCGCTGTTCGGTGTCCTTCTCTCCCACGTCTTTACAACAGACGAGAAGATGACGCCGCGGCGACTTGCCGGCGTCCTCATTGGCGTGGTGGGTGTAGCGGTTCTGGTCGGACCGGAAGCGCTATTCGGCCGATCTAATAACCTCCTCGGGATGATACTGATGCTCGGTGCGGCCTGCTCCTACGGCGGCGCTGGCGTCTGGTCTCGACGTTTTCAAGACACTCCGCCACTGACAACATCCACCGGTCTGCTCGTCTGTTCTACGGTCGTGTTGTTCCCATTGGCGCTGGGAATAGATCAGCCCTGGCGCCTCGCAATGCCCAGCGGCGCTGCGATTGCTTCGATCATCAGCCTTGCTCTGCTCTCGACAGCACTGGCGTATATCGTATTCTTTCGGATCATGGCCGTCTCCGGCCCGACCAACACCTGGCTAGTCACGCTTCTTAACCCGATCAGCGCCATCGCACTCGGAGCGATGGTTCTGGGCGAGGTTCTGTTACCGCGCCATATCGCCGGTGCGCTCATCATCGCCAGTGCGCTCATAGTCCTCGACGGGCGAATCTTCAGGATGCTCCGACTTCGCACACAATGACGTCCTGCCGGACTCGAACATAGAGGCTTGCCACGCGACGGAACTCAGTCTCGTAGATGTCGCCGAGTTATGCCTCGCCGGCGGCATCGACAACGCGCTCGTCGAGCGGCAAGATATTTCCATCGCGAGTCATCATTACGACTAGGCGGAATCGCGCGCTCTCGTGAGTTAGCTTGTAAGCCCTACTGCGATGCAGTGGAAGCTGGAGAAGAAGTACGGCGCGCCTCTGGAGGCATTGCCTCCACGACGTCGGGTGTTAGCAACGTTAGCGAAAGATGCGGCAGACAGCGGATCGTTGCCTCCGGTCGTGCGACACTGCGACGGTCTGATCACCATCAACTCAAGAGGCGCGAATGCGTAGCGCCCGCAGTGCATTGAGGATGACCGCAACGGCGATAGCCTCCTGAAGAAGAGCACCCTGCACCGGCGTAAGATAGCCGAATCCGGCTGCAATCATACCGAGAACCGAGAGGCTGATTCCGGCCCCGACGCTTTCGATGGCAATTCGTCGCGACCTTCTGGCAATCTGGATCCCGGGCTTCAGGCGGTCGAGCCTGTCGACAAGCAATACAACGTCGGCGGCCTCGGCGGAGGCGGCCGCACCGCGCGCGCCCATGGCGACTCCAACATCAGCCGCTGCGAGCGCAGGAGCATCGTTCACGCCATCGCCCACCATCATGACCGAGCCATTCTTTCGCTCGGACAGGACGAGTAGCACCTTTTGGTCGGGACTGAGTT
>JAFKKS010000042.1 GCA_017304555.1 Hyphomicrobiales bacterium
GCAACCCGCAATCGTGCCGTCCACCTCGGCGACCAGCAGGCGATTGTTGGGGTCGCGCGCGATGGCATCAAAGGCATCGTAATAGGGCCGCAAATCGTCAACCTGCTCGCGCGCGCCACCGAGGATGTCGTCCGCCAGCATCGCGACGATCGCCGGCACCTCATTGCGCCATGCATCACGCAACGAGAGCGGCGCGCTCATGCCTTGAAGAAATCCAGCAGCGCCGCGCTGACCGCGTCTGGCGCTTCCTCGCAAACATAGTGGCCAGAATCGATCGGCCCGCCGCGCACGTCGTCCGCCCACTCCTTCCACGTCACGAGCGGGCCGCCCGTCTCACTCGGCACGCCGGCGTTTCCCCAAAGCGCGAGCACCGGGCATTTGATCTTGTTGCCCTTGGCGCGGTCGGCCTCGTCGTAGGCGAGGTCGGCGTTACGCCCGGCGCGATAGTCCTCGCAGGTTGCGTGGATGCGCGTCGGCTCTTGGATAAAGGCGTGATAGTGCGCGAGCGCACGCGGATCGAAACACGAGAGGTCTTTCGTCTTCGACAGGCTGGCGCACTTCCAGTTCCAATATTCCACCGGCGCCTTGCCGAGCAGCATTTCGGGGAACGGCTCGGCCTGCGCGAGGAACATCCAGTGCCAGACCTTCATCGCGAACTTGTCGTCCATGCCGTGCCACATGTTGTAAGTCGGCACGACGTCGAGCACGGCGAGCTTGTCGGTTCGCCCGGGATGATCGAGCGCGAGGCGATACGCGACACGGCCGCCACGATCATGACCGACGACGCCGAAATGTACGAAGCCCACCGCTTCCATGATCTCGACCATCACCGCCGCCATCGCGCGCTTCGTGTACGGCGTGTGATCGCGCCCCGAGCGCGGCGCTGCCGACCAGCCATAGCCGGGGAGGTCTGGAATGACGAGCGTGTGCTGTGCCGCGAGCGCCGGCGCGACACGATGGAACATCACGTTGGTTTGCGGATAACCGTGCATCAAAAGAAGCGGCGAGCCCTTGCCGCCGACGCGCGCAAACATCCGGCCGATCGACGTATCGATCCAACGCGATTCAAATCCAGGGAAGAGATCGGCGAGATCAGTCATCTTGCATCCATCTATTTCGCCCCATCCTTCGAGACGGCCGCTTCGCGACCTCCTCAGGATGAGGCCAGTTCATATGACGCTGCCGACCCTCATGGTGAGGAGCGCCGCGCAGCGGCGCGTCTCGAACCATGCAGGCCACCATCACATTGCGTCGGAACGGAAGCCGGGGCGGCCGGATTTCACCGCGTCTTCGAACAGGTCAAGGCGATCCTGCCCCCAAAACGCTTCGCCGTCGCGGACATAGACCGGCGAGCCGAATGCATCGGTGGCGACGGCGTCGCGATAATTCTGCTCATACGTGGCGGCCGTCGCATCGGACTTTGCCGCGGCCAAGAGCGCATCGGACGGAAGCCCGGCTTCGCTGCCGATCTTGCGCAGCGTAGACTCATCGGCCAACGAGGTCTCGCCTTCCCAGATTGCCGCAAACGCGCGCCGCAAAAACGCGTCGGGATCGTGGCCCGCGTCGACGGCGGCGACCACGAAGCGGTCGGCAAGGCTTCCGTCGAAGGGCCAGTTCTTCGGCCGCAGCTTGAAATTGAGCCCGCGCTTTTCGCGCCAGCGCTGCAGTTCGAGAATGCGGTAGCGCTGCCGCGCCGGCGCACGCTTGCCAAGCGGCAGACCGCCAGTCTCGGAGAAAACTTGGCCGATCGGAACCGGCTTGGCGCGCGCACGCAAGCCGTGACGTTTGACGATCGCCATGAAAGGGGCGTGGCCGATATAGGCCCATGGCGAAACGATCGTAAAATAATAGTCGATCTGTTCGGTCATCAGAAAATCCTGCGGCGGGGATGAAAGCGTAACATGCTAACCTGCGAGGAAAAGGCGGCGGCCGCCCTTTCGGCCGCATGGCCACGCGGCGCTCGCGCATGCCTTGCACATCTGCGACGAACGAAGTGTGGAGAGGCGCGAACATACCCTGCGGCAGAACCGCGCAAATCGTCTTTTATCAAGCCTTTTCAACACAGTAGGACCTAAACACCATTTCTTGACAGCCCATACCCCCATCAGTATGGTCCGCGCGGCCTTTGGGGGCGGCGAAAGCGCTTGGTTTTCTTCGGTTTTGCGGGTGTCGGGCGATGTCAGACGACGCACGCAGAGACGAACAATCCAAAGCTCAGTCGGCCGAAGAGGCTGCTCTTTCCGCGAGGCTCCGGCATCTCGGCGAGGGGCTGAACCGGGCGGGCGCTTCCCGACCGGACGAGCCCAAGCCTGGCGTGCAGGGAGAAGCCGGTAGCACGGCGATGGCGCGTGGCCTTCGGCTTTCGGCCGAACTGGTCGGAGGCGTGATCGTCGGAGCGGGGCTGGGGCTGGGGTTCGACTACCTGGTCGGTAGTTCGCCCTGGGGCTTCATCGTGTTTCTTTTGTTCGGTTTCGCCGGCGGCGTGCTTACGGTCATGCGGTCGGCAGGGGTGATCCCACCGCGCAACGTCTAATCCGCGGCCGCGAGGCTGCATCATCCGGCCGGGTCTTGCGCCCGGGCTTTCGACGAAGGACCCGATCCGGTCATGGCTGCGGACCCGATCCACCAGTTTCAGATCAACAATCTCTTCCCTCTCGGGACGGTCGGCGGTCAGGAGATCGCCTTCACGAACTCGGCCCTGTTCATGGGCATCTCGGTCGTCGGCATCGTGCTTTTGATGATCACCGCGACGGCGGGGCGCAGCCTGGTTCCCGGCCGCGCGCAGTCGCTGGCGGAACTGTCCTACGAATTCGTCGCGGACATGATAAAAAGTACCGCCGGCACGGAGGGGATGCGCTTCTTCCCGTTCGTGTTCACGATCTTCATGTTCGTGCTGTTCCTGAACGTGCTCGGCATGCTGCCGCTCGCCGGCTTCGCCGTGACCAGCCACATCATTGTCACCGCGGCGCTGGCGCTGCTCGTCTTCTTCACCGTCATCATCTACGGGCTGGCGCATAACGGGCTTCGCTTCTTCAAGCTCTTCGTGCCGAGCGGCATCCCGATCTACATCCTGCCGCTGATCGTCTTCATCGAGATCATGTCGTTCCTGTCGCGGCCGATCTCGCACAGCGTTCGTCTGTTCGCGAACGTGCTCGCGGGGCACATCACCCTGAAGGTGTTCGCCGGCTTTGTCGTCATGCTCGGCGCATTCGGCGTCGGCGGATGGCTTGGCGCCATCCTGCCGCTCGGCATGACGGTCGCGCTCACCGCGCTCGAACTCTTGGTCGCGTTCCTGCAAGCCTACGTGTTCGCGATCCTGACTTGCATCTACCTCAACGATGCGATCCACCCGGGCCACTAAGCCCCGAACTCTCACATCCAGTTAACCCTCAAAAAGGAGCATTCTCATGGACCCGATCGCCGCCAAGTACATCGGCGCTGGCATTGCCTGCATTGGAATGGGCGGCGCCGGCGTCGGCGTGGGCGCCATCTTCGGTCACTACCTTGCCGCCGCGCTGCGCAACCCGTCGGCCGCTCAGGGCCAGTTCGGCAACCTGATCTTCGGGTTCGCCGTGACGGAAGCGCTCGGCATCTTCTCGCTGCTGATCGCGCTTCTGCTCCTGTTCGCGCTCTGATCATTGCTGTCATCCCGGCCGTGCGTCAGCAAGAGCCGGGGCCCATGATGCCCGGCCTTGCATAAGCAGCATTGCCGGGATTCCTGGATCCCCGCTTTGGCGGGGATGACCCGAGTCAGGTAGACGACCGATGGCCGAGACCAATTCGCATACTGAAGTGCCGGGCGGGCATGGGCCGAAAACCTTTCCGCCCTTCGATAAGCAGACGTTCGGGTCCCAGCTCGTCTGGCTCGTGATCGCCTTCGTGGCGCTTTACGTTCTGATGTCGAAGATCGCGCTTCCGCGGGTCGGCTCGATCCTGCAGGCGCGCCGCGACCGCATCGCCGGCGATCTCGCGGAGGCGCAACGGCACAAGGACGAATCCGAAGCGGCCATGGCCGCCTACGAGAAGGCCCTGGCTGACGCCCGCGGCCGAGCACAGGCGATCGCGGCCGAAACGCGCGACAAGCTGATGGGCGAGGCGGAAACGAACCGCAAGGCGTTGGAAGCCAAGCTCAACACGCAGCTGGCCGAGGCGGAGAAAACCATCGCCGGCACGAAGGCGTCGGCGATGAACAATGTCCGCGGCGTTGCCGCCGACGCGACGGGCGCGATCGTCGAACGCCTGATCGGGAGCCTCCCGTCGGAGCAAGCCGTTACCCAGGCCGTCGAGAGAGCCTTAAAGGGTTAGGATCGAGACGATGTTCGAAGCCGAGTTCTGGGTCGCAGTCGCCACCATTCTGTTCCTGGTGGTGCTGGTCTACTTTGAAGTCCACAAGCAGATCTTCGACGCGCTCGATGCACGCCGTGCACGCATTCAGGCGGAGCTCGACGAAGCGCGTCGGTTGAAGGAAGAGGCGCAAAAGCTCGTCGCCGAGTACAAGGCCAAGCAGCAGGAAGCCGAGGGCGAAGCCAAGGCCCTGATCGAAGGAGCCCGCGCGGAAGCCGAGCGTTACGCGCACGAGATGCGCGAGAAGATGGACGAGTTCGTCGCTCGCCGCACCAAGATGGCCGAAGCGAAAATCGCTCAGGCGGAGACGCAGGCTCTAGCCGATGTGCGCGCCGCAGCCGCCGACGCAGCGGTCACTGCGGCCAGCGACATTTTGGCGCAGAATGCCAAGGGTAAAGTCGGTGACGACCTCATTGCCCGCGGCATCGCCGACGTGAAGGCGAAGCTCAACTAACTCCTGCTGCCTGCAAGAAAATCGGCGTTGGCCTGCAACGCCCGCACGCAGAAAACCGGCCGCTAACGCGGCGGTTTTTATGTCAGCGCTATTGCCGCTCTTCGACGCGAAATTCCCGTTTCGCCGCACTGGTGCGCGTCGCGTGCATTCTTTCCCGTCGCAATCGACGATTACGCTTCCCGGCAGGTGTATCAAAGCACCAGCAACAGGGAGGCCATCATGTCAGACGCAAACACGACGTCCCTATCGCGACGACAAGTGCTCGCAGGCGGCTCCGTCCTCGGCGCGGCCGCACTGACCGGCGCATTCACCCCTGAGGCAGCGCACGCCAAGGGGCCGATGCTCGGCACGCAGGCGCCCTACTTCTATCGCTTCAAGCTCGGCGATGCGGAGGGCACGATCGTTTCCGATGGCACGCTGCCGCTTGGCGATCCGCATGCCAACTTCGTCAATATCGCCGGCGAGGAGATGGACCGACAGTTACGTGACAACTTTCTGCCGAAAGAAAACGCGGTGCTCGAGCAGAATGCGCTCATCGTCAATATGGGCGAGCGCACCATCCTGTTCGACACCGGCATGGGCCAGATGAAGAACTTCGGCCCGACGACCGGCAAGCTGATGAACAGCGTCAAGCAGGCCGGCATCGATCCGGCGTCGATCGACGCGGTGGTGATGAGCCACGCGCATATCGACCACTGCGGCGGGAACATGAACGCCGACGGCAAGCCGAACTTCCCGAACGCACAGTATTACATCATGCAGGACGACTACGATTATTGGACCGACGAGAACAAGGTGCCGAAGGCGTTCGGCGACTTCCTCACGCAGGCGCGGCGCAACCTCACGCCGAACCGCGACAAAATGCATTTCTTCAAGGACGGCGAGGAATTCCTGCCCGGCGTGCACGCGATCCACGCGCCGGGACACACGGTCGGCCACACGATCTTCATGATCGAATCCGCCGGCAAGCAACTCTGCTACGTCGGCGATCTCTCGCATCACCCGGTGCTGCTCCTGGAGAAGCCGCTCACCGAATTCAAATACGACACCGACCCGAAGCAGTCGGCGCAGTCGCGCTTGAAGAACCTCACGATGCTGGCGGACAAGAAGATCCCCCTCGTCGCCTACCACTTCGCATGGCCGGGAATCGGCCACGTCGCCAAGAGCGGCGATGGCTTCCGCTATTATCCGTCAGGAATGCAGATGGAGTTGTGAGGGGCATCCCTCCCCCGCTTTGGGGGAGGGATGAAATTTTACTCCGCCGCTTCGCTCTGCGGGGTGGGCGGCGTCCAGCGCAGCACCGGCGCGCGCGCGGCGCGCGTCTCGTCGAGGCGGCGGCGTGGTGCGTGATAGGGCGCACCGGTAAAACGCGCGGTGTCGCCCTTCTTCGCCGCCATCGCGAGATCGCGCAACGCGCCGATGAAGAGATCGAGCGAGGCCTTGCTCTCCGATTCTGTCGGCTCGATCAGCATCGCGCCATGGACGACGAGCGGGAAATACATCGTCATCGGATGATAGCCCTCGTCGATCATCGCCTTGGCGAAATCGAGCGTGGTGACGCCGGTGCCTTCGAGCCAGTGATCGTCGAACAGCGCCTCGTGCATGCAGGGCTGATCGCCGAACGGCAGCGACATCAGGTCGCCGAGCGAAGCGCGGATGTAGTTGGCGCTCAGCACCGCATCCTCCGACGCCTGCCGCATGCCGTCGGCGCCGTGCGCGAGCATGTAGCTCATCGCGCGTGTGAACATGCCCATCTGGCCGTGGAACGCACACATGCGGCCGAACGGTTGCGCGCCCTTCTCCGCGTCCGAGACGTGCTCGACGAAACGCACGCCATCCTTGCCGGCGATGACGTAAGGCACCGGCATGAACGGCGCGAGCGCCTCCGAGAGAACGACCGGGCCCGCGCCCGGCCCGCCGCCGCCATGCGGCGTCGAGAACGTCTTGTGCAAGTTGATGTGCATGGCGTCGACGCCGAGGTCGCCCGGCCGCACCTTGCCGACGATGGCGTTGAAGTTGGCGCCGTCGGCGTAGAAGTAGCCGCCGACATCGTGCACCGCCTTGGCGATGGCGACGACGTCGCGTTCGAACAGCCCGCAGGTGTTCGGGTTGGTGAGCATGATCGCGGCGACATCTTCCGAGAGGTGGCGCTTCACCTCCTCCGCATCGACCGTGCCGTCGGCGCGCGCGGGAAAGCCCTCGACCTGATAGCCGAGCAGCGCCGCGGTCGCCGGATTGGTGCCGTGCGCGGAATCGGGAACGATTACCTTGGTGCGCTTCTCACCACGCGCTGCGAGCGCCGACTTGATCGTCATCATGCCGCACATCTCGCCGTGCGCGCCGGCCTTCGGCGTCATTGCGACGGCAGGCATGCCGGTCAGTTCACGCAGCCAGCGGCCGAGCTCGGCGATGAGCTCGATCGCGCCCGGCACCGTCGAGAGCGGCTGCAGCGGATGCACGTCACCGAAGCCAGGCAGCCGCGCCATCTTCTCGTTGGTGCGTGGATTGTGCTTCATCGTGCAAGATCCGAGCGGGAAGAGCCCGGTATCGATGCCGTAGTTCTTCTGCGAGAGGCGCACGTAGTGGCGCATCGTCTCCGGCTCGGTGAGGCCGGGAAGCCCGATCGGCGCCTTGCGCTCGAGCCCGCCGAGGCGCGAGGAGACTTTCGCCGGCTCGTCGAGATCGACGCCAGTCACTTCCGGGCGCCCAGCCTCGAAGATCAGCGCTTCCTCGACCTGCAGCGCGCGGTTGCCTGTGAACGTCTCATGCGCGGTGCCTTCCGCACTTCCGGCTTCGGTCGGACGGCCTTGTCGGTTCAGCATCACAGCACCTCTTTCAGCGCGGCGACGTAGGCGGCGCGGTCTTCATCGGTGTTCACTTCGGTCGATGCGACGATGATGAGGTCGCGCATGTCGGAATTGCCGGGCCACAGTCGTGCCCCTGGCACGCCGCCGAGCACGCCTTTCTTCGCGAGTTTCTCGATCACGTCGTTGGCGTCGCCCGGCACGCGGATCGTGAATTCGTTGAAGAACGTGTCGTTGAGGACGCTGACGCCCTTCACCTTGCCGAGCGCGTCGGCGAGCGCCACCGCGTTCGCATGATTGACGCGCGCGAGCTTGCGCAGGCCCGCTTCGCCGAGCAGCGTCATGTGGATGGTGAAAGCAAGCACGCACAGGCCCGAATTGGTGCAGATGTTCGAGGTCGCCTTCTCGCGGCGGATGTGCTGCTCGCGCGTCGAGAGCGTGAGCACGAAGCCGCGGCGGCCTTCCGCATCGATGGTCTCGCCGGCGAGACGTCCCGGCATCTGCCGCACGTATTTCTGCTTGGTGGCAAAGAGCCCGACATAGGGCCCGCCGAAGTTGAGCGAATTGCCGATCGACTGGCCCTCACCCACCACGATATCGGCGCCCATGTCGCCGGGCGGCGTGACGAGCCCGAG
>JAFKKS010000043.1 GCA_017304555.1 Hyphomicrobiales bacterium
GCACAAGGCCGGGCATGACGATTGAGCGCGTGAAACGGACCATGACAACAGGCACACATCCATGCATGAAGGCTACGTCAGCAGATTTGTCAGCGCGCCGGACGGGTTGAAGCTGCACACCCGCGACTACGCGGTGACGGATGCCGGCGCCCTCCCCGTCGTCTGCTTACCCGGATTGACCCGCACCGCCGCGGACTTTCATGGACTTGCCACCGCGCTAACGCGCGCAGAGACGCCGCGGCGCGTCATCGCTGTCGACTATCGCGGGCGCGGGTTGTCGGAATATGACCGCGACCCGCGCAACTACTCGGCCATCGTCGAGCTTGCGGATGTGCGCGCCGTGCTGACGGCGCTGGAAGTCGCTCCGGCGATTTTCATCGGCACCTCGCGCGGCGGCATTCTCACAATGCTCCTCGCCGCCGCACAGCCGGTCGCGCGTGCCGGCGCCGTGCTCAACGACATCGGTCCGGTGATCGAGGCCAAGGGCCTGGCGCGCATCAAGAGCTATGTCGGCAAGCTGCCGCAGCCGCGCGACATGGCGGACGGAGGGCAGATCCTCAAGCGCCTGTTCGATGCGCAGTTCCCGAAGCTGAGCGACGACGACTGGCGTGATGCCGCGGCGCTGACCTGGCACCTCTCCGATGGGCGGCCGGTCTTGAGTTACGACCCGAACCTCGCGGCAACGCTGAAAGACGTCGACATCGAGCGTGCGGTTCCGACGCTATGGCCACAGTTCGATGCCCTCGGCGCGTTGCCGGTGATGGTGATCCGCGGCCTCCTCTCCGATCTCCTCTCGGCGGAAACCGTCGAGGCGATGCGCGCCCGCCATCCCGGGCTCGAGGTCGTGGAAGCGCCGGATGAAGGGCATCCGCCGGCGCTGGGTACACCCGACATGATCGCGAAGCTCAGCACGTTCTGCCTGTCCTGCGATCGAGCGACGCGTAGCACCTGAAGCCGCGGCGGTCGTTCATAACGAGCCTCATCCTGAGGAGCATCGCGGAGCGTTGCGTCTCGAAGGATCGCGTCGTGGTCGTGGCCATCCTTCGAGACGCGTCCTACGGACGCTCCTCAGGATGAGGGCAGCAGCCTTGGGCGCCCGTAACGACAAAATCCGCGCGCACCGCACTGCCCCCACAAAGCAAAACCCCCGGCGGGTGACCGCCGGGGGTTTCTCAGGCTCGAAGATGGTGAGCCGTTAGCCGATCATGGCCAGAAGTTGCGCTGGAAGCGGAGGACGCCGCTCCAGGTGTCCTGGTCCTTGGCATTGAACGTGCTGGCTGCACGACCACCGCCCGGCGACACAGCGAAGGTACCGTCGAAGTTCTGATCGAGCCGGGTGTAGAGAACTTCGACACCGATGTCGAGGTTCCGAACCGGAGACCAGACCGTACGCGTACCGACCTGCACGATCGAGAAGTCGGGGTTGCAGCCGTTGACGTTGTTCGCCGCGAAGATCGCCGAGAACGTGCCGGTGCAGAACGCACCACGCGCGCCCGTGCCGACACCCGGAGCGCCCAGACCCGGAGCCGCAACGTGCGTGCCGGGGAAGTGCAGTTCCGAATAGCCGCCGAAGACCGACGTGCGCAGAGCCGGAGTCCAGTAATGCTGGAAGGCAGCATTGAACTGGAAGCCTTCGGTCAGCTCAACCGGACCACCGGTCTGGAAGACGCCGTCCATGGCCCACGCCGCACCGAGGCTGCCGCCAATCGCCGGAACGTTGTTCGCGAGATTGGAGCCAGACGTACGGTACATGGCGACAACCGGGGTCGTGCCGTAACGGTTGAAACCGATGTACGACGCGGCGCCGTTGGCGTACGTGCCCTGCAACCAGAGTTCATCACCCTGGGCCCAAGGAACGTTGAACTTCACGCCAGCACCGATTGCGAAGCCGGTCGCGTCAGCAGCGTCATGGTTGCCGCCAAGAGCGTCAACACAGAAGGCGCCGTAGCAGCTTGCCGAGGCGTCGTGGATCGCACCCATGATCTGGGCCGAACCCCAAGGCTGATCGACACGCAGGTTGCCGACGATGTCCGGATACCGCTCCGCGGCGTAATTGCCGTAGTTCGGCTGACCCAGACCCGGCGATGCGCCAGGGACGATGGCATCCGTCGAGGCGTCATACATGTTGACGCGACGATGGGTGTTCTCTTCCAACGACACCGTTGCCGAGAAGCCGCCACCAAACGTCGCCGTGTAGGCGATGAGGTTGATGCCGTGACCCGTGTCGGAGCCGGTGATGACCGTCGTCGTGTAGTTCAACGCGTTGGCGTAGAAGTCGAAGAACGACTGCGTCTTACCAACCGTGAGGCCGGCGAACTGGATGAAGGCGCGGTCGAAGTAACGGCGGCCGCGATAGTCGCCTTCGGCACCGAGTTCAGTCGTATCCGACTGCATTTCCCAACCAGCGCGGATGTAAGCACGGAGCGTGCCCCATTCCGTCTGCGAGCGGGAGTCGAACGAGATAATGCCGCGCGTACGCGTCATGTAGGACGGAGTGTCCTGACGCGTGTCACGGGCCGCACCACCGCTCCAGAGCGGAGTGTGGCTGCCGTTGGCATTGAAGTTATATTCCGCGCGAACGAACCCACCAACCTTCAGGCAGGTGTCCGTGCCGGGGATGTAATAAAATCCAGCCCCGTAGATGCTGCAGACCTTCACGTATTCGACCGGCTTGGCCTTGACGGGAAGATCGGCGGCCGACGCACCAGCCATCGCGACGAGACCCGCCGCGGAGCCGAGGAGAAGGCTTTTCACCATCTTCATCGTGACCTCCAAGTTTAAGTTACGGGAGGGTTCCGTCTTGCCGGGGCATAACACCCCTGGTCCCCTTGTTCCCCATGAACTGCCCGGATCCTTTTTCTCTTTCCTTCTGGGAGGTCCCAGTTGGGTCGATACGAAGTTCCCGAGTAGGGCGACCTGGGGATGCCCCCCTCCGTCGCAAGGACACATTGGGCGATAGGTTCTGCACAAGCAATCAAGAAGCGCCCCGTCCACCGCCGCGGAAGCACGTTTTCAAAGCGGTGTTGCACAAATGGCACTTTTTCGTGATCACTCCCTCAAGAAAGCAATATTTATTTTATAATCAACAGCTTACGGAACGTCCATCGGCGCCCGCGGAGGCCGAAATAGGCCCTCTCCCGGTCCCATCGCGCCCCGCGAGACCTCTACCCAGGCACCCTCGTTGCCAATCGTTCCAGAGAGAATCAGAAGCGACTCACACAGGCGCGCCACCGTTTCCCGGCACCGCCCATAATCCCACTTTGAGGTGAGGGTTTCTCGCCCAAACCGCGGCGGAACAGCGTCTCGCCTGCGGCGAAGACTGGCCGTCGCGAGCCATTGCGCTCCGAATCCTGAGTTTCGGACGACAACGACGAAGGTCGTGCAGCGACGATTCTCTGCAAAGACGCCCGCGCCGGCGAGCCTGCATCTGCGGGCGCGCTCTGATCTTGTCGGATCTTGATGAAACTGGCGGAGACGGAGGGATTCGAACCCTCGATACGCCTTGAGAGCGTATAACGGTTTAGCAAACCGCCGCCTTCAGCCACTCGGCCACGTCTCCGTCGAGAGATGACGTATAGGTGGGCGGGATTCCGGTCAACACGACCGATCAAATCGACACAGCAAGGAAATGGACAAATCGCGCGGCGTGTCCACGAAGCGCCGTCAGTGTGCGGCCATCCGCGAGGTCAGGTTGACGACCGCGACGCCGGCGATGATCAGGCCGATCCCGACGATCGCACCGAGATCGGGAACCTGGCGGAAGGCGATTGCGCCCATCAGCGCGATCAGCGCCGTGCCGGCGCCGGCCCAGATCGCATAAGCGATGCCGAGCGGCATCGTGCGCAACGTCAGCGACAGAAAGAAGAAGGCGGTCGCGAAGCCAACGACAACGATCAGCGAAGGAACGAGTCTGCTGAACCCTTCAGAGGCCTTCAACGCCGATGTGCCAGCGACTTCCGCGACGATGGCGATGACAAGATAAAGGTAACCCACGCTTCCTCACACGCGACGGATACATGCGCAGGACCGCCGTAGAGCGCGACCGACATGCATCGGGCGGACTCGCATGCGGTCCGTCAGTGGCGCGTCAGCCAGTCGCGCGCAGCGCGCAGCGCCGTCGCAATTTCCTCGTCCGACATCTCTTCGGCGATCTCGCGCCGCAAGCGGACCGCGTCGGCGTTGCCGCGCATGCCTGCGATGTTGAACCACTTGTGCGCGGAGACGAGATCGGTCGGCACAGAGCGGCCGGTCGAGTACATCATCCCCAATTCGAAGAACACTTCACTGTTGGGCGCCGCCTCAGCAAACGCGGCGCTCTCGAGGTTCGGCATTTCGTAACGGGCCATGTCGGCCTCCCCTGTCTTGTCTCTGCGCGGGACTTCACCCGCTTCGTACAAATCGCGTCGGAACCGGCGTTCCGATGCGTCCGATCATGGCCAGGAGATTTGAATCGCATCTTAAACGATTGGCTGAATCATCGATGAACGGATCAACCATGCGGATTTTCGCAAGAGCGCATTAACCGCAGAAACGGCTGAAAAATCGGATGTTGGCGCCGCCGGTATGGAAAATACCGTCGATCGAGTTGGCGATCGGCTAACCATTCCCGAGGAGCGCGCACGAGAGCATCGCGCTGAAAGTGGATGCCGGCCCTCGTCGTCCACGACGCAAAAAAGCAAAAAGGCATGACGCCGATTCATCGAAACGGCGGCTCGGATCCTCCACGCCGCCTTGTTCCCGCCAGAGGGCGGCGGCCACGCTTCGCCGACGCCACCCGCACGACCGGGAGCGAACAGCCGCGCCATACCCGGCACGAGGTTTCAAATGATTCTTGTTCGGAGGTTTCTTATGCGGGCATCCGCCGCGCGCGTGGCGCCGTCTGGCGGAGAGCACGGCCGGCGATCAGTGCGGCCGCATTTTACCGAGGGCGTCGGCGAGATCATCGAGGAGATCGCCTTTGGGCAGCATGTGAACTGTGCCAATGGCTGTGGCAGGAAACCTGCCCGCTATCGCTTCATCGCAACGTTGTCCGACCTGCCTGCCGCTGTCCTTCGTCAGAACCCGGCTGCACGTTTGTTAACGTGCGCATCGCTTGAAACAAGCGCGGGGTGATCATTCGCGAAAACCCCGAGAGTCGAACTCGTGAAGCGTGAACCTCGATTTCGCCGACGCCCTCCGTCGTCGACTTGAGCCGCCGCGTTGTCGGCGATGGCGATACGCCACGGCTTCGAAACAATAGCGGCTCTTGTGACGCACGTCGGCGGCGCAGCGCGATGCCGCGCCGGCCGATGCTTACTTGCGCTTCGCCTTCGCGGCCGGCTTCTTGGCTGCGGTCTTCTTCGCGGTGGTCTTCTTCGCCGCAGTCTTCGTCTTGGCCTTAGCCTTAGTCGCCTTCTTCGCCATGCTGCCCTCCTAGGTGAGTGAGTGGCGTATCGATAAGTGCAAGACGCGAATCGCCATGCACTGTTTCGACTCCTACAATGAAATGGAAAAAAAGCGACTCTGATGAAAAAAGGGTTGACATCAGAAACGCCCATGACGCGGGCGTTGACGCGACGCGACGACGACAACACGCGACGAAACGCCGACCGCATCGCACCCTTCGCGTGAAACGCGCGCGCGCGGCGACATCAAAAAACATCTTATTTCATCGGCATATCTTTGATTCCAAAAAATGTCGCCGCCGATGTTCTCCATCGGTGATCGCGAATGAACCGGCGCCGTTTCGACGCGGCAAACGACGGTCAAACGCGGATGTGGAAAATCAAAAATTTTTTTCGAGTCGGGATGCCGTAACGCCTTCGGGAGCCTCGCACTCGCTCGCACTACGGAAATTTCCGCCGCACCGATTCGCGGTTCGAACGTCTCCCAGCGCCTCGTGCCGAGGTCGTGAAACGATGCCGAAGGTGTAAAGTGCGAGCGCGCGACACAACGAGGAGAGACATCGTGATCCGGATCGGCTTCATCGTTTTCCCGAACATCATGCAGCTCGACCTGACCGGTCCTTACGAGGTCCTCGCACAGGCGCCGGACGCCGAACTGCACCTCGTCTGGAAAGATACGGCGCCGTTGCGGGCGAGCAGCGGGCTCATGCTGCAGCCGACGACACGCTTCGCCGATTGCCCGCAGCTCGACATCATCTGCGTGCCCGGCGGTGGCGGGATGAACGCGCTTCTCACCGACGCCGAGACCCTCGCCTTCCTGCGCAAGCAGGCCGAGAAGGCGCGTTACGTCACGTCGGTCTGCACCGGTGCGCTGGTTCTCGGCGCGGCCGGCCTGCTGAAGGGGCGCCGCGCCGCCACGCATTGGATGTCGATGGAATTCCTGCCGGCGTTCGGCGCGATCCCGGTCGAGGAGCGGGTCGTCGTCGACGGCAATGTCATCACCGGCGGCGGCGTCACCGCCGGCATCGACTTCGGTCTTCGTGTCGTCGCCGAGATCGCCGGGGAAGAGACTGCGCGCGCGATCCAGCTCGGGATCGAGTACGATCCGCACCCGCCCTTCGACAGCGGGCATCCGCGCTGCGCCTCACCGACGCTTTTGGAAACCGTGACGACCAAGGCAACGGCGCGCCAGCAGGCGCGGCGCAAACAGGTCGAAGCGGCGGCCGCGGCGCTCGCAACCCGCGGATAACGTGAGAGTGATCGTTTCCGTGGAGGCGCGCTCCGTGCGTTTCTCGTTCGGGAAGATTTGCAAAAAATTTGGTGTCATCCCGGCCGAGCGAAGCGAGAGCCGGGACCCAAAAGTCCCGGCATTTTTGGACTGCGATGCTGGGAGTCATGGGTCCCGGGTCGCGCGGCTGCGCCGCTTGCCCGGGATGACATCTCCTAGAGGCCGAGCTTCGCTTTCAGCAGATCGTTGACGGCCTGCGGATTGGCTTTGCCGCCGGACGCCTTCATCACCTGGCCGACGAACCAGCCGATCGCTTTCGGGTTCGTCCTCGCGTCCGCGACCTTCTCCGCGTTCTTCGAAACGATGTCGTCGACGATCTTCTCAAGCGCGCCGGTATCGGAGATTTGCCTCATGCCATGAGCTTCGACTAGCTCACGCGGATTGCCGGCGTTGTGCCAGACCATGTGAAGTAGTTCTTTCGCAGACCTACCCGAAATGGTGCCTTCCGCAATTAGGTCGAGTATCTCGCCTAACTCTTGCGGTGAAACGAACCCCATAGGCTCATGAGAGTCTCTATTGAATTGAGCAAAAAGCTCGTTGATCACCCAGTTGGCTGCAAGTTTTGCATCTCGGCCCCGAGCCACTTCTTCGAAGTATTCCGCGATGTCACGACGATCCGTGAGCACGCTTGAATCATATGGTGATAATCCATATTCGCTCGAAAACCTTGCCTTCTTCGCATCCGGCAATTCCGGCAGATCGCGCTCGAGCGCGTCGATGTCCGCTTGCGCCAATTCGAGCGGAAGCAGATCGGGATCGGGGAAGTAGCGGTAGTCGTGCGCTTCTTCCTTGTCGCGCAGCGAACGCGTCTCGCCGCGGCCGGGATCGAACAGGCGCGTCTCCTGATTGATCGCGCCGCCCTCCTCGATGATTTCGATCTGCCGGCGCGCCTCGTACTCGATCGCCTGGCCGACGAAGCGGATCGAGTTCACGTTCTTGATCTCGCAGCGCGTGCCGAGCGGTTCGCCCGGCTTGCGGACCGAGACGTTGACGTCGGCGCGCAGGCTCCCCTTCTCCATGTCGCCGTCGCAGGTGCCGAGGTAGCGCATGATCGTGCGCAGCTTCGCGACGTAGGACATCGCCTCCTCGGCGCTGCGCATGTCCGGCTTGGACACGATCTCCATGAGCGCGATGCCGGAGCGGTTGTAATCGATCAACGACGCGCCGGGGCGCTGATCGTGCACCATCTTGCCGGGGTCCTGCTCGAGATGCAGGCGCTCGATGCCGATCCTCACCGTCTCCCCGCTCGGCACGGTGACGTCGACCTCGCCCTCGCCGACGATCGGCGATTTGTACTGGCTGATCTGATAGCCCTGCGGCAGGTCGGGGTAGAAATAGTTCTTCCGGTCGAACACCGAGACGCGATTGATCTTGGCCTTGAGACCGAGCCCGGTGCGCACGGCCTGGCGCACGCATTCGGCGTTGATCACCGGCAGCATCCCCGGCATCGCCACGTCGATCAGCGAAACCTGCGTGTTGGGCGCTCCGCCGAACTCCGTCGATGCGCCGGAGAAAAGCTTCGCTTTCGAAGTGACCTGGGCATGGATCTCCATGCC
>JAFKKS010000044.1 GCA_017304555.1 Hyphomicrobiales bacterium
CTGACATTCGACGACGGCCCAGGCCCGTATACCCACCAGATCCTGAACGTGTTGGCCGCCAAGCACGTTCACGCCACCTTCTGCCAGATCGGCATGCAGGTCGGCGACTTCCCCGACACCGAGAAGCGGATCCTGGCACTGTCGGCCGAAGCGGGCGACGTGACGGCGGCGGTGAAGCCGGCGGCGGTCAAAAGCGTCACGAGAAAAAGCGCGGCGCGAACGGCAGATGGCATGCGCATAGGTCGGTTCCTTCCCCAGAGAGGCGAAGCGTGCCCCGGATGGCGCGGCTTGCGGGCCGGCGAACGAATCCGAAAGGTAGCGCAATCGGGGATTCGCGCCACCCCCGGCTTCGTGCGGCGCGACTGCTCATCGCATCGCGGGGCAAGAGAAGGATACGCGCCACAAGCTCCAAGGCTGAGCTCGTTCGCGCGCGACACTGGAGCGGTTGCTGCGAGACCTCCAAGGCGCGCTGCGCGAAGAATACCTCAGACTTAAGAACCTTACCTCGCTTGCGCGAGTCATAATGGAAAGCGGCATCATGACCGCAATCCACAACGACCACGTTGCGTGCTCTCGACGCGCAAGCACCGGTCCTCTAATGCGCTGCTTGAATGGCTCACTATTCCGCAATAACCTTTTCGTTCGCCCGCGCAAAACATCGGTCGGGCCGCATGGTAGCTTATTTTGCTTCGCATTAAGTCAACGAGATCAAATCACCATCTTCGGAGAGTCCTCATGAAACGTATGGCCTTGTCGTTGCTGCTGGCTTCATCGCTGGCAGCTTTATCCCTGCCGGCTTCGGCACAAGAGACACAACCGGGGCAGTCCGTGTGCTGGCTTGGAAGCTTGAGCTATTCACAAGGCGCGGAAATTAGAGGGGCCGGCGGCGTGACGACGTGCACGGAAAAGGGCACCTGGCAAAGCGTGAACAAGCCGGCGGCGGGATGCATCTACGAGAACAAGTTTTTCAATACCGGCGCGGTGGTGAACGCTGGTGGCAACGCCACGACCAGGCAGCGACTGCAAACCTGTCAGGCTGATGGAATCTGGAAATAACGCTCTGGAGCGTTTTCGGGCGAAGCGGATACCGGTTCGCGAAGACATATGACCGACTAAAGACGTAGAGCCTCGATTCCGCGTTCATCGGGATCGAGGCTCTAGACGTTTCAGTCCGGGCAATTACCGGCTTCAGATCGATAATGAATCGATCGGTTCCGAGCGCCCTCATCCATGCACTAATGCGAAGGACGTGAGGCCATTCACGTGCCTCCTGCCCCGTAGGCAAAGTCTCGGGAGCAGGCGGCCTTGCAACGGTGGTGGGCCGTTATTGACGCGACGGGTACGTCGGGGCGTCGCGAACGACGCGCCACGGCGGCAAGCCAAGATTGTAGGGCCACTCCCAAACCTCGCGGTCATTGAAGTATATGACCTCTTTCAGTTCGGAATACTGGGCGTACTTTTTGGCGGAGCCTTGCATCCACGCCATCAAATACTCGGGACTTCCTTCGTATCCGAGCTCGGCGACCCAGACGGGCTTATTGAAGCCAACCGAAAGCTCATACCCTTGTTTTACGGATTCTTCGAAGTTCCGCGCCTGGCCGTAAGCGATCTTGTCGTAGGCCTCGAGGCCGAACACCGACAAGCCGACAACGTCAACGTATTTGTCGCCCGGATAGTAGTCTTTCAAATTCAATTCGCCCTTCGGCGACCACAAGTTCGTCGCCTGCGGCAGGATACGCCGCGTGATGTCGGTCATCCTCCGGAACGCCTTGATGTAGTCGTCCGGATTCCAGTTCTGCCAGATGAACCGGTTGACCTTGTGCTCCATCTCCTGGGCCCAACGGATGGCAACTTTGCTGCGGAACTTGGCGGCTTCACGCAAAATTGCAGCCATGCTCCCATCGTGTTGTCCCGTAAAAATTTCGTGGCGCAACTGCGCTGGGGTTACGTTGGAATCCTTGGCCCACGACCACGGTTCGATCGTTATGAGGACGTTTCGCCCGCGCGCCATCGCGTAGGCATCGGCCTGGCGCAGCGTGGTTAAATCGACGCCCTCCCACGGCAAGAAGAGATGCTCGGTTCCGACATTGCGTTGTCCGCTGAAATCACCATGCGGATCGTAAACGCCGAAGATCGAACCGTCGGGATAAACGATCGGGCGCTTATCTTTGATAACGGTGCCGGGCGGAAGCGTCGGCATCGCCGAGGTTTGTGCACCTTGAGTTTGTGTACTCGGTGCCTGTCCACCTGAGGTTTGGGCATTCGACGTTTGCGCGCGTGCGCTACCCAGCGTCGCAGCGGCCGCAGCGGATACGCCTGCAAACAAAACGTTTCTGCGATTCGAAGGGCTGAATAACGTCATCACACAATTCCCACTCGCATTAGAAAACGCCAGGAGAGACTAACAGGAAACCCTACTTCAACCCGATCAAACTTGTGATTCGGCCTTGCGCGTCACCCACTTCGACCAAGGCTCGGCGCCGGCCTCCCGGCTGAACCACCTTATTGCCCACAGTTGTATGTGATCCACACAGGTTCGGTGGAGGTTTTTTGAGGCGCCCCCTTCCAAATACTAATTTATCCTTAAATTGAAGCGGATTCAACGGACTACAAACCGGGCCTGAAGCGAAAAAGTTCAAACCACGACAACATTTACCGCGCTGCGGCATTGCACATACGTTAAAAGAGTGTAAATTTTTTCAAAGCCGCGCGGGAGTTAATTCAATGTTAGCGTGTATGAACAGAACAAAGGTCAATCAAGTAAAATCTGTAGTTGCACGGCTTCCGCACGCGGCGATCTTTTGCGCCGCTTTGACGGCGCTGACGCTCACCAGCCCACTGCCCAGCAGTGCTGCCGGCATGACGGGCGCCGCGCGAGAGAGTTACGTCAAATGGAGTTCGGAAACCTGCCTAAAGGACAAGGACACCATTCGCTCGTTGCTGCGCGGCGCGGGGCGAAAGTCAGGCAAAATCTCCGTCGAGCGCTTTTGTAGTTGCACGCCGGGCGAAGAAGCCAATCGTTTAAATGAAAAGCGCACCGCCGAGGAATTCTTTTCGGCCGTGCGCGCCGCCATCGTCGTTTGCACTGAAAAAGCTAGTCACTTGAGATAACCACGATGCGTATTGCGCTGATTGGTACGGGCTATGTCGGCCTGGTGAGCGGGGTCTGCTTCGCGGAGTTGGGCCATTCCGTTGTTTGCGTCGATCGCGACGCCGACCGGATAAAGAACATCACCGAAGGCCGCTCCCCCTTTCATGAACCGGGGCTTGACGAGGCTTTAGCTTCGGTTTTGCACCTCGATTGTTTCTCGGCGACAACCGATACGGCAAAGGCGCTTGAACACGCCGACATTTGTTTCATCGCTGTCGGCACACCGTCGCTCCCCGACGGTTCGGCTGACACATCGCAAGTCGAAGAGGCGGCACGAACGATCGCGCCGCTGCTGCGCAACGGCACCGTTGTCGCGACGAAATCGACCGTACCGGTAGGGACTGGTAGCAAGCTTCGCACAATCATCGAACAGCTCCGGCCGGATCTCACGTTCTCGGTTGCGTCGAACCCCGAGTTTCTGCGCGAAGGAAGCGCCATCGCGGATTTCCGGCGCCCTGCCCGCGTGGTCATCGGCGCTGACGATGAACTCGGGCGAATGGCCCTTCGGCAAGTGTATCAAGCGCAGCACGACGCCGGCATCCGTGTCGTAGAACTCAGCCTGCGCGGAGCCGAGCTTGCGAAATACGCAGCTAACGGTTTTCTCGCCACGAAGGTGGCATTCATCAACGAGGTCGCCGACCTCTGCGAACGCGTCTCCGTGGACGTCGACGATATTGCCCTCGCCATCGGCCTCGACGACCGAATTGGAACGCAGTTCCTTCACGCAGGCCCCGGCTTCGGCGGGTCCTGTTTCCCGAAAGACGTGCGCGCGCTCGCGACCATCGGTAAGCAGCACGGCGCGCGGCAGCGGATCATCGAGCAGGTTGCGCAATCCAACGACGAGCGGATGCAATCGATTGCCGATCGCGTGCTCGCCACCCTTGGCAATCCCAGTGGCGCTGTCGTCGCGGTGTGCGGCGTCGCCTTCAAACCAGCGACCAGCGATATCCGCGAGTCCGCGAGCGTGAAGCTGATCCAGCGGCTGGTCGAAGCAGGAGCGACGGTCCGCGTTCACGACTATGCGGCCCACGCGATCGATCAAACCGCGATCCCCGGCGTGATCTGGTGCGATACGCCGTACGCCGCGGCGCGCGGCGCTTCGCTCCTCGCGCTGGTGACCGGCTGGCCTCAATATCGCGATCTCGACCTCGCTTCGCTTCGGCAACTGCTGGCGAAGCCCGTGATCTTCGATGCGCAGCGCACGATTTCGCCGGCGGCGGCACAGGAGCACGGCATCAGCCTCCTGGCTGTGGGCCGTCCCGACGCCGCCTCGCTGGCGGAGCCGACGACCACCAAAGCTGCGAACCGGACGCGCGTCCACGCGGTCCCAGCGATCGTCACGGCGCCAACCCCGATCCACAGCCAGCGTATTCTCGTCGCCGGCGGCGCCGGGTTCATCGGACAGCATCTCGTCACGCGGCTGTTGAAGGAAGGTCACTCCGTTTTCGTCGTCGACAATCTGTCGAGCGGCGACAAGGACGCGATCGAAAACTTCGCCAGAATGCCGAACTGCAACGTCATGGTGCATGACATCATCGAACGGCTGCCGGACGGGCTTCATTTCGATCAAATCTACAACCTGGCATGCCCGGCTTCGCCGCCGCGCTATCAGGCCGACCCCATCCAGACCATGAAGACGAGCGTGCTCGGCGCGCTCAACCTCTTGGACGTCGCGGAACGAACCGACGCGCGCATTCTGCAAGCTTCAACGTCTGAGGTGTACGGCGATCCGTCCGTCCATCCGCAGCGCGAAAGCTATTGGGGTAACGTCAATCCGATCGGCATCCGGGCGTGCTACGACGAGGGCAAGCGCTGCGCTGAAACGCTGTTCTTCGATTATCACCGCCGGCGAAAAACGCGGATCAAGGTCGCGCGCATCTTCAATACATACGGGCCTGAAATGCAGGCCGACGACGGTCGCGTCGTTTCAAGCTTCATCGTGCAGGCGCTGCAGGGCCGGCCGCTTTCCGTCTTCGGCGACGGCAGCCAGACCCGATCGTTCTGCTATGTCGACGACCTGGTCGAAGGTCTGGTCAAGCTCATGAATTCGGCCGACGAAATCACGGGGCCGGTCAATCTGGGCAACCCCGAAGAGATGACCATCCTGGAGCTTGCGACGACGATCCAAGAGATCGTCGGGCAGGTGGGGCTCGAGCACTTCCCGGCGCCGGCTGACGACCCGACGCAGCGGCGCCCGGACATCAGCCGCGCTCAGGAACTACTGGGATGGAAGCCGACAACCCTCCTCCGCGCAGGCCTTATCCCGACGATCCGGTACTTCGAGAGTGAACTTCAGCGGCTGGACGATCTGACGCGCCGACGAGTGGCGTGAATGGCCAGCGTACTCGTGACCGGGGGCGCCGGCTTCATCGGCAGCCATACATGCAAGGCGTTGAAGACGGCGGGCTTCGAATCCGTCGTCGTCGACAACCTCTCGACGGGCCACCAGCATAACGTTCGATGGAGCAGGTTCGCGAAGGTGGACGTGCGCGATCGACCGGGCTTGGACGAAGTGTTCCGCCACCATGAGCCGGAAGCGGTCATCCATTTTGCGGCTTCAGCCTATGTCGGCGAGTCCGTCACCGACCCGGCCAAATACTATTCGAACAATGTCGCCGGGATGCGGACGCTGCTCGATGCGGCCGCCCAGGCCGGCGTGAAGCATTTCATATTCTCGAGCAGTTGCGCCACCTACGGTATCGTCGATGCCGTTCCCATCGCCGAAACGACGCCGCAAAGTCCGATCAATCCATACGGTCGCACCAAGTTGATCTGCGAGTGGATGCTGAGCGACTACGCGGCACGATACGGCATGAAGTACGTCGCGCTACGATACTTCAACGCGGCCGGCGCGGATCCGGACGGGGAACTGAAGGAAGAGCACGCCCCTGAAACCCATCTCATTCCGCTTGCGATCCTCGCTGCAATCGGCAAACGGGACCGGCTGTCGATCTTCGGCAACGACTACCCGACGCCGGATGGGACGTGCGTGCGCGACTATATTCACGTGAGCGACTTGGCCGACGCGCATGTCCAAGCCTGCCAGTACCTCCTCTCCGGCGGCGATAGCGTTGCGGTCAATCTCGGCGGCGGCAAAGGCCACTCGATTTGCGAAGTGATCGCGGAGATCGAAGCCATCGCGGATACAAAGGTTCCGTTCGCGTTCGCGCCGCGGCGCCCCGGCGACCCGCCCATCCTGGTTGCCGATACGTCCCTCGCGCAGCGCACGATCGGCTTTCAGCCGCGCCGCTCCAGCCTTTCCAGCGTCGTGAGCTCGGCCGTTCGCTCCATGGCGAACAGCCTGTAGCGCCTGGCAAATTCCGGCCCGGCGATTAACTATGCGGGGGTGTATTTCGCGCCATCCTGCCCGCCATCATAGAGTTTTCAACCTTTCCATGATGATTGTTCTGGGCGATCGGCCGGGCGTCACCGGGCGATAATGCCAACTTGGACGTCATGCCGAAGACAGATCGCTCAGCGGGCCCGTCGGGATCGTCCCCCTACTTGACGCCCGTGTTCGCCGGCTGGAAAGCGACAGCCAATCTGTTCGGCATCGCTGTCTGGCTGGCATCGCTGGCCTACTTCTGGGTGTGGTGGCTGCGGCCGGAGAACATCGATCACCTCGGCCCCTATCTCGTCGTTACGCTGATCCTCGCCTGGATCACGCTGATCCCGTCCTACTTCATTTTCATCTTCGCGTTCGCTCGCGTTCCGATCGACGCCGGCGCCTCCAACGCGAAAGCCGCGGTCGTTGTCACGAAAGCCCCGTCCGAACCATTCGAGGTGGTCAGGGAAACGCTGCTCGGCGCGCTGGCGCAAGTCGACGTCGACCACGACACGTGGCTGGCGGACGAGGATCCATCGCCGGAAACGCTCGCGTGGTGTGAAAAAAACGGCGTGTACGTTTCAACCCGCAAGGGGGTTGTCGCCTATCACCAGGCGAAGTGGCCGCGCCGAACCCGCTGCAAGGAAGGCAACCTCGCCTATTTTTACGATCACTACGGCTACGAACGTTATGAGTTCGTCGCGCAATTCGACGCCGATCACATCCCTTCGCCGACCTATCTCAAGAACGCCCTGGTGCCGTTTGCGGACCCGGCCGTCGGCTATGTCTCGGCGCCCAGCATCTGTGACGCCAATGCAAACGCCAGCTGGTCGGCGCGGGGCAGGCTCTACCTCGAAGCGAGCATGCATGGCGCGCTACAAACCGGCTACAACAGCGGATGGGCGCCGCTGTGCATCGGATCCCACTACACCGTGCGCACATCCGCGCTGCGCGAGATCGGGGGGCTGGGGCCGGAACTGGCGGAAGACCACTCCACAACGCTGATGTTCAATTCCGGCGGCTGGCGCGGCGTACATGCGGTCAATGCGATCGCGCATGGCGACGGGCCCGAGACGTTCACGCATCTCGTCGTGCAGGAATTCCAGTGGTCCCGAAGCCTGGTGACGATCCTTTGCGAGTACTCGCCGCGCCTGATCGGCAGCTTGCCGCCCCGGCTGAAGTTTCAGTTCCTGTTCTCGCAGTTCTGGTACCCGCTTTTCTCGATCATGATGGCGCTGTCCCTGATGCTGCCGTCTTACGCGCTGCTGACCGGACGCTATTTCGTCAACGTGACCTACATCGACTATTTCCTTCACATCCTGCCGCTGTCCGTGGTGATGATCATTCTCGCCTATTGGTGGCGAGCAACCGGCCTGTTCCGTCCGCCGCTGGCGAGCATCATCAGTTGGGAAGGAATGGCCTTCCTATTCGCACGCTGGCCCTGGTCGTTGCTGGGGTCGGTCGTCGCGGTTCGCGATTGGCTGTTCGGGGTTATCGCGGAGTTTCGCGTGACGCCGAAGAAGAGCGCGCGAGCCGAAGCGCTGCCCTTTTGGGTTCTGTCGCCCTATCTCGGCATCTCGCTTGTGTGCGCCATCATCGCCTGGGGCGTCGAAGACCCGGGCACGGCCGGCGGCTTCTATATCTTCAACCTTATGATCGCGGCGATCTATGTCGGGTTGGTCATTCTGATCGTCGTG
>JAFKKS010000045.1 GCA_017304555.1 Hyphomicrobiales bacterium
GACGATGCCGCCGACCGAAATGCCGCCGAAGCCGACGCCGTGATAGCCACGCTCGCGGCCGATGAGGCGCGTACGGCTGCTCTGTCCCTTGGCGTGATGGTAGGCGAGCGCGATCTTGAGCGCGGTGTCGACCGCCTCCGAGCCCGAATGGGGAGCGCATCTCGCCGACGAACTCGAGCGTCTGGTCGCGCTGCACGACGCCGCGACGATCGCGGCCGTGATCGTCGAGCCGATGGCCGGCTCCACGGGCGTGCTGCCGGCGCCGAAGGGCTACCTCAAGCGCCTGCGCGAGATCTGCGACAAGCACGGCATCCTGCTGATCTTCGACGAGGTCATCACGGGCTTCGGCCGCCTCGGCCACGCCTTCGCGGCCGAACGCTACGGCGTCGTGCCCGATATGATCACTTTCGCCAAGGGTATCACGTCGGGCGCCGTGCCGATGGGCGGCGTGCTGGTGCGCGCCGGCATCTACGACGCCTTCATGCAGGGCCCCGAGCACATGCCGGAACTGTTCCACGGCTACACCTATTCGGCGCATCCGCTTGCGGTGGCGGCGGGCATCGCGACGCTCGACCTCTATCGCGAGGAAGGGTTGTTCGAGCGCGCCAAGAAGCTGGAGCCGCTTTTCGCCGACGCGGCGATGAGCCTGAAGGGGCTGCCGGGCGTACTCGACATCCGCACCGTCGGCATCGTCGCCGGCATCGACCTCGCCTCGCGTCCCGACGCCGTCGGCAAGCGCGGCTATGAGGCGATGGAGCGCGGCTATCATGAGCACGACGTGATGATGCGCACGGCGGGTGACACGCTGGCGTTGTCGCCGCCGCTGATCATCAGCGAGAGCCAGATCGGCGAGCTTTTCGAGAAGGTCGGCAAGGTCATCAAAGCGGTTGCCTGACAAGCCTTCGACTCGGTTTGAGTGACTTAAAGGGCCTCTCCGATCGGAGGGGCCCTTTTCATTTGGCCACGACAAGGGCGGGCTTTTTCACAAGCGGCCGGTTCGGACGACAGTTCGCTGCAACATTGCTTGCACCTGCGCGCGTCCTCGGGAACAGTGAGCGATACGGCGGCGAATCAGGTTCGCGGGGGAGCGTGCCGCCGCCTGTCGGAACTCAAGCGCATGCGCATCAGCGCCTTCCTTACTGCAGCGTCCATGGTGATCATCGCCGCGTCACTCGGCGTGGTGGTCTACCTGGCGCTCGGTCTGTCGTTCATCGAGGCGCTTGCTTCCGCATTGACGCTGCTGACCGTGCTCGTGGCCTACAACACATTTGCCGGCCGCGCCCATGATCGCGCCGACGTTTCAAGCCGCGTCGCCGATCTCTCGCGCGGCACCGCCGATCTCGCGCGCCAGGTTGGCGATATCGGCCGGCGGGTGATCGCGCTCGAACAGGTGGTCGCAACTTCATCGCAAAAAGCGCGGGCGGTAGCCGAACCGCTCTCGTCCGAGATTCAGGAACTGGGCGCGCTGGTCAACCAGCTTGCTGAATCCGTTGCCGCCCATGAGGTGGCGTTGGTGAGCGCAGTGAAGGCTTCCACTGCGGTGCGGTCCGCGACGTCTGTGCCTGCGCCACCGGTCATCGAGGTTGCGCCGGAGCTTTTCGCCGTTCCACCGGCGACGCTGGCGTCATCGGTTGCGCCGATCGTGGCGCCGCCGGTCCCCGAAGCGGTTACCGGCGCATTGCCGCAGACGCTCCGCGTCATCGGTGGCCGCTTCCACGGCATGCTGCGTGACGATCTCGTGCGCGTTTTACGCGGTGCGCTTGAGGCCAATCGGGTGGACCTTTATCTGCAGCCGATCGTGACTTTGCCGCAGCGCAAGGTCCGATATTACGAGGCGCTGGCGCGGCTTCGCATGGAAGATGGCGAGCTGATCACGCCTGCGGATTTTCTCGGTGCGGCGGAAGCGGGCGGGCTCATGCCGATGCTCGACCACCTGATGCTGTTTCGCGTCATCCAGGTCGTGCGCCGGCTGACCACAAAGAATCGCGAAGCCGGCTTGTTCTGCAACATCGCGGGCGCAACGCTGACCGATCCGGAATTTTTCCCGCAGCTCCTCGACTTCCTGACGGCCAACAAAGCGATCGCGTCGTCCGTGATCTTCGAGTTTTCGCAGCGGTCGTGGCGGAGCATGGGTGCGGCGGAGCACGAGAACCTTGCGAAACTCACCAAGCTGGGCTTCCGCTTCTCGCTCGACCGGGTGACGGATCTCGATCTCGGGCCGCAGTCCTTGGCGGCGCATGGCTTCCGGTTCGTGAAAGCGCCGGCGGTGCTGCTGCTCGATCGGGCGGCCGCGACGTCCGCCGACATCGATATTGCCGATCTGTCCAACCTGCTCGGGCGCGCCGGCATCGATCTGATCGCGGAGCGGATCGAAACCGAGGCGGTGGTGGTCGACATTCTCGACTACGACATACACTTCGGCCAAGGCTTCTTGTTCTCGCCGCCACGGCCGCTGCGGGCGGAAGGGCAGGGCGCGGGCGAGCCTGTCGTCGCGGCCTCCACACCGCCGCCGGTTGCCGCCGCGGATACCAAGCCTCACGCCAAGCCCTCCGGCGAACCGGCGGTTGCCGCGCGCGTTGCGCCGCCGGCGAACACCGTTCTTGCCCAAATCGCCCAGGAAATGGCCCGCCGCGCTTAGGACGCTTCCCCGGCGCGACAGGAACAGCTTGCGCCGCCCGGCAAATGCTTTAAGGAGCCGGGCATCGCGCACACGGCTCCTTCATGACATCTCAGTCCTCTCCGCTGACCCTCACCGGGCATTTCGCCTCGCTCGCGCCGCGCTATGACGTGGTGCTCTCCGATATCTGGGGCATTGTGCATAACGGCGTCGCTGCCTGGCCGCTCGCATGCGAGGCCCTGACCCAGTTTCGTGCGCAGGGAGGCACGGTGGTGCTGATCTCGAACGCGCCGCGGCCGAGCGCGGAGGTCATTCACTTCCTCGACCACCTCAAGGTGCCGCGCACGGCCTTCGACGGCATCGTCACGTCGGGCGACGTGACCCGCGCCGTCGTCGCCGACCGGCCGGGTCAGACGATCTTCCATATCGGCCCCGAGCGCGACCTCGGCATCTTCAAGGGCCTCGACGTGGCCTTCGCGCCCGCCGAGAGCGCGGACTATGTCGTGTGCACCGGCCCCTTCAACGATGACGTCGAGACGCCGGACGATTACCGCGATCTTCTCGGCCAGTTGCGGACACGCAACATGTTCATGGTCTGCGGCAACCCCGACCTCGTCGTCGAGCGCGGCACGCGTCTCATCTATTGCGGCGGCGCGATCGCGGACCTTTATCACACGATGGGCGGCGACGTGCTCTACGCCGGCAAGCCCTACGCGCCGATCTACGAGCAGGCGCTGGCAGAGGCGCGAAAGCTGAGAGGCAAGGATACGCCGCTCCCGCGCGTGCTGGCGATCGGCGATTCCGTTCGTACCGACGTGAAAGGTGCGGATGCGCAGGGGCTCGACTGTCTGTTCGTCACGGCGGGCATCCACGCCGAGGAACTCGGCGACCGCGACGAACCCGATCTCGCGAATCTCGAACGCATTTTCGCGACGGCAGGCACGCGCGCGATGGCGGTGACGCGCGCCCTGGTTTGGTGACCGCCCGGCGTTGAACGCCGTCAGTCGAACATCTTATCGATTTCGGTTTGCCGCCCATCCTTTGCCGCGCCACCGTCTTGAGGCCCGTGGATATGGAGGCGGCGGCGACGCTCGGCGCGCTCGCGTTCTGCTTCGCTTGCAGGCCCAGGTGCGTCTTGCGCGCGCACGGCCGCGGCAAAGGATGCGACGCGCGCCTCGATATGCTGCAGCGTCTCCACCACCTTGCTGACGCGCTGCCCCGTCATATCCTGGAAGGCGCAGGCCTCGATGATCTGCAGCATCTTTTCGTCGACCAGCGCTTTGTAGCGCGCAGGGTTGGATGCATCTGTCGCCATCACCGCCTCGGCGCAGGCAAGGATCGTATTCGTCGCCGCCTCGGTCGATTGGGTGACGGCCTTGAGTTCGTTCCCGGCGGCGGGGATGTGCACGTTCTTGATATCGTTCGCCTGCAGCCTGCCGATCTCGCGCTTGGTTGCGGCGATATGGGCAGCGATGTCGCGCATCTCGCGCACGATCGTGGAATCGAGGAGCTGGGAGAAAGCCTGCGACGCGGCGGCGCTGATTTCGGCAAGCCGCACGACATCGGTCAAAGAGGGCGCCGCAGATTGCTTCGCCGCAGGGCGCTTCATGGAGCCGTCAGGATCGGCAAGAGGCCTGGAGCCAGGAGCCGGCATATCTGCACCCACAACGTGAAATACGTCAGCGGAAAGCGCGTCAGGCGGCGAAGACAGTTTCGATCTTCGTCTTCAGGGTTTGCGCGTTGAACGGCTTGACGATGTAGTTGTTCACGCCCGCCTTCTTGGCGGCGATGACGTTCTCGGTCTTCGCTTCCGCCGTGACCATGATGAACGGCGTCCTGGAAAACTCCGGTGCGGCGCGCACTTGCTTCAGCAATTCGTAGCCGGTCATCGGCTCCATATTCCAGTCGGAGATGACGAGGCCGTATCGCCGGTTACGCATCTTCGTCAACGCCGCGCTGCCGTCCGAGGCGTCGTCAACGTTCTCGAAGCCGAGTTGCCGCAGAAGATTGCGGATGATGCGGATCATCGTGCTGTAGTCGTCGACAACGAGAACAGGCATCGCGTGATCGATGGCCATCATCTCACTCCTGTGGCGATCCGTCGGGTGCCCATTCCGGTAGCGGGCAGCCATGCGTGGGCACGGTTCCAGGCTCGCCTCGATGCTAAAGAAAGCCGCTGAATATCCGGTTAATCTCTGAAATTTCGAAGGATTCGGGCGCGCGCCGTCTTGACTTTGCGGCCGCTACGCTTTCACCGTCCGCCGCCGTGAGCGCGTATCGATGACCCAATCCCCACAGGCAACGTCTCCGTTTCGGATCGTCCGCCAGGGTGATCCTCTGCCCCCGTCCTTGCGCGGGGCTGTCGTCGCTATCGGCAACTTCGACGGTGTGCACCGCGGACATCGCGCGGTCATCGCAACGGCGCTCGATCGTGCCCGGGCGATGTCCGCGCCCGCCCTGGCGCTCACCTTCGAGCCGCATCCGCGCAGCTATTTCCGTGCGGACGTCCCGTTGTTCCGTCTCACCGATGCGGACGCCAAGCTGCGGCTGCTCGCGGCGACCGGTCTCGACGGGGCGATCGTGCTTGATTTCGACGCCACGCTGGCCGCCCATTCGGCGGAAGAGTTTATCGGCCGCATTCTCGTCGAACGCCTCGGCGTGCGCGGTGTCGCCGTGGGCTTTGATTTTCATTTCGGCCGCGGCCGCCAGGGTTCGCCGGCTTTCCTGGCCGAGCAGGGTGCGCGCCACGGCATTGCCGTCGACATCGTTGCGCCGAAGGAGGATGAAGGCCGCCCCGTCTCGTCCACGGCCATTCGCGCCGCCCTCGGGGAGGGCCGCGTGGTCGAGGCCGCTGAATTGCTGGGCTACCCCTGGTTCGTCTCCGGGCCGGTCATCCATGGCGAGAAGCGCGGCCGCGACCTCGGCTTTCCGACCGCCAATATCCGGCTCGACCCGGCCTGCGGGCTGAAGCATGGCATTTACGCCGTCCGGGTCGGCATCGACGGCAAACGCTATGACGGCGTCGCCAGTTTTGGCCGCCGCCCGACCTTCGACAATGGCGCGCCGCTGCTGGAGGTCTTCCTGTTCGATTTCGCCGGGGACCTCTATGGCCGGACGCTTGATGTGGCCTTCCTTGGCTGGATCCGGCCTGAGCTGAAGTTCGACGGCCTGGATGCCCTCGTTGCGCGCATGAACGAGGACTCCGCGTTGGCGCGGGCGGCGCTCGCCCGCTCGCCGCAAGCCTTTCCGCCGATTTAGCGGTCCGGGCCCCTTTCGGGCGCGAAAAGTCCCTGCTATGAGAGCCGCTATGTCGTTGCGGCGCACCAAAATTTTGGCGATAGGCAAAGCCATTCGCCGCATTAGCGGCCCGGCTTCCGCCTGAGCGCGTCCGCGCGGCGGAGGACCGGGAGAGATTTCGAACCTGCACCCCGCATCCAGCCGACGACGATCGAGCCATGACCGATAAAGCCCGCGACTACAGCGTTACGCTGTTCCTGCCCCAGACCGAATTTCCGATGCGCGCCGGCCTCCCGCAAAAGGAGCCGGAACTGCTGGCGCGCTGGGCGAAGCTCGGCCTCTACCACCGCCTGCGCGAGGTCGCGAAAGGCCGCGCGCGCTTCGTGCTGCACGACGGCCCGCCCTATGCCAACGGCAACATCCATATCGGCACCGCGCTCAACAAGGTGCTCAAGGACGTGGTGACGCGCAGCCAGCAGATGCTCGGCTTCGACAGCAATTACGTGCCGGGCTGGGACTGTCACGGCCTGCCGATCGAATGGAAGGTCGAGGAGGAGTATCGCGCCAAGGGCAAGAACAAGGACGCGATCCCGATCAACGAGTTTCGCGGCGAATGCCGCGCCTTCGCCAATCACTGGCTCGATGTGCAGCGCGAGGAGTTCAAGCGCCTCGGCGTCGAAGGCGACTGGAAGGGCCGCTACGCCACGATGGACTTCGCCTCGGAGGCGCAGATCGCGCGCGAGGTGATCAAGTTCGCTGCCAACGGCGGCCTCTATCGTGGCTCGAAGCCGGTGATGTGGTCCGTGGTCGAGAAGACCGCGCTCGCCGAAGCCGAGGTCGAGTACGAGGATTACACCTCGGACACGGTGTGGGTGAAGTTCCCGGTTGTGCAGACGAGCGAGCCGGGACTTCAAGGCGCGTCGGTCGTCATCTGGACGACGACGCCTTGGACGATGCCGGGTAACCGCGCGATCAGCTTCTCGGAGAAAGTCGCTTATTCTCTTTACGAAGTGACGGATGCGCCGGCCGACAACTGGGCGAAGACCGGAGACAAATTCATTCTCGCCGACACGCTTGCTGACGATGTGATGAAGCAGGCGCGTGTCACGAGCTTTGAGAAGCGTCAGCCCGTCACCGCCGCGCAACTGGCCGAGATCGTTTGCGCGCATCCGCTCAAGAGCATGGGCGGCTACGACTTCGCCGTGCCGATGCTGGAAGGCGATCACGTCTCGGACGACGCCGGCACCGGTTTCGTCCATACCGCGCCTGGCCACGGCCGCGAGGACTTCGATATCTGGATGGCGAACGCGCGCGCTCTCGAGGCGCGCGGCATCGACACGCGCATCCCCTACACCGTTGACGAGAACGGCGCGCTCACCGCACAGGCGCCGGGCTTCGAAGGCAAGCGCGTGCTCAACGACAAGGGCGCGAAAGGCGACGCCAACGACGCGGTGATCAAGGCGCTGGTCGATGCCGGCATGCTGATCGCGCGCGGCCGCTTGAAGCATCAGTATCCGCATTCCTGGCGTTCGAAGAAGCCGGTGATCTTCCGAAATACGCCGCAGTGGTTCATCGCCATGGACAAGGCGCTGATCGGCGCCGACGGCAGCGTGAAGACGGATGACACGCTGCGCCATCGCGCGCTGACCGCGATCAAGGAAACGCAGTGGGTGCCGCCGCAGGGCGAGAACCGTATCAATGGCATGATCGAGAATCGCCCCGACTGGGTGATCTCGCGGCAACGCGCCTGGGGTGTGCCGATCGCCGTGTTCGTGCGCGAGCAGGCGGACGGATCGGCGGAAATCCTGCGCGATCCGGAAGTCGATGCGCGTATCGGTGAGATCTTCGAGAAGGAAGGCGCCGACGCCTGGTACAAGGAGGGCGCGCGCGAACGTTTCCTCGGCAAGCGCGCCAACGAGGACTGGAAGAAGGTCGACGACATTCTCGACGTCTGGTTCGAGTCCGGCTCGACGCACGCCTTCACGCTGGAAGACCCGCGCCACTTCCCGAGCCTTGCCGGCATCAAGCGCAAGCGCGACGGCGGCAAAGACACGGTGATGTATCTCGAAGGTTCGGACCAGCATCGCGGCTGGTTCCACTCCTCGCTGCTGGAAAGTTGCGGCACGCGCGGCCGCGCGCCGTTCGATGTCGTGCTCACACACGGCTTTGTCCTCGCCGAGGACGGCCGCAAGATGTCGAAGTCACTTGGCAATACGGTCGTGCCGCAGGACGTCATCAAGCAGTCTGGCGCCGATATCCTGCGCATGTGGGT
>JAFKKS010000542.1 GCA_017304555.1 Hyphomicrobiales bacterium
TTTTTGGAAGTGACGTCGACCTCTACGGCTGTTGTGCATCCGCCCGGATTGCCCGTATTGATCGAGTCAGCCACACCTTGAAGGCGAGCAATATTGAGGTCGCCCAGCACCAACGATGCTCCTTCCTTAGCCAGCAGGCGGGCAATCTCCTCCGCAAGGCCACGGGCTGCGCCGGTGACAATGACTGTCTTGTTCTTGAAACGCATTTCCTGCTCTCCTGTGTGAAGAATGTTTATTAGCCGTGGTTGGCCTGCAGCTTCTTGAAGCGGCGGACCTGATCGGTAATGGCGATCTCGGTCGGCAGCCGCTCCATGCTGGAGGCGCCAAAGAACCCAGCAACGCCACGTGTGTTTTTGAGAATAAATTCGGCGTCTTCCGGCTCGGCGATGGGGCCGCCGTGACACAGGATGATGACATCGGAGCGTACTCTCTTCGCCGCGTCGTGCATCGCCTGAACGCGCCGTGCCGCCTCGGGCAGATCCAGCGCGGTCTTCGCGCCGATAGCCCCTTTCGTGGTTAGGCCCATATGCGGCACGAGAACATCGGCGCCGGCCTTTGTCATCGCCACGGCGTCGTCTTCGTTGAAAACGTAGGGGCAGGTGAGCAAATCAAGTTGGTGCGCGTGGCGGATCATATCCACCTCGAGGGCATAGCTCATGCCGGTTTCCTCGAGATTAGTCCGCGCATTCCCATCGAAAAGTCCGACGCTTGGGAAATTTTGTACGCCGGAAAAGCCCATTTCTTTTAACTGCCTGAGGAAATAGGGCATGATGCGAAACGGGTCGGTGCCACACACGCCCGCAAGGACCGGCGTATTCTTGACGATCGGCAAAACCTCGCCGGCCATTTCCACAACGATGGCGTTGGCATCACCATAGGGCATCAGACCCGCCATCGAACCACGGCCGGCCATGCGATAGCGGCCGGAATTGTAGATAATAATGAGGTCGACGCCGCCGGCTTCCGCGCATTTCGCAGACAACCCAACGCCGGCGCCAGCACCGATGATAGCCTGGCCGCTTGCAAGCGTTTGTTGAAGCTTCTTTAAGGCCTCTTGGCGATTCATGATGTCCTCATTTTGGTCTGTTGCGATTGCGTCTTTGCAGAAAGCTCAGATGGTGAGCGTGCCGCCGTTGATGTCGATCGTCGCGCCGGTGATGTAGCGGGCATCGTCGGAGAGAAGAAAAAGAACAACGGGTGAGAGATCATCGGCAGTCGCAAAGCGACCAAGCGGAATACCGCCAAGCTGACGTGTGCGATCTTCAGATGAGAGCAGTCCCGCGACGCGTTCGCCTTCGGTCGCACCGGTGATGACGTCGAAGAACTGCGCCAGCCCAGCGAGCTGAAATTGACGATAGCGCCGCCATTGCGCTCGATCATTTGCGGAACCGCGCTTTGGCAGCAGAGGAACGTACCCTTCAGATTCGAGTCCATCACTAAGTCATATTCGTGCTCGGTGATGGATAGGCTCGGGATTAGTGGAACGTATCCTCCAGCGCAATTAACAAGATAATCGACACCTCCGACTTCTTCCTCTAGGCGGCTGAAGAACGCCTGCACGTCCGTGTGCTTGGTTACATCGAGCTTCCCTGCCTTTGCGGACTGCCCGAGATTTGTTGCCATCTTTTCGGAGCGCTGAGCATCGAGGTCAGGGACGTAAACTGTTGCCCCTTCCTCAATCAAATCTTTGGCGATCACGGCGCCGATGCCGCGGCCTGCGCCCGTTACAACCGCAACCTTATTCGTAAATCTTCTCATTACTCTACTTTCTATTATGAATCGAAAGGTTGTGCATTGTTGCTTTCGATCGCCGCGAGCAGGCCCGCGGCACTCTGATAAGCTTGCCTGGCGACTTGATTGGGCATCATCGTTTGAAAATCGGGGTTAAAAAGTTCGACCGTCCACCAGCCCGAATAACCGCGCCTGACGAGTGTTCTGATGACCTCGCCGACACGTGCGCAACCATCGCCGGGAAAGAGGCGATCTGTCAGCATGGTGATCGTCTCGATAGGCAGTGTCTTAGTGTCTGCGAGCTGAGCATTGAAACTCTTTTCAAC
>JAFKKS010000046.1 GCA_017304555.1 Hyphomicrobiales bacterium
TCGTCAGTCACGAGATGAACTTCGCGCGCGAGGCCGCCGACCGCGTTGCCTTCATGCACGCCGGTGAGATCGTCGAGGTTGCGCCGCCGCAATCATTTTTCCAGTCGCCGCAAAATCCGCATGCACGGAAGTTTGTCGGCACGGTGCTTAGTCACGCATGAGAAGAGAGGGGAACGATATGGATAGACGCAAATTGCTGAAGGCGCTTTCTGCGTCGGCGACTGTGGGTGCGATGACGGTGGGGGCGCAGGTCGCGCATGCGCAAGCTGGGTCGATCTTGGAGGAGGTCAAGAAGCGCGGAACGGTTCGCGTCGGCGTCCGCACCGAGGTGCCAGGCTTCGGCATCGTCGACGACGCCGGAAAGACGGTCGGTTTCGATGTCGACATCGCCAATGAGATCGCCAATCGGCTCGGCGTAAAAATCGAACTGGTGCCGGTGACGGCGGCGACGCGCGTACCGCTGCTGCAGCAAGGCCGGATCGACATGATCGTCGCGACGCTCACGCATTATCGCAAGCGCGACGAGGTGATCGACTTCTCGATCGGGTACTTCTGGACCGGGCAGAAACTGATGGTCAAGAAGACCAGCAGCATCAAGACGCTTGCGGATATGGCAGGAAAACGCGCCGGCACAACGGTCGGCGCCGGTGTCGTGGAGAACTTGAAGAGGGCGCAGCCGGCGGCAACAACGCAGACCTTCGAGGGTTACCCGGAAGCCTTCCTTGCCATGCAGCGTAGCCTCGTCGATGCCGTCGTCGCTGACGTGATCATCCTCGCGGGGCTGCGTGCCAACGCCCCGAACCCTTCCGACTATGTGATCGTCGGCGAGTCTCTTGGGGGTGGTGATTACGGGATCGGCATGCGGGAGAATGATTCGAAGTGGCGTGACGCCATCAATTTCACGCTGCAGGACATTTGGCGCGACGGCACCTGGGACAAAATCTACGCCCGCTGGATCGGACCGGGAACGAAGCTCAATCTCGAGAAGTCGGAAATCAACTTCTCGATGGTTCTCTGGGACTGAGCAGCGTCACCGGAAACCGGAATGATCAAGCTCGACTGGAGTATTCTCCTAGGTGATGGCGGCGAACGCCTGATCGAGGGCGCGAAGGTTACGCTGCAACTCGCGGCGACTTCGCTCGTGCTCGCGCTCGTGCTTGGGTTCCTTTTCGGCGTAGTGCGCTGGCTGCAAATCCGGCCGCTCGAGCCCATCTGCTGGCTTTACGTCGAGTTTTCGCGCAACGCGCCGCCGCTCGTGCAAATTCTCTTTTGGTATTTCTCGGCGACGGTCGTCCTCCCGGGATGGGCGATCGTCATTCTGCGCGACTACGGATTCCAGTTCGTCGCAGCGTCATTCGCGCTTGGTGTCTACCATAGCGGATTTGTCGCCGAGATCGTGCGTGGTGGTCTAAACGCCATTCCGCGCGGGCAGTATGAGGCGGCGCAAGCGATCGGGTTCACGATCCCGCAGACGGTCGGTAGCATTCTCATGCCGCAGCTTTTGCGCGTCATCATGCCGATGCTGACCAGCGAGGCTGTGAGCCTGGTGAAGAACACGTCGTTGGCGCTCGCAATCGGCGTCACCGAGATCACCTACCAGGCACGTTACATCGATGTTTATACCTTTCGTGGCGTCGAAGCGTTGCTGGTTGTCACCGCATTCTATCTCGTCACCTGCCTGGCCATCGCAGGCTGCGGAAGTTTGCTGCAGCGGTTTCTGCAACGGAACCGGCGGATTGCCGCATGAACTGGGAACTGGTGTTCACCGCGAATAACATCCGCCGGCTTCTCATCGGCGATTTCCCGCCCGCGCTCGGTGGTGTCGCGCTGACCTTGACGCTGGCGGCCCTCGGCATCGTCGCAAGCACGATCATCGGCTTTGCCATCGGCTATGCGCGGTTCGCCGGAAGCCGTCCGGTGCGATGGCTTGCCACCGGCTATGTGGAGTTTCTGCGTAACATCCCGTTGCTAATTCTGATTTTCTGGGCCTACTTCGCGCCACCCTATTTCGGCTATACGCCATCCAAGTTCGGCAGCGTTCTGGTCGCGCTCGTTCTGTTCAACGCGGCCTATATCGCGGAAGTGCTGCGCAGCGGGCTGCTCTCGGTGCCTGTCGGGCAAATCGAGGCGGCGCGCGCGGTCGGTATGTCGCCAACGCAGCAAGTTCTCTATGTCGTCCTGCCGATTGCCGCCTATAACGTCATTCCGGCTTTGACCGGACGCTACATCACATTGCTCAAAAACACCTCGCTGGCATTCCTGATCGGCCTCACCGAGCTCACGGAAATCGGCCGTCAGATCAACAACCGTCTGCTGACGGCTCCGATCGAGGTCTACGCGACTTTGCTCCTCATCTACTTTCTTCTCAACCGCTCGCTCAGCGCGGGCATGGGACTTTTCGAGGACCGGCTTCGTTTCAACCGCGTGTTCTGCCGGTTCGCCAAATAAGGACGCGACGCGAAAAAAGTTATTCAGCCGCGAATGCGTGTTGGCCGCTTGCGGGGCGCTCGCTTCCGTGCAGATGCGCGCACTTCCGCGCCGCAGAGGATTTCCAGATACGTATCCTTGTTGCGACGGCGCTCAGAAATGCTCTGCCGGACGCCAATCGCGTAATAGCCGATCTGGTGATAATAGAGCACACGGGCGCGAATATCCGCTTCCTTGTCTTTGTATCCGACGATTTTGAAGAAGCGCTGAAGCACGCTTAAGCGTTCGCGGTCTGCCCGCTCAACGGCCCAGGCCGCGCGCTTGTCGGAGCGTGCCCATTCCCGGACCGCCAGATCATAGTGCTGGTCGTATCCGTCGGACTCGATCAGGCGGTCGAATGCACGATCAAGCCAATCGACGGCCTCGGCTGGCGTCGGACCTCAGGAAGGAAATGGCACGTCGTTTCCCAATGGTGGAGGAGTTGTGTGAGCAAATCGCCGCGGTCTTTGAAGTTATGATAGAAGCCGCCTCTCGTCACACCTAGTCGCTTTGCCAGACGATCGACTTTGACGGCAGCGATACCCTCTTCGATGAGGCTGCGCCGTGCGGTATCGATCCAAGTTTCCGCGATGATTTTTGGTGTTCGTCCGACCACCGCCATCCTCTTGAAATTTGAGCGTTCGGCTGTGCCGCGAAGCAACAAGCTCACGTTTTTCCGTACACGGCGCTGCTTATAAATGAGATCGTCACGGGAGTAATGCCGTGTAGCTGACCGTTGCTGGACTGCCCGCGAACATTCGTGTCGCGTATGCCGCCATCGTTTGATCTACAATTAGCGTGAACGCGGGCCCGCGCGCACCGTCTTGTCTACGACTGACGAAAAGATTTATGTCGGCCAAGAGAGACCGAGTTGCACGACCAACAGGGAATGCCCGATCGGATAAATCGAGAGGGCAATGCGTGTTCAAGGCCTCGCGGGCCGCAGGCCCTGAAAGCTCGAAGACGGCACAAGCGTGCGTTATATCGGTGATGAGACCATGTCCTGCGGTCGAGTCTCGAGCTTCGCGCGAGAAATGGCCGACATCGCCCTCGGGGCCTATTACGAGCCATTCATGGGGCGCTATCCAGGCAAAAAGCAGCGGACCCGCTTCAATTCCTTGGCAGGGCTCAGGAAGTTGAACGCCGAGCCTGTGCGCGGGGTCATTACCCGCGGGTGATGCCAATAATTGGATCTTCGCGATCCCTTCGAAGGGGTGGAAGATCAATCGAAAGCCTGGACCATCAATATCGCCGCCCGGCGGTGTTCGGCGGCGGAGGTTGACCGGCTCCACAAGATCAGCCATCGAAACGCTCTCCCGCGGGATCATAGAAACGTCGATCGCAAATCCGCGCAGACCGCCAAGCACCCAGATCCCAGATGCGGATATTTTCTCCCATTCGCGACTGTCCCGCGTTGACCAGCGCCATAGCTATGGGGCGGTTCAATACGGGAGACGTTGCGCTTGACGTCACCCAGCCGATCGTCCCGCGTGGCTCGATTGCATCGGTGGGCAGCACATGAGCGCCCGTCGCAAGGGCCGGCCCATTGTCCGTGACTTCGAGGCCAACGAGTTGTCGGCGATCCTCGCGTAGACCGTCGGGCCGCATCGTTGAACGGCGCCCAACAAAATCGTCGGACTTCTTTTTGATCAGCGTGTCGAAGCCAATATCCTGTGGCAGCGTCGTGCCGTCCGTGTCCGCTCCGATATGCAGGAAGCCTTTCTCGATGCGCATGACCATCAACGCCTCGATCCCGAATGGCGCGATGTCATGAGCTTGGCCCGCGCGCATCGCCGCCGCCCAAAGCGCGCCGCCAAACCCCCATGGCACGGCGATCTCGTAGGATAGTTCGCCGGAGAAGCTGACCCGCAGAGATCGATGTCGGTGCCGATCCTAATCAAGACCTCCCGAGCCTTCGGGCCGGCGACGTTGATGACGGCCCAGGCTGTGGTGACGTTTGCCACAAGCACCTGAAGATGTGGCCATTCGCACTGAAGCCATTCCTCGAAATTTTCAGTTATCGCCACTGCGTGGCCGCTGGTCGTGCCAACCAGAAAGTGATCGTCCGCGAGGCGGGTCAGAACGCCATCGTCGTAGACGACGCCGTTCTCGTTCAGCATGAGTCCATATCGGCAACGACCAACGGGCAGGTTGCGCACGCTGTTGGCATACATCCGCTGAAGAAACTCGGCGGCGTCGGGGCCTTTGACTTCTATCTTTCCGAGAGGGGACGCGTCGAACAAGCCAACAGAGTTGCGTACGGCGAGTGCTTCACGCCGTACGGATGCATGTTCGTCCTCGCCCTTGCGCGGAAAGCACGCTGCTCGCTTCCAGTGGCCGTAGTGCTCCATGCGCGCGCCGGCCGCCAACTGCTCCGCATGGGCGGCGGTGTGCGCAATAGGGTCCAAGTCATCGCCAACGGCGCGGCCCGCGAATGCGCCGATCGAGACCGGGTCGAACGGAGGCCTAAATCTTGTCGTGCCAACTTCCCCTGGCGCTTTTCCAAACAGGTTGGCGAGCACCTGAATGCCGGCGACGTTCGACGTCTTTCCCTGGTCGGACGCCATGCCCAAGGTTGTGTAGCGCTTCACATGTTCGACTGAGCGGAAATTCTCACGCGCGGCAAGATGCAGGTCTGCTACGGTGACGTCATTCTGCAAATCGACCCAAACTGCGGCGGCATCCGGATGGCCGTCCGTATACTGACGCGTCGGGCCGGGAAGGGCGCTGAGCGCTTGCGGCGCACGCCCCGGACTGAGAATGAAGATGAACTGTCGGGTTCCATCCGCCGGAAACCAACAGCGTGTCGCATCCAACCGAGCCTGTTTCCGTCGTCGAGGAAACGGGGGCAAACGAAACGCTTTCGATGCGCAGCCGGCCCTTTGCCCGTACGGGGGCCGCTCCTAGGATCAGGCGGATTGCCTTTTCTTCCGCATCGCGGGCGCACGCGCCAACCGTTGTTCGGCTATCGATGATGGCGCTGATTTGTATCCCGGCGTCGTGGAGCGCCAAGCCTACAGTGTAAGCGCTATCGTTGTTCGTCGCGATGACGATATTGCGTCCGGGGGCAACGGCGTAGCGGCTAAGGTAGCTCAGCGCCGACGAAGCGAGCATCACGCCGGGCAAATCGTTGCGCGCGAACGGAAACGGCCGCTCGAACGCGCCGGTTGCAAGGATGACCTGTCCGCATCGAACCTTCCACAGGCGCTGCCTTGGGCCGTGGCGCTGGTCGGGCGGCAGGTGATCTGCGATGCGTTCATGCAACCCGATCAGGCCGTGATCGTAGAAGCCGAAGGCCATCGTGCGGCGCAAGATCGTTACGTTGGACTTGGAAGCAAGTGCCTTGGTTGCTTTCTTCAGCCAGGCGGTTGCTGACTGCCCCTCCACAGGCTGCTTTTCATCGCGAAGTCCGCCGCCAAGCTCCGGCTCCACCTCGACCAGCATGACCGATGTGCCGGATTCCGCGGCAGCAAGCGCAGCGGCGATTCCAGCCGCGCCGGCGCCGACAACTAAAATGTCAGTATGGGCGAAGCGATGTTCATAAGCGTCCGGATCGGGTTCGGCAGGTGCTGTCCCCAGACCCGCGGCACGGCGAATGGATGGCTCGAACCAATGCCAGCCAGGCCACATGAACGTCTTGTAGTAGAAGGCCGCAGGAATAAATCGCTTAACGAGGGAATTCGCCGCCATCAAATCGAATTCGAGGCTCGGCTTGACGTTGACCGGTGTTGCAATCAGTCCGTCGTAGAGCTCGATCTGCGTAGCTTTGAGATTGGGGATTGTCGCTTCGTCTGCTTCGAGTTGGACGATGCCGTTGGGTTCTTCCAGCCCAGCCGCAAACAGGCCGCGTGGGCGATGATACTTGAAGCTGCGTCCGACGAGTGAAATCCCATTTGCCAGCAACGCCGATGCGAGCGTGTCGCCCGCGAATCCCTCATATGAGCGGCCATCCCATTGGAAGCGCACCCGACGATCGCGGTCTATCGTTCCACCGGATTTGAGCCGCCAACCGCTCATGTTCCCGCCTCCGTCGGCGGCCGCGTCTTGCCCATGGGATAGACCGCGAGAATGGTGTGGGAAACGGTGTCGCGCGCGACGTTGAACCATTGCCTGCAGCCGGCCGCGTGCAGCCAACGTTCGCGGTGCTCGCCTTTCGGATTTTTCCGCGTGAAGAGATAATCCGCCCACGCGCCGTCATCGACTTCGCTGTAGGGGCCCGGACGTTCTATGTGGCTTTCGCCACCACAGCGGAATTCGATCTCCGCGCGCGGACCGCAATAAGGGCAAAGGATCAGGAGCATCGTCGACCCTTCAGTGCGCAATGCCGGATGCGGCGGCTTCATCGATGAGTGCGCCGGTTCGAAATCGATTCAATCCAAATGCACGGGCGAGAGGGTGCGATTCTCCCGTGGCGACCAGATGCGCGAGGCACCAGCCGCCTGCGGGAATGGCTTTGAATCCGCCGGTTCCCCACCCGCAATTGATCCAAAGGCCAGGGACCGGCGTCGCGTCGATGATCGGCGTTGAATCATGGACGACATCGACGATGCCCGCCCATTGGCGAAGGAAGCGCAGTCGCGAAAATTGAGGGAAGAGGTCAATCAGGCCAGCGGCCGCACGCTCCATCCACGGCAGGCTCCCGCGCTGAGCATAAGAGAGATAGAGGTCGAGACCCGCTCCCATTACGAGCTCTCCCTTATCCGATTGGCTGACATAGGTGCCAATGGCCGGAGAAAGAACCACGGTGTCGAGGCACGGCTTCACAGGCTCCGACACAAAGGCTTGCAAAGCATAGGAACTGACCGGCAGGCGCACGCCGGCCTTTTGAGCGACCACGCTGGAATGCCCCGCGACGGCCATGCCGACCCGATCTGTGCGGATTGTTCCGCGACTGGTCTCGACGCCGCGCATGCGTCCACCTTCGATCTGGAATCCCAGCACCTCGCAATCTTGTATGATGTCGACGCCAAGCGCGGAGGCCGCTCGCGCATAGCCCCAGGCGACGGCGTCGTGACGCGCCGTTCCTCCGCGCTGCTGAACAAGACCACCAACGATCGGAAATCGCGGGCGTGCATTGAGCCCCGGAATACGCGCACGAACGCCCGCTTCATCGTAGAGTTCGGCGTCGATGCCGTTGAGAAGCATGGCGTTTGCGGACCGCCGCAGCGTGTCCATGCCATGGCGGTCGTGGGCGAGAGTCCACATGCCGCGCTGCGAGAACATGATGTTGTAGTTCAGGTCCTTCGAGAGACCTTCGTAGAGTGACAATGCGAAGTCATAGAAGGCAGCCGATTCCGGATAGAAATAGTTGGACCGGATGACTGTCGTGTTGCGGCCGGTGTTGCCGCCGCCGATCCAGCCGCGCTCGATAACCGCAACGTCGGTGAGTTTGTGGTTCTTGGCCAGATAGTAGGCCGTTGCCAAGCCGTGACCGCCGCCACCGATGATAACGGCATCATACGCGCGCTTCGGCGCTGCATCTCTCCAGGCGGGCTCCCAACCTTGCTGTTGGTTGAGGCCTTCGCATAGCAACGAAAATGCGGAATAGGCCTTGGTCACGCTCGCCTTCCTCCGTCCGCCATTAAATGCACGACTGCATTATTCTTGGCAATGACGTCCCGATATTTGGCTGCGCCGGCTCGGTAAGACCGGAGTGCAAAATTCCTCCTATGTGGGCCCAAACGCGCTCGAACGGCCGAATTTCGGTTGCCAGCCGTGCTGCGGAAAAGAGAAGCGAACCCGAGGCGCGCGTGTCGGTTGAAATGCGTTTATGTGTTGCAGCTAGCGTGTGGGCGACCATCACAAAATTTCCTGGAGAGGCTGCAAGTAGTAGAGTTGATGATGAGATTTTCTCAAGAAAACGGTTCGGCGACGCGCCAAGGATCAGCGACAGCGATCGACGCGGGGAGAGTTCGGTGAGCGATATGCTTGTCGTGGAATCCTGCCGAACCATTTTCATACGGTTCTGTATTGACGAGAGGTTGGCGTTGCCTCAGTCTGCTATCCATGCGGCGAAGCCGATCTATTTTTCGGCGCAAGTTGCACCGATGGCCGTTTAGAACAACACGGTGCAAGGGAGGGAAGACGCGAACCGGAGCGGCCTTGTTTTCAAATTTGGCCGCTGCATTTGGCTTTGTTTCGACGCGCTCTTGGCGATGACGCCAGCAACGGGTGCCGCGAGCAAAGCCCGAAGTCCATGTGCGTGTATGTCACGCAGCGGTCTCCAACGTGCTTTTTGCCAATGAGGGGGATTCGATGCCTAAAGACGCGGGCCGGCTTTCGAGGAGAATGTTTGTCACTGGCATCGGGGCGAGTGCCCTCATGACGCCGAGTCTCAGTTTTGGCCAAGACAAACCCAGCCGCTTCATCATGAGCACATACGGGGGCGACTACGGCAACTGGATGAAGGACGTTTTTGAGACGCCGTTCACGGCGAAGACCGGAATATCGGTCGAACACGATATCGGCGAGAACAACGCCCGCTATTCGAAGATGAAGACGTTTCGGAAGCAGCCGCGCTTCCAGTTGGTCACGCTACAAGACCGCTATCTATTCCAGTCCGCGCATGACGGCCTTCTCGAGAAAATCGATTATACGAAAGTGTTCAATGCCGCGGACATCCCTGACACTTTCAAGACACCCGAATGGCTTGCTTACCAATATGTCGCGATTGGGATCATCTACAACTCGGAGAAGGTGAAGAAGCCTCCGCGCAATTGGGAGGACCTTCTGAGCGACGATTACAAGGGCCGCATCTTCATCGACGATTTCAACCATTTTGGCCTGCATGTCGTGATCGCTTTGGCGAAGGCTCTCGGAGGTGGATACGACAACATCAAGCCGGGGCTTGATGTGATCCGTAAGATCAAGGAGCGCCTCAATCCGAGGTTCATCTCGACATCGCAAGAAGGGACGAAACTGCTGGCGTCGGGCGAGGTCGACGTGGCGATGTGGCAGAGCGCTCGTGCGTTGACCCTGAAGGCCAACGGGAAGCCGATCGAATACGTGGTCCCGGAGACCGGTGACGTCGCCGTCGCTTACGGCAGTGGTATTGTGAAGGGCGGCGGCGCGCAGCCTTGGGGTGAAGCTTATCTGAACGAGGCGGCGGATCCGGCGCTGCAGGCGCGGTTCTCGTCGGAGAAAGTGCTCGGCTATCCCACCAACAAGAAGGCGACGCTCGCGCCGAAGTACGCAGCATTGCTGAAGCGTCCGGAAAAGGACAATCAGTTCGCGGTCGACTATGCCGAGGTGCTGCCGCGGCTGGCGGATTGGACAAAACTCTGGAACCGAACGATCGCTGGGTAAGCGTCGAAGATGGTCGGAGGGACCTTGCCGGATCGACGCCAGCTTCGTTTGAAGATTCTGCTGCTGCCGTCGCTGGCGCTGATGGTGTTGTTCTTCGTCGTGCCGCTGAGCACGCTGATGGGGACGAGCTTCGCCGATTTTCAAGCCGGCGAGATCGGCAAGGCGTTCTCCCTCGCAAACTATCTCGCGCTGGCACAGGACCCGTTCTACCGTCAGATCATCATCAGGACCGTGCTGATCGCCACCGTTACGACGGCCCTCTGCGTGGTTCTCGGCTATCCGATCGCCGCCGGCATCGTCCGGGCCTATGGCTTATGGCGGCCGGTACTTTTGATCTTGGTCCTCATGCCGCTGCTCATCGGCGGTGTGATCCGCTGCTACGGCTGGATGCTCATCCTGGACGAACACGGCCTGGTCAATAATCTGCTGCTGGCCCTAGGCATCATCGATAGCCCCGCATCATTACTGTTCGGCTTCTGGAGCGTGGTCATCACCATGGTCGAGGTGCTGTTGCCGTTTTTTGTCCTGTCGATGTTGGGCACGTTGTCCAACATCGATCCACTGCTCGAGCGTGCCTCTCTTAGTCTTGGCGCCAGCAAGTTCCAGACGTTTTTCCAGATCATCTTTCCGTTGGCGCTGCCGGGCGTGATCGCAGGGGCGTCAATTGTATTCAGCCTCGCACTTACGATCTTCGTCGTGCCCCGGATCATTGGGGGCCCTAGCTACCTCATGCTGTCGACGCTGGCCTACCAACAAACCAGCGAGGTCGGAAACGTGCCATTCGGCGCGGCCGTCGCCGTCCTGATGCTTGTTTTGACCTTGATCGTCCTGCTCGCAGTGAACCGTTTTGAAAGAGGTAGCGACCTCAATAAAGCAAAGGCCTCGTGATATGCGGCCGTCGTCGATTCTCTTTCTCGTCGCGAATGTCGCAATCTATCTCTTTCTGCTCCTCCCGGTCATCATTGTTATCGCCATCTCGTTTTCGGGAACGGACTCGGTCGCCTTTCCGCCGACGTCGTTCTCGTTCCGCTGGTTTGTCCGCTTCCTTGGGGAGGATCAATTGGTGTCGGCGCTCATGGTGAGCTGCGGGCTCGCTGTCGCGTCATCGATCATCTCGCTCATTCTCGGCGGGATCGCTGCTTTCGCCATCGCGCGGGGCACATTTTGGGGCCGGTCGGCGGCGCTCAATTTCCTCATGACGCCCTTGATGGTTCCAGCCCTCGTGATCGCGATGGCGCTGCTCGAGTTCTTTGCTTTCCTCGGCACCCCGTCGATCCTGGGACTGTTGATCGGGCACGTCATCATCACGTTGCCTTACGTCATGCGCACGATGGTGGCTGGATTGACCGGAGCGGATATGTTGGCCGAGCAGGCGGCGATCAGCCTCGGGTGCACGCCGCTTCAAGCCATCCGGTTGGTGACGATCCCGATGCTGACGAACAGCATGGTCGCGTCTGTGCTCTTTTCCTTCATCATCTCATTTGAGAATCTGCCGTTGTCACTCTTCCTGTCCGATCCGGACACGGTGACGCTTCCCATGCAGATCTACAACTACATCCAATGGGTCTTCGACCCCACTGTCGCCGCGGCGGCCACGATCAACTTCCTCGTCGTCGTCGTGCTTGTGTTCGTCGCCGAACGAACCATCGGATTGAGCCGCTTCATGGGGGTTATGAAGTAGATGCAATGAGTAAGGTGACCGTTCGCGATCTCTGCAAGCGATTCCCAGGTACTGTTGGTGCAGACGGCGTCTCGTTCGACATTCCGTCGGGCCAATTCCTGACATTGTTGGGACCGAGCGGCTCCGGCAAGACGACAACCTTGATGATGATTGCCGGATTTCTTCAGCCGGATTCCGGCGTGATCGAAGTAGACGATTCGAACATCGCGGCTTTAACACCCAACAAACGGAACCTGGGCGTCGTCTTCCAATCCTATGCGTTGTTTCCTCACAAGACGGTGTGGGAAAATATCGCCTTCCCTTTGAAGATTCGGAAGTTGGCGCCCAGCGAGATCGACAAGCGCGTGTCGAGGCTTCTCGAACTCGTGCGCCTGGAGGCGTTCAAGGATCGTAGCGTCACCACTCTCAGCGGCGGGCAGAAACAGCGTGTGGCTCTGGCGCGCGCGCTCGTATTCGAACCTCCCGTGCTGCTCATGGACGAGCCGCTCGGCGCGCTCGACCGCAAGCTGCGCGAACAAATGCAGGCGGAGATCAAGAATCTCCAGCGTTCCCTCAACGTCACGGCGATCTATGTGACGCACGATCAGGACGAAGCGCTTTCGATGTCGGATTCGATCGCCATCATGAACGAGGGCAAGATTTCGCAGATGGGCTCGCCTGAGGCGCTTTTCGAGCGACCGAACAACCGGTTCGTGGCGGAATTTCTCGGCGGCATCAATCTGTTTCCTATTACAGCGATCCATAGCGAAGGTGCGTCGCACACGGGCAAGCTCGCCATCGCCGATGCACCGGTGCCATGCTGTCCGCCGATTGCTGGCATGTCTGAGCCGAAGTGGCTTGGCGTTCGACCGGAGAGGGTTAGAATCGGCAGCCCCGCCGGTGGGCATTTCGATGCTACCGTGATGAAGCGCACCTACCTTGGCGGCACGATGCTGTACGAGCTTAATGTCGCTGATTTCCTCCTCGCTGCGAGAGTGCCGACCGACGGCGCGTCACCGCTGCCTGAGGTTGGGTCGCGCGTGTCCGTGTCTTGGCCGGCGCAAAGCGCCTGGCCGCTCGCGTAAAGGAGACCTGCCGTGACGAACGAAGCTCTTTCAGACGCCAAACTCGCTCTTGGAGAAACGGCATCGCATCGCCCGGCGTTGCGCGGGACGCGACACATGGCGGTGGCTGGTCATTACGCGGCAGCTCATGCCGCTTTCCAGATTCTCGAAGCGGGTGGGAATGCATTCGACGCGGGGGTGGCAGGTGGCATCGCGCTGGGCGTTCTGCAATGCGACATCGTGAATGTCGCCGGTGTGGCGCCGATCATTTTGTATGACGCCAAGTCACGGCAGGTGCATTCGATCAGCGGCCTTGGCACGTGGCCTCGGCTGGCCGACGCTGAGGTGTTCCGCAAGGAATATGGCGGCGCGATACCGGAGGGTTTGCTTCGGACGGTCGTGCCGGCGGCGCCGCAGGCCTGGATAACGACCCTGCAGCGATTTGGTACCTTGTCGTTCGGCGAAGTGGCAAGTGCGGCGATCCGGTTTGCGCGCGAAGGATTTCCGATGTTCTCGCTGCTCTCCGACATGATTGCGGTGAGCGCGGACCGTTATCGACGCTGGCCATCGAGCGCATCGATCTACCTTCCAAACGGTCAGGCCCCGAAGGTCGGCGAAATATTCGTGCAGACCGATCTGGCAAATTCTCTTCAGTACATGGCCGACGAAGAGCGCAAGGTAGCCAAATCCAGCGGCCGAGCCGCGGGTTTG
>JAFKKS010000047.1 GCA_017304555.1 Hyphomicrobiales bacterium
GTAGCCGTGGCGGGGCTGCTCCTTGATCGGCCAGAGCGCGACCCGCCGCAGGTCGCCCTGTGCCATCATGCGCCCGAAGCGCATGAAATCGCCGCCACCCATGCCGCCGCGGCCGCGTCCGCCGCCTTCGCGACCCCAGCCGCCGCCCCAGTGGCGACGTGGGCCGCCAGCCCAACGCTCCTCATGGTCGTGCCCGCGCCCGTCGTGCCCGCATCGACGCATTCCAAACATATCGCATCCTCCAAACGATATATCTTACGATAGTACTAAAAAGATATATCGCAAGAGGTATCTTTCGTCATTCGGCGCGCTTGGAGAAGGAACATGGAGAGAAAGCGGTGGTGCCGCGCAGCTCGGCAGCAATCGCGCCAGCTTCGGTGTGGCCACGTGAGGGCGCACGTGATCGCGCGCCATCCCTCCCTGGAGGGGAGGGTGGCACCGAGCGAACGGAGTGAGTGAGGAGACGGGCGGGGAGTCTTCGCAGTCTGTCCCCACCCGGCCAGCGCTACGCGCTGTCCACCCTCCCCTCCGGGGAGGGATGTAGGGCCCTTCACACGTCCTTCGCCATCTCGCGCAGCTTGAATTTCTGGATCTTGCCGGTCGACGTCTTCGGCAGTTCCGAGAAGACGATGTGGCGCGGCACCTTGTAGCGCGCGAGCTTCTCCCGGCACCAGGCGACGAGCTCGTCCTCTGTCGCCTTTTTCCCAGGCTTCAACTCGACGAAGGCGCAGGGCGTCTCGCCCCACCTCTCGTCAGCTTTCGCAACAACTGCCGCCGCCTGCACCGATGGATGTTTGAACAGCGCGTCCTCGACTTCGATCGAGGAGATGTTCTCGCCGCCGGAGATGATGATGTCCTTCGAGCGATCTTTGATCTGGATGTAGCCGTCGGGATGCATCACGCCGAGGTCGCCGGAATGGAACCAGCCTCCGGCGAACGCCTTGTCGCTCGCCGCCTTGTTCTTGAGGTAGCCTTTCATCACGACATTGCCGCGGAACATCACCTCGCCGATGGTCTCGCCGTCGTGCGGCACCGGAACCATCGTGTCAGGATCCATCACGTCGAGCGCTTCGAGGCCGACATAACGTACGCCCTGGCGCGCTTTCTTCGCCGCCTGCGCCGCGCTGTCGAGCGCGTCCCACGCGGCATGCCAGTCATTCACGACGGCGGGACCGTACGTCTCGGTGAGCCCGTAGAGATGCGTGACGTTGAAGCCCGCGCCCTTCATGCCGGCAAGCACGGCTTCCGGCGGCGGCGCGGCGGCGGTGAAGAACTGCACCTCGTGCGGTAGCGGCTGCTTCTCCTCGTCAGGCGCGTTGAGCAGCGTCGCCATGACAATCGGCGCACCGCATAGATGCGTGACCTTATGCGTCGCGATCGCGTCGAACATTGCCTTGGCGCGCACCTGGCGCAGGCAGACATGCGTACCGGCGCCGACCGAGATCGACCACGTGAAGCACCAGCCGTTGCAGTGGAACATCGGCAGCGTCCACAGATACACGGGATGCTTGGTCATGCCGCAGGTGACGACGTTGCCGATGGCGAGAAGGTAGGCGCCGCGGTGATGGTAGACGACGCCTTTCGGATCGCCGGTCGTGCCGGAGGTGTAGTTGAGCGAGATCGCGTCCCACTCATCGGGAGGCATCGCCCAGGCGAAGTCCGGATCGCCATCGGCAATGAAGTCCTCATATTCGACTTTGCCGAGGCGCTCGCCGGCGCCGGTATATTCCGGGTCGTCGTAGTCGATGATCAGCGGCTTCGTCTTTGCCCGCGCCAATGCCTCCTTCATCACCGGAGAGAACTCACGATCCACGATCAGCACCTTCGTCTGCGCATGGTCGAGCGTGAAGGCGAGGACGGCGGCGTCGAGCCGCGTGTTGAGCGTGTTGAGGACGCCGCCGGTCATCGGCACGCCGTAATGCGCCTCGAGCATCGCCGGCGTATTGGCGAGCATCACCGAGACGGTGTCGCCGCGCTTCACGCCAGCTTTCGTGAGCGCCGAGCCGAGCTGACGCGCGCGGCGGTAAAACTCGATGTAGCTGCGGCGTAGATCGCCGTGGATGATCGCCGTCTGATCGGGGAAGGTCGAAGCCGCGCGCTCCAGCAAGGTCAGCGGCGTCAGCGGCTGAAAGTTCGCCGGATTCTTGTCGAGGTCGGTGTCGTAAGGTGTGGCGGCCATGGTCATGTTCCCCATTCCGCCTCTATCTAGCGAACGTGACGGCGCCGGATCAATCGCCGTCACGTCTCAGGCGGCGAGAGCCTGGGCGTCGGCCGGTGCGTCGGGCTCGCGCGGTGGCTCGTGGACGCGGAACCAGGTGACGTAGAGCGCCGGCAGGAATACCAGCGTGATCACGGTCGCCACCGCGAGGCCACCCATGATGGCGTAGGCCATCGGCCCCCAGAATACGGTCGGGGCGATCGGGATCATACCGAGGATCGCGGCCGCCGCGGTGAGCAGGATCGGCCGGAAGCGGTGCGAGGTGGCCTCGACCACAGCATCCCACGGGTGGCGTCCGTGTTCCATCTCAACGCGGATCTGGTCCACCAGGATGACGGAGTTGCGCACGATCATGCCGACGAGTGCCAGCACGCCGAGGATCGCGACGAAACCGAGCGGCTTGCCCGATAAGAGCAGCGCGGCGACGACGCCGATCAGCCCGAACGGCGCGACGCTGAGCACCAGGAACAGCCGGTTGAAGCTCTGCAACTGGATCATCAGCACGATCAGCATCACCATCAGCGCCACCGGCACCGCTGCCGCGACCGATGCGGTAGACTTGGCGCTTTCCTCCACCGTGCCGCCCGGCACGACCTTGTATTCGGGCGGCAGCGTCGCGTTGAGCTCCGCGATCTTCGTGCGTAGCGCCGTCACCACCGTCTCCGGCAGCGTCGTGCCGGTGAGGTCGCTCTGCACGGTCAAGGTCGGGATGCGGTCGCGCCGCCATACCAGCGGCAGGTCGAGGCCGTACTCCAGCGTCGCGACCTGCAGCAGCGGGACCGTCTTGCCGTTGCGCAGCGGCACCTCAAGGGTGCGCAAGACGTTGGGGGATGTGCGCTCCTCGTCCTCGGCGCGCACGACGACGTCGATGAGATAGATGCTGTCGCGCACTTGCGTCACCGTCGCGCCGGTGACGACGGTGTTGAGCGCTTGCGCGAGGTCCTGCGAGCTGAGCCCAAGCAGCCGCGCCTGATCCTGATCGACTTTCAGACGCAACGTGCGCTGCGGCTCAATCCAGTCGAAGTTCACCTTTTCGGCGCGCGGGTCGCTCGCGACCACATTGGCGACCTTGTAGGCGATGTCGCGCACCTTCTGCGGATCGGGTCCGCTGACGCGATATTGCAACGGCCAGCCAACGGGCGGTCCAAGTTCGAGGGCGGAAATGCGCGTCACCACGTCCGGTAATTTTTCCGGCAGGGCGGCGTTCAGGCGCTGGCGGACGCGCTCACGCGCCTCGAGGCTCTTGGTGACGACCACCGACTGCGCGAAGAAGTCGTTCGCAAGCTGGACGTTGAGCGGCAGATAGAAGCGCACCGCGCCCTGACCGATATAAGTCGTCCAGCGCTCGATGTCGGGATCGTCGCGCAGCAGCGTCTCCAGCGTGTCGGCGCGCTGCATCGTGGCGTAGATCGAGGCGCCTTCGGACAGCTTGAGATCGACGAGAAGTTCCGGCCGGTCGGACGCCGGAAAGAACTGCTGCGGTACGAGCCGCATGGCGAACAGCGAACCCACGAACAGCGCCAAGGTCACGGCGATCGTCAGCCACTTCGCGCGCATGGCGCCGACCAGGAAGGTGCGGAAGTGGCGCATCACCGGGCCCGGTTCGTGGCTCGCATGGCGCATCTGCGCCGGCAGGATCGTCACGCCGATCAAGGGCGCGAACACGACCGCGACGACCCAGGAGATCATGAGTGCCATCGCGACGACGGCGAAGAGCGAGAAGGTGTATTCGCCGGCGGCGCTCTTGGCGGTGCCGGTGAGCATGGGGAAGGCGGTCGAGGTGTAGGCGAAGGTTGCCGCGCGCACCTTGTCGGCGCCGGCTTCGAGTTGCGTCACCATCATTTCGACGGTGATCATGGCGTCGTCGACCAGGAGTCCGAGCGCGATGATAAGGGCGCCGAGCGAGACGCGCTGCAGATCGATTCCTGCGAGTTCCATCCCGAGGAAAGTCGCGGCGAGCACCAGCGGAATGGCGCAGGCGACGACCGCACCGGCGCGCAGGCCGAGGCTGAGGAAGCTCACCGCAAGCACGATCGCGACCGCTTCCCACAGCGCCTTCATGAATTCGTCGATGGAATCCTTCACCACTTCGGGCTGCTCGGCGACGAGATGCGGCTCGATGCCGATCGGCAGATCGCGCGTGATCTCGTGCATCGCTGCTTCGGTGTTGCGCCCGAGCGCCAGAACGTCGCCGCCGGCGCGCATCGAAATGCCGATGCCGATCGCCGGCACGCCGTTGACGCGGAACATCGGCTGCGGCGGGTCGGCATAGCCGCGCTTGACGGTCGCGACATCGGCGAGGCGGAAGATCTGGCCATTGGCGACGAAATTGACGCGCCGCAAATCTTCTTCCGACAGGAAGGCGCCGCTGATCTCGACGCGCACCTTCTCCTCGGACGACTGGATGACGCCGGCCGGCGCAATCGCGTTTTGCGCCTGCAGTGCCGCGATCAGTGCCTGGCGATCGAGGCGCAGCCCCGCCAGTTTGCGGATGGAGAACTCGACGAAGATCTTCTCATCCTGTGTTCCGATCAGCTCGATCTTGGAGACGTCGGGTACGCTGAGCAGCCGCGTGCGGATTGCCTCGACATGGTCGCGCAATTCGCGTTGCGAGAAGCCGTCGGCGGTGAAGCCGTAGATGATGCCGAATGTATCGCCGAATTCGTCGTTGAAGAACGGGCCAAGGATGCCCTGCGGTAAATTCTGGCGGATGTCGTTGATCTTCTTGCGCACCTGGTACCAGGTGTCGGCGACGTCGCGACCGTGCACGTCGCCGCGCAGATTGACGAAGACGGTCGCGGTGCCGGGGACCGTGTAGCTCTTGAGATAGTCGAGGCCCGGCGTCTCCTCGAGCTTGCGCTCGAGGCGGTCGGTGATCTGCTGCAGCGTGTCGGTGATGCTGGCGCCCGGCCACATCACCTGCACGACCATGGTCTTGATGGTGAAGGCGGGGTCTTCGTTGCGCCCGAGCCGCTGGAACGAGAAGGCGCCCGCCGCCAGGATGATGATGACGAGGAACCAGACGAAGGAGCGATGGCGCAACGCCCAATCGGAGACGTTGAAGCGCTCCGTCATTTCTGGTTGTCCGCGGTCGTCTGCAGGAGCCGCACTTCCTGGCCGGGTCGCAGCGCGTGCACGCCGGCCGTCACGACGATGTCGCCGTCCTTCAATCCGTTGGAAATGATAGCGTTGCCAGGGTCGTAGCGCAGCAGCGTGACCGGGTGCTGCGCCACGGTCTTCTTGGCGGGGTCGACCACCCATACGGCGGCCTTGCCGTCGGTCTGGATCAAGGCCGTGCCCGGCAGGACGATGACGGCGCCGGTGTCGATGGTCATGCTGCCGACGACGGTGGCGCCAAGGCGCATCGCCGGCGGCGGATCGTCGAGGTGGATCTTCACCTCATAGGTGCCGGTGGTCGGGTCGGCCTGCGGCGCGACCTCGCGTACGCGCCCGTTGGTCGTGATGCGCGGATCGTCCGAGAGCGCGACCGTGACCATCGGATCCTTTGGCGCATTGCGGATCATCTGCGCCGGGACGTTGAAGACGGCGTCGCGGCCGCCGTCGCGCGCGACCTGCAGGATCATCTTCCCCGCTTGCACGACCTCGCCCGGTTCAGCGCCTTTGACGGTGACCACGCCGGCGACGTCCGATTTGAGCTCCGTGTAGGAGAGGTTGTCCTGCGCGTTGCGCAGCCGCGCCTCCGCCGAGGCGGTCTGCGCCTGTGCGGTTTGCAGCTGCTGCAGCGCCTGGTCGTATTGCGAACGGGTCGTGAACCCCTTGTCGAGGAGTTGCTTCTGGCGGTCCTCAACCCCTTGCGCATTGGTCAGAGCGGCTTGCGCGGCGGAGAGATCGGCCTCGGCGGAACGCAGCGCATTGCGTGCGTCCTGCGATTCGAGGCGCGCGACGACCTGTCCGGGCGCGACGCGGTCGCCGACCGAGACGGTGCGCTCGATCAAGCGGCCGTTTATGCGGAAGGCGAGGTTGGCCTGGTCCTGCGCCTGCACCTGTCCGGTGAGGCTGACCGTCTGCCCGGCGGTCGTGTGCTTGACCACAACGGTGCGGACCGGGCGGATTTGCGCCTGCGGCGGCGCTTCCTCCTTGCACGCCGTCAAAGCGAGGATGGCCAGGATTGCGACGGTCTGCTTGCGCACGATTGCCCCCAGCTCAGGCGAAACCGAGGGAAGTATAGCCCGCGCGCGATGCAGCGACACCCTTGCTGTGGAATAGTGCTAACGCGTTCTTGCCGGGGCTGCTTTCAAACCAGGGTGCGCAGGCCGCGCGCCAGCAGCGCGAGCGAAATGAGGAACACCAGCACATAGGCGATGCGATAGAAAATGCCGGTGGGCGTGCGCGCGACCAGCCAGATGCCGCAGAAATTGGCGATCACCGCGACCGGCAGCAGCACCAGGGAGGTCGCGAAGTTCTGTGTTGAGAATTGTCCGAGCGCGAAGTAGGGGCCGATTTTCAGCGCGTTAACGACGGCGAAGAACAAGGTCGTCGTGCCGACCAGCTTCAGTTTCTCCAGCCGCTGCGGCAGCACGTGGACTTGGAACGGCGGCCCGCCCGCCTGCGACATGAACGAAGTGAAGCCCGACATCGCCCCCCAGAACAGGCCGCTCGCGGCGGTTTTGCGCACTGGGTCGGTCAGCGCGCGGCGAAAGTAAGCCTGCATGCAGAACGCCACGCCGATGGCGCCGACGATGAGGCGGACATCATTTTCCGTGATCTGTGCGGCCAAGGCCCAAGCGAGCCCCATTCCGGCGAATGCGCCGGGAAGCATGACCTTGAGGTTCCAGCCGTCCCAGTCGCGGCGATACCACCAGACGGAGATCGCGTCCTGCGTCATCAGAACGGGCAGGATCAGCGCTGCCGCCTCGAGCGGGGGAATATAGAGCGCCAGCAGCGGGGTCGAAGCGGTGCCGGCGCCGGCGAAGCCGCCTTTCGACAGGCCAAGCAGGATGACCGCCGGAATGGCGAAGGCGTAAAAGAAGGGGTCGGTGATCATGGTGCCGGCGGGAACGGACTGAGTGGGCCGCATCCATTTCAGTGCCCATCGCTTTGCGCAAGAGGGGCAGGCGCATGGCGGCGCAGCGCAGGCTCCATGCGCTCGCGGGGACGGCCATCCGTCGGCCTACCCGAAATGATCAGGCGCGGCGGCTTGCCATTCGGGACAGGGGGCTGAAAATGAAGGTCAGGAGGACCGCCATGGACGCCCGCACCAGCCACTACCCCGAAATCTACGCCCGCGCGCAGCGCGACCCGGAAGGCTTCTGGGGAGAGGCGGCGCAGGCCATCGATTGGTATGAGGCGCCGAAGACGATCTTCGATCCGAAGGCCGGGATCTACGGCCGCTGGTTCACTGATGGCGTCTGCAACACCTGCCACAACGGAATCGACCGCCACGTCGCCGCCGGCCGCGGCGACCAGACCGCGATCATCTACGACTCGCCGGTCACGCAGACCGTGCGCCACATCAGCTACGCCGAGCTTCTGAAGGAAGTCGCGGCATTCGCCGCTGTGCTGCAGGACTTCGGCGTCACGAAAGGCGACCGCGTCATCATCTACATGCCCATGGTGCCGGAAGCGGTCGCGGCGATGTATGCCTGCGCGCGCATCGGCGCGATCCATTCCGTCGTGTTCGGCGGCTTCGCTGCGCGCGAGCTTGCGACGCGCATCGACGACGCCAAGCCGAAGCTGATCCTGACGGCGAGCTGCGGCATCGAGGCGAGCCGCGTCGTGCCCTATAAACCACTGCTCGACGCCGCAATCGATCTCGCGAAAGCGAAGCCGGAAGCTTGCATCTTGCTGCAGCGTCCGCAGTGCGAAGCGGCGCTGACGGCGGGGCGCGATCACGATTGGGCGACGTTGCGCAGCG
>JAFKKS010000048.1 GCA_017304555.1 Hyphomicrobiales bacterium
TCGAGAAACAGCGGCCGCCCCATGCGCAGCGCCAGGAACAGCACCGTCGCCAGCGAACGGTCGCCGAGGTAATTGGCGCTGGCGAGAAGGTCGAGCGTCGCGTCGATGGAGGTGGGGAGCGCGCGGACGGTAGAGGAATGCTTGTTCATGCGACTTATCTAATGCATTCGCCACGATCCGACGAGGGCGGCTGGAGCTTGTCTGCACTGTGCCGTCATGGCCGGGCTTGTCCCGGCCATCCACGTCTTGTTTGGCTTCATAAAGGAAGACGTGGATGCCCGGCATAAAGCCGGGCATGACGCCGCGGGGCTGTGCCCTCCTGATCGAGATGGCCGGGACAAGCCCGGCCATGACGTCAATATTGTCATCCGGGCGGCAAACCGTTTACCCCGCGACGGCCTTCGCCAACGCCCGGCGGGCCATCACGCCGACGAGGTGGGCGCGATAGTCCTTGCCGGCATGGATGTCGCTGTTCATCTCGTCGGTCGAGAGCGTCACGCCGTCGAGCGATTTCGGGTGGAAGCGCTTCTTCAACGCCTCCTCGAACACTGTCGCGCGGAAGACGCCGTTAGCGCCGGCGCCGGTCACCGCCACGCGGATCTCCGAGGAACGCTTCGAGACGAACACGCCGACCAGCGCGAAGCCGGACGCCGGATGCTTGAACTTCTCGTAGCCCGCCTTCTTCGCAATCGGGAACGACACCTTGGTGATGATCTCGTCTGGCTCCAGCGCCGTGTCGAACATGCCCTGGAAATATTCGTCCGCCGGAATCTTGCGCTTGTTGGTGATGATCGTCGCGCCGAGGCCGAGGCAGGCGGCGGGGTAATCCGCGTTCGGATCGTTGTTGGCGATGGAGCCGCCGATGGTGCCGCGGTTGCGAACATGCGGATCGCCGATCGAATCCGGAACGGAAGCGAGCGCCGGCATCACCTGGTGCAGTTCCGGCGAGCGCGCGACGTCGCGATGCCGCGTCATCGCACCGATTGTCACGGAGCGGCTGCCGACCTCGACGCCGGCGAGCCCCTCGACTTTCGAGAGGTCGATCAGCGCCGAGGGCGATGCGAGGCGCATCTTCATCACCGGCACCAGCGAATGGCCGCCGGCGAGCAGCTTCGCCTCGGGGTTTTTCGCCAGCAGATTGACCGCCTGGCGTACGGTCGTCGGGCGGTGGATTTCAAAAGCGTACATGCATCGTCTCCGTCGCTGTCTCTTCTCCGGCGCGCAAGCGCGCGTGAAAACTCAAAATCACTCCGCCGCAGCGCGCGGCTGCGTCTTCTGGATCGCCGCCCACACCGTCGCGGCGTTTGCGGGCATGGCGATGTTCTCGGTCCCGATGGCGTCGGTGATTGCGTTGATGACGGCGGCCGGCGCCGCGATCGCGCCCGCCTCGCCGCATCCCTTCATCCCGAGCGGATTGGACGGGCATTTCGTCATCGTCATGCCGACCTTGAACGACGGCAGATTGTGCGCGCGCGGCATCGCGTAATCCATGAACGAGCCGGTCACGGGTTGGCCGTTGTCGTCGTAGATCGCGTGCTCGATCATCGCCTGGCCGATGCCTTGCGCCACGCCGCCGTGCACTTGGCCCTCGACGATCATCGGATTGATGACGACGCCGAAGTCGTCGACCGCGCTCCAGTTGACGATCTCCGTCTCGCCGGTCGTCGGATCGACCTCCACCTCGCAGATGTGGCAGCCGGCCGGGAACGTGAAGTTCGCGGGGTCGTAGAACGCGCCCTCCTTCAGCCCCGGCTCCAATTCCTGCCCGGAGAATTTGTGCGCGATATAGGCGTTGAGCGCGACGTCGCCCCACGCCGCCGACTTGTCGGTGCCGGCGACGGTGAACGTGCCGTCCTTGAACTCGATGTCGCCTTCCGCCGCTTCCATCATATGCGCGGCGACCTTCTTCGCCTTGGCCTCGACCTTGTCGAGCGCCTTGACGATCGCCGACATGCCGACGGCGCCGGAGCGCGAACCGTAGGTGCCCATGCCGAACTGCACCTTGTCGGTGTCGCCATGCACGATGCTGATGCTCTCGATCGGAATGCCGAGACGCTCGGAGACAAGTTGCGCAAACGTCGTCTCGTGCCCCTGCCCGTGCGCGTGCGAACCGGTGAGCACTTCGACGGAGCCGGTCGGATTGACCCGCACCTCGGCGGATTCCCACAAACCCACGCCGGCGCCAAGCGATCCGACCGCCTGCGACGGCGCGATGCCGCACGCTTCGATATAAGCGGAGAAACCGATGCCGCGCAGCTTGCCGCGCCGCTCGGCCTCGCGCTTGCGCTTGCCGAAATTCTTGTAGTCGGCAAGCTCCATCGCCTTCTTCAGCGACGCGTCGAAATCGCCGGTGTCGTAAGCCATGATCACCGGCGTCTGGTGCGGGAAGCTCTTCACGAAGTTGCGCCGGCGAAGATCCGCGGGGTCGACACCCAACTCACGCGCGGCGACTTCCATCAGGCGCTCGACGACGAACGCGGCTTCCGGCCGCCCGGCGCCGCGATAAGCGTCGACCGGCGCGGTGTTGGTGTAGACCGCGTCGACCTCGCAATAGATCTGCGGGATCGCGTATTGCCCCGAAAGCAGCGTCGCGTAGAGATAGGTCGGCACCGACGACGAAAACGTCGACATGTAGGCGCCGAGATTGGCGACGGTGTGGGCGCGAAGCCCCAAGATTTTTCCGTCGGCGTCGAACGCCATCTCGGCGTGGGTCGCGTGGTCGCGGCCATGCGCGTCGTTGAGGAAGGACTCGGACCGCTCCGCCGTCCACTTCACCGGACGGCCGACGCGCTTCGAGGCCCACAGCGCCACGACCTCCTCGTTGTAGATGAAGATCTTGGAGCCGAAGCCGCCGCCGACATCCGGCGCGATGACGCGCAGCTTGTTCTCCGGCGCCATGCCGACGAAAGCGGCGATGACGAGGCGCGCGACGTGCGGGTTCTGCGACGTGTTCCAGAGCGTGAAGCTCTCGGAGCCCGTGTCGTACTCGCCGATCGCGGCGCGCGGCTCGATCGCGTTCGGCGCCAGACGGTTGTTGTAGATATCGAGCTTGGTGATGTGCTTGGCGGAGGCGAAAGCGGCGTCGGTCTTCGCCTTGTCGCCGAGGTGCCAGTCGAAGATCACGTTGTCGGACGCGACCTCGTGAATCTGCGTCGCGCCCTTCGCCTTGGCGCAATCGACGACCGCGGGCAGTTCCTCGTAGTCGACGACGACCTTCTCGGCGGCGTCCTTCGCCTGCGCCAACGTCTCAGCGACGACGACGACGACCGGGTCGCCGACATAGCAGACCTTGCCGACCGCGAGCGCCGGATGCGGCGCCATCTTCATCGGCGAGCCATCCTTGGAATGGATCATCCAGCCGCAGATGAGGTTGCCGATCTTGTCGGCCTGCATCTCGGCGCCATCGAGAACGCCGAGCACGCCCGGCATTTTTTCAGCCGCGGCCTTGTCGATGCGCTTGATCTTGGCGTGGGCGTGCGGCGAGCGCAGAAAATAAGCGTAGGTCTGGCCGGGCCGGCTGATGTCGTCGGTGTAATGGCCTTTGCCCGTGATGAAGCGGAAGTCCTCTTTACGGCGCACCGAGGCGCCGATTCCGGTCGCGCTCATGGTCCCTCCCTGGGACGGTCCCGACGATGTTGTTTTCGCTCTGCGTTCGAAAGTCCTTTATTCCGCAGCCTGCTGCGCCGGCCCGCGGTCACCCGCCATGGCGCGCGCGCCGGCGTGAATCGCTTTCACGATGTTGTGGTAGCCGGTGCAGCGGCAGAGGTTGCCGTCGAGCTCCTCGCGGATCGTCTGCTCGTCGAGATCGCTGCCTTTGCGCCAGACCATCTCCACCGCCGACATGATCATGCCCGGGGTGCAGAAGCCGCACTGCAGGCCGTGGTTTTCACGGAAAGCTTCCTGCATCGGGTGCAGCTTGTCGCCGTTGGCGAGGCCTTCGATCGTCGTCACGTTCGCGCCTTCGACCTGCCAGGCGAAGGTGGTGCAGGACTTCAACGCAACGCCGTCGACATGCACGACGCAGGCGCCACACTGCGAGGTGTCGCAGCCGACATGGGTGCCGGTGAGCCGCAGGTTCTCGCGCAGGAACTGGACAAGAAGGGTGCGGGCATCGACGTTGGCGCTGACCGGCTTGCCATTAACCGTCATGGACACGGTGGGCATGGAAGTCTCCTAAAAGAGGTTCGAATCGGCCTGAAAAGAAGACGCTCGAAAAAAAGTCGGGCGATTTCGGCCGATTCAGGCGCATATCGCCTGTTTGGAACTCAACTAAGTCTGAACCGGGGGCAAGGGAACGGTCAAGGCCCTCACCCGTCACCCTGAGGGGCGAGGCGCGCAGCGTCGAGCCTCGCAGGGCGCCGGCCCAGGAAAACAAGTTCGCCGGTCTTCACCTCTCCCCGCAGGCGGGGAGAGGGAGCGCGCCCTGATCACGCCCCCGCGACCGCCTGACCGAATTTCTCAAAGAATTGATCGGCCATCTTCTTCGCCGCGCCGTTGATCAGCCGCTGGCCAAGCTGCGCCAGTTTGCCGCCGATCTGCGCCTCGACGTCGTAGCTCAAGACGGTGCCGCCGCCGTCGTTCGGGGTGAGACGCACCGTCGCGCCGCCCTTGGCGAAGCCGGCGATGCCGCCGTCGCCCTCGCCGGAAATCTTGTAGCCGTTCGGCGCGTCGATGTCGGAGAAGCGCACCTTGCCCTTGAAGCGCGCCTTGACCGGGCCGACCTTGTTGGTCGCCACCGCCTGAAATTCGTTGTCGGAAATCTTCTCCAGCGTCTCGCAGCCGGGGATGCAAACCTTGAGCACCTCCGGGTCGTTGAGCTTCGCCCAGACCACGTCCTGCGCGGCGGCGAGATTGATCTCTCCATTCATGGTCATGGCCATGGGCGGTGTCTCCTGAAAACAGATAGGGGTGACGCGATGGCGGACTTAGCGGCCTTCTCAATTAGGGACGAGATTTACCAGATGCCAGCCGTCGCGGGCCAGACCGACTTGTGCGCAGGTCTGGCGCCAAGCTGCATGGCGCGATGGGTTGATCGTCAGCCACCCTGCCCTAATCTGCGTTTCACCGTCGCAAAACGAAAAAGGAACGCCGATGCCGACAATCGATTCCAACGGTTGCCCCATCAATGTCGAAGTCGAGGGGGCCGAGGGGGCGCCCGTTCTGATGCTGTCGAACTCGCTCGGCACCGATCTGCACATGTGGGACAAGCAGATGCCGGCCTTCACCAAGACCTTCCGCGTCGTGCGCTACGACCGGCGCGGGCACGGCAAGTCCGGCGCGCCGAAGGGCCCCTACTCCGTCGAGATGCTCGGCCACGACGCGCTCGCGATCATGGACGCGCTCAAGCTGACCAAAGTGAACTGGTGTGGCCTCTCGATGGGCGGCATGGTCGGCATGTGGCTCGGCGCCAATGCGCCCGAGCGCATCGGCCGGCTCGTTCTCTCCAACACCGCGGCGGAGATGCGCGCGCCGGAAATCTGGAACGGGCGCATCGCGACGGTGCGCAAAAGCGGCATGGACGCGATCGTCGAGGGCACGATCGAACGCTGGTTTACCCAGGGTTTCCGCGAACGCCCGGGATCGCAAGCCGATCTCGATCCGGTGCGGGACATGATCCGGACGACGCCGGCGGAAGGCTACATCGGCTGCTGCGAAGCGATCCGCGACATGGATCAATCCGAGTCGATCCGCAAAATCACGGCGCCGACCCTCATCATCGCCGGCGAGCACGACCCGTCGACGACGGTCGCATCGGCGAAATTCATCCAGGAGCGGATCAAGGGCTCGACGATCACGCCGCTCAACGCCGCGCACATCTCCAATATCGAGCAGCCGCAGGCCTATACCGAGGCGGTGCTGAAGCATCTCGGCTAGCCTGTTCGGGCGACGCTGCTCTCGCTCAGTGAAACGGCCCGGTCCGCAAGCACCTATGCATGAACGGCCGCAAACGATGGAGGGGCCCTCACGAGAATGAGGCCCGACTGCGCCATCATACCTTTGGCTTAGCCGCCAAGTTTCGTCCCCAGGTCCGGACGAGAAGATGCGTCTGGTGGTTGCCGGGCCGGGCCTCCTGCTCCTACAATCCAGGCACGGGGAACGTTCGTGCTTAGCTTGGGGGGCCGATGGAAGTCTTCGTTCAGCAGATCATCAACGGCGTTACGCTGGGATCGATCTACGGCCTGATCGCCATCGGATACACGATGGTGTTCGGCATCATCGGGATGGTGAACTTCGCGCATGGCGACGTGTTCATGGTCTCGGCCTTTATCGCGCTGATCACCTTCCTCATCCTCACTGCCTGGCTCGGCATCTCTTCCGTCATTCTCGCGCTGTTCATCGTCCTGCTGGTGGCGATGTTCCTCACCTCGCTGGTCAACTGGGCGATCGAGCGCACCGCCTACCGGCCACTGCGCGGCTCCTTCCGTCTGGCGCCACTGATCTCCGCGATCGGCATGTCGATCTTCCTGTCGAACTTCGTGCAGGTCTCGCAAGGGCCGCGTAACAAGTCCGTTCCCCCGCTCGTACGCGGCGGCTACGAGATCATGAACAACGGCACCTACGCGGTGACGCTGTCCTACAAGCAGCTCATCATCTGGGTGGTCACGGCCGTCCTTCTCGGCGCGTTCTGGTATCTCGTCGCGCACACCTCGCTCGGCCGGGCGCAGCGCGCCTGCGAGCAGGATCAAAAGATGGCGTCGCTCCTCGGCATCAATGTCGACCGCACGATCTCGATCACCTTCATCATCGGCGCCGCGCTCGCCGCCGTCGCCGGCACGCTGTACCTGATGTATTACGGCGTCGTCAGCTTCTCCGACGGCTTCGTGCCCGGCGTGAAGGCCTTCACCGCTGCGGTTCTCGGCGGCATCGGCTCATTGCCGGGCGCACTTCTCGGCGGACTGCTCATCGGCCTAATCGAAACATTGTGGTCGGCGTACTTCTCGATCGACTACAAGGACGTGGCCGCGTTCTCCATTCTCGCGATCACATTGATCTTCCTGCCGCAGGGCATCCTCGGACGCCCCGACGTCGAGAAGGTGTAACGTGGCGACGCAAGCCGCGACCGGCAACGTAGCGGCGCCTTCCGCAGGGCGGATCGACGTCGCGTATGTGCTGAAGGACGCCTTCTTCACGGCGCTGATTTCGGTCGGGCTGTTTGCTCCGCTGGTCGGCTTCAAGACGATCACCAACATCTCCAACGAACTCACGCTGGAGACGCGCTGGCCGCTGATGTTCGGCCTGGTCGCGGTCGTGGTGATCGGCCGCCTCTTCTACTCGCTGGTGCTGGAGCCGAGAAAGCGCGCGGGCAGCCGGCCGGTACGTGTGCGCGGCGCGACAGAGAACACGATACGGGAACGCATCGCGCGCTGGTTCACCCCTTTCGCGCTCGGCTTCGTCGCGGTCTATCCCCTGCTCGTCATCGGCCTCGGCGGAACGCAGGGCGCGGTGAAATGGATCGACAATTTCGGCATCCAGATCCTCATCTATGTGATGCTCGGCTGGGGGCTGAACATCGTCGTCGGCCTCGCCGGGCTTCTCGACCTCGGCTATGTCGCCTTCTACGCCGTCGGCTCGTATGCCTACGCGCTGCTCGCGAAAACCTTCGGCTTCTCGTTCTGGATTCTTCTGCCGCTCTCGGGAATGCTGGCGGCGTTCTGGGGCATCCTGCTCGGCTTCCCGGTGCTGCGCCTGCGCGGCGACTATCTCGCCATCGTCACGCTCGCCTTCGGTGAGATCATCCGCATCGTCGTCACCAATTGGGTTTCGGTGACGAACGGTTATGCGGGCATCAGCGGCATTCCGCGGCCAACATTCTTCGGCATTCCGTTCAACGCGTCGGACCAGGGTTTCGCCGCGGTCTTCGGCCTTGAATTCACGCCGCTGCACCGCACGATCTTTCTCTATTACGTGATCCTCCTCCTCGCCATGGTAACGGCGTGGGTGACGGTGCGGCTGCGTCGCCTGCCGGTCGGCCGCGCCTGGGAGGCGCTGCG
>JAFKKS010000049.1 GCA_017304555.1 Hyphomicrobiales bacterium
GACGGCCCGGGCCGAGATCGAGCGCAACGTGACGGTCATCCTGCGCGCGGACCTCGTCGGCTCCCGGTTCTGCGAGGGCAGGCCGGCCGTGACGTTCCGGATCGGCGGGGCGGAGACGCGGACGGTCACGGCCGATCACGTGATCGCGGCGACCGGCTTTCGGGCGGACCTCGGGCGGCTGATCTTCGTGAGCCCACGGCTCCGCGATGCGATCAGCTGCGAGGGGCCCACCCCGGTCCTGTCACGCGTCTTCGAAACCTCCGTGCCGGGGCTGTTCATGATCGGCCCGATCGCGGCGAACAGTTTCGGCCCGCTCCTGCGCTTCGCCTATGGCGCGGGCTTCGCAGCGCGGCGACTGTCCCGCCACCTCGCGCGCGGCAGCCTTCGCCGACCGGCCTCGGCGGAGCCCGAACTCGCGCTGGCCTGACCCGCGCGGTCGGCGCGGCCGGTGCCCGCTGCGCCGGCCTGCCGGCCGCGCTATCATGCGCCGCGTGCCCGATCCCCGAGACCGACCCGATGCGATCCACCTCGCCCGCGATCCCGCGACGGGCGTGGAGACCATTCGCGCCCGCTTCGTGGGTCATGCCTACGACCTGCATCGCCACGACGAATGGCTGGTCGGCGTCACCGATCGGGGCGTGCAGGATTTCCTCTGCCGCGGCGTTCGGCGGCGCAGCACGCCCGGCCGGGTGATCCTGATGGAGCCGCAGGAGGCGCATGACGGACAGGCCGGCGCCGCCGGCGGGTTCGCCTACCGCATGCTGTACCTGCCGCAGCCCTGGCTGCGGGACGCGCTGCCCGGCCGTCCCGGCCTGCCTGGGTTCCGGGAAAGCCTGACCGACGATCCGCCGCTGGCAACCGCCATCCGGCGCGCCTGGGCCTCGATCGCGCGGCCCGCGCCACGGCTGGTGCGCGACGCCGCCCTGCAGGACCTGGCCGCGCGGATCGGGATGCAGTCCGGCGTCGTTGAACCCGTCCTGCGGCAAGGGCGCGACCAGCGCATCGCGCGGCGTGCGCGGGACTGCCTGCATGAGACCTGGGCCGAGGAGATCGGCGCCGATGCGCTGGCCCGCGCGGCCGGGGCGGCGGACCGATTCCAGCTCGCGCGCGCCTTCCGCGCCGCCTACGGATCGGCGCCCCACGCCTATCTCGTGCAGCTCCGGCTGGTGCGGGCCCGCGCCCTTCTGGCCGGGGGCGAGGGTCCGGCCGCGGTCGCCGCCGCCTGCGGCTTCGCCGACCAGAGCCATCTCGGCCGCTGGTTCCGCCGCGCCTATGGCGTGACCCCCGGCGCCTACCGCGCCTGCTGCACGGGCGTTCCAGACACCACACCGCCACCGCGCTGAACTCCCCCGGGACAGCGGGAGGCGAGGCATGTTCGACACGAAGGTGGCGGTCCTGGTGCAGGAGGACTTGGCGGTCTGGCAGAAGCTGAACGTGACGGCGTTCCTGGCCAGCGGAATCGCGGGCGCGGCGCCGGACGCGATGGGCGAACCCTATCTCGACGCCGCCGGCCGGGGTTACGCGCGCCTGCTGGGCCAGCCGATCCTGGTCTTCGCCGCCGATGCGAGCCAGTTGCTCAAATCGAACATTTCGGAAATGCGCTCCAACGCGACGGAGTTCGCGATCAAGCCGCGGAAATCCCTGGTCGACGGATTCACATCGGCATTCAGCGACGCATCCAGCAACCTTTCGGTCGCCGAGAGGCTGGCGGACACCAGCCAACTCGCCAACGTCAAGGCGATGCACGCGACGCTTTTGGCGGTGTACGACAACTTTCAGCTTTTGAGCACGCAGCAGGAGGCGTTGGGCTTTTCAGACGCCGAGGGCCTGCGCACGGAGCTTGAGAACAGCGGCCTCGCCATTGAATCGATTCTCGACGACGGCCTGCCGTGGATGACCGACGACGATAAGCAGAAGCTTCTCGCTTCGCTGCAGATGATGCGCCGCTACGAAGCCGAATATCGTCTCAGCCGCTCCGGCACGAGCGAACAAAGCTTTCGCTTCGCCTATGCGATGCTGTCGGCAAATCTGGAGAAGATTGTCGCGCCCGACGTGATGAAGGACGATCTGCGCGCGAAGGTGAAAACCTATTCCGACAATTTCGCCGCGTGGCGCGAAACCGCGGGGAAGCTTGATCCGTTGCTTGCGGCCATCAACGAGCAGACGCAGCGGATGGTGCCACTGGCCGACGAAATCGTCAGTTCGGCACGCCGCGCCGAATCCACCACCGCGACGGCGATGACGGCGTCGCAAGCGTGGACGCGCCATCTGATGGCGCTCACGGGGTTGCTGGTGGTCGCCGTTGGTCTGATCTTGAGCTGGCTCATCGGGCGTAGCATCACGCGTCCGCTCTATGGGCTCGCGAAAGCGATGGAGCAGCTCGCCAAGGGCGACACGTCGGTGCAGATTCCTGCGACGGTCGCGAAGGATGAAATCGGCCGCATGGCGCGAACCGTTCTCGTGTTCCGCGACAACGCGATCGAGCGCCGGCGCTTGTCGGAGGCGCGGGATCAGACGAACCGCATGCGCGAACAGCGCAGCGAGGTGATCGCGACGACGATTGCGTCTTTCGAACGGTCGGTCGAAGCAGCGCTTGGCAAGGTGCGCGGTGCCTCGCAACGTCTCGAAGTTGCCGCGTCGGCCTTGCATGGCGCGGCTGACGCCGTCTCCGGCGAAGCGCGCAAAGTCGAGGAGAGTGTCGGGGCGACATCGCAGAATGTCACCGCTGCCGCAGGTTCCGCGGAAGAGTTGGCGACATCGATCGGCGAGATCGCGACGCAAGCGGATAAATCTACGGATGTCGCGCGCCGTGCCGTATCCGAAACGGGACGCACTGTCACCACGATGACCGAGCTTGGCAATGCGGCGACGCGTATCGGAGAGGTCATCGGGCTCATCCAGGCGATTGCCGGGCAAACAAATCTGCTGGCCCTCAATGCGACCATCGAGGCCGCGCGGGCGGGGGAGGCAGGGCGCGGCTTTGCGGTCGTGGCGGCGGAGGTGAAGTCCTTGGCCGGCCAGACGGCGAAGGCGACCGAGGAAATCGCCTCGCACATCGGTTCGATTCAGATCGCGGCCGGTGACACGGCGGAGGCGATCGAGCAGGTCAACCATATCATCAATGACATGTCGGGGATCGCTGCTTCGGTCGCTGTCTCGGTCGAGGAGCAGAACGCTGCTGTCGCAACGATCGCGCAGGGTATGGCTCGCGCATCGGTGGAAGCACGCTCGAGCGCGGAGGCGATGAGCCGCGTCGCCGGGCGCGCGCAGGATGCGCGCCGAACGGCCAGCGACGTCAAGGCGTTGGCGGATTCACTGGCGCTCGAGGCGGAAAGTCTCGATGGCGAGGTCCGTCGCTTCCTCGATAGCGTCAGGGCTGCTTAACTTTCCGCATACGTTCGCGGCGCATTGACCCCTTGCCAAGTCCGGCCCGGTTCGCAATGTGAGTGACGTCGCTCCTCAGGACGTTACTTTGCCTGCCATCAAAAAATTCCCGCGCCTTGCGATCGATGCTTTCGCTCGCTTCAACGCCGACGACGGCTGGGCCATTGCCAGCCATATCGCGCTTTCGGCGTTGATGGCGCTGTTTCCCTTCATGCTCGTGCTCACGGCGATTGCGAGCTTTCTCGGTTCACGTGGGCTGGCCGATGAAGGCGCACGCATCATCCTGGAAATGTGGCCCGAGGCCGTGTCGTCAAATATCGCGCTCGATATCCACAGCGTTCTCGTCAGCGCGCGCACGGGCGCACTGACCGTCGGTGTCATCCTTGCGCTTTACTTTGCGTCCGGTGGCGTGGAGGCGCTGCGGATCGGCCTTAATCGCGCCTACGATACGGTGGATGCACGGTCGTGGTGGGTGCTGCGTCTGGAATCGATCGGTTACGTGATGATCGCAGCGGTTGGCCTCATCGCGCTTTCGTTTCTTGTGTTCTTGGCGCCATTGATCTGGGCGACGCTGGTCAAGTACCTGCCGAAGCTGGAACCTTTCGGGGCGATCGTCACCTTCACGCGTTTTGCGGTTGCGGCCGCGGTGCTCGTGGTTTCGTTGATCGTCGTGCATTTGTGGCTGCCGGCGGGGCATCGGCGCCTGGCGGAGATCGCACCAGGTGTGGTTGCGACGCTCGTCCTCTGGCTGCTCGCCGGTACGATCTTCGGACGCTATCTCGCCGATTTCGCGTTTACCTATTCGCGTTATTACGCAGGCCTTGCCTCGCCGATGATCGTCGTCGTGTTCCTGTATTTCACGGCGTCAATCTTCATTTACGGCGGCGAACTCAACAGCGTGCTGCGGCAAGCACGTGAGACGCCCGCCGCCGTTTGACTGCCAGGCGCCCTCTCTGGCGCGTTGCCATGAGCGGCTCTCATAACCTAGAGCATGATGCGATCCGAAAACCGCTTCACACTTTTCGGCATCATGCTCTAGGCTCGACGCGCTTGGTGAGTCGGCTCTAGGGGGACCTCATGCTTGGAATCGACAGCATTATCGCGTTGCTTATCGTCGGTGCGATCGCCGGATGGGCGGCAGGGCAGATCGTGCGAGGCTACGGCTTCGGTCTGCTCGGCAACATCGTCGTCGGCATCGTCGGCGCCTTCATCGGCGTCTGGCTGTTGGGCAAACTCGGCATCAATGTCGGAAGCGGCTTCATCGCGGCGACCGTGAAGGCCATCATTGGCGCGATCGTATTGCTGGTGATCGTCGGGTTTTTCCGCCGCGCGTAGCGCGGTCGGGCGTGTTTGTCACGGCATCGAGCGCCGCCGCGAGCGCGTGCGGCGTTATGGGCTTGACGAGGTAGGCGTTCATGCCGGCCGCTTGCGCCGTGCGAGCGCGATCGTCTCCACCGTGCCCTGAAATGCCGATGATCGGCACGCGCCCGGCTGCGCCCGGGAATGCACGAATGCGCCGCGCGGTGGCGAAGCCATCGAGGTCGGCCATGGTCACATCCAAAAGAATGACGTCCGCCGGCTTGGATTGAGCCCGCGCGGCGGCGGATTCGCCGTCCGCGACAAATGCAGCCTTGTGCCCAAGGGCCGACAGGATGGTGGCGAGGATGGTGCGGCCGTGCTGGTTGTCTTCCGCGCACAGGACCCGCAGGGGTTTCGCCTTTGTCACGGAGCGAAGCGTGGTTCGTTTTCTGGGCGCCGTTTTTGTGCTCGGGGGCTTTGCCGCAACGAGGACGCGCAGCTTGAAAGTGCTTCCCTTTCCGAGCGTGCTCTTGACGGTGAGATCGCCGCCCATGGCTTTGGCCACATTGCGCGCGAAGAACAGGCCCAATCCGGCGCCGCCGTAACGGCGCGCGGTCTTGGCATCGGCCTGGCCGAACGGGCGGAAAAGCCGCGTACAGGCCGATTTCGAAAGTCCGGGGCCGTTGTCCGAAACTTCGAACGCAAGTTGCAGCCGGCCTGCCGGCTTAGCGGTCCAGGCGGCCGAGAAACCGACGCCGCGCCCCATCGCGAACTTCACCGCATTGTCGATGAGGTTTTCGATCGCGGCACGCAGACGCACGGCATCGCCTTCGGCCATTTCAGGCAGGTCGCGGGCGATATGGATTGCGGCAGGCACGCCGGCTGCTTGTGTTCGCGCCCGCACTATCGCCGCCATGTCGTGTGCGAGTTGGCGCGGCGAGAATTCGTCACGCCGCAGGACAAGGCCGCGATGTTCGGCATGCGCGCCATCGACAACGGTTGTGGTCAGCCGTTCGAGGTGTTGCGCGGCGGAATGCACCGCTTGCGCCCAGCCATGCGTGCGCGCGTCGAGCTTGGCGCCGACCAGCATTTCGGAGAATGCGAGGATGCCGTTGAGCGGCGTACGCACCTCATGCGCGAGCGATGCGAGTGCAAGCGTCAGGTCGCTTGTTTGATCTCTATGCGTTGCACGGCGTCGGGGTGAACCTGACTTTGGACGTTGTACGCTTTTACCGAGACTTGGCATCCCGAGAGAATGGCAGCGGAGTTCAAATAAATCGTTTTCAATCCAGGCCGCTCGAGGCCGGCAACCCCACGAGGTGGCGAATGTCTTGCGGCGTGCGGCCTTGTGCGCGCAGCAAGCGCAGCGCGGTGGACTGGTTCGATTTGGCGAGCTTGCGGGCCTGGTCGTCGCGGATAAGGCGATGATGATGGTAGCGCGGTTGCGGCAGGTCGAGCAGGTGCTGCAAGAGGCGATGCACGCTTGTCGACCAGAAGAGATCTTGCCCGCGCACGATGTGCGTCACGCCTTGAAGGGCGTCGTCGATTACGACAGAAAGGTGATAGCTCGTCGGCGTTTCCTTGCGGGCGAGAATGACGTCGCCCCAGGCTTGCGGTGCGGCCGTGACGGTGCCCGTTTCTCCCTCGGGGCCTTCGCCGTTTTCGAGCCATGACAGCGCCCCTGCGCGCCGGATCGCCGCGGCCATATCGAGCCGGATGGCAAAAGGCTCTTCGGCCTCGGCGCGGCGGATTTCCTCCGCTGGACTCAGCACGACGCCACGGCCGGGGTAGAGCGGCGCGCCATCGGGGTCGCGCGGCCATGCCGCGCTATGGCTTCCCTGTGTGGCGATGGCTTGGGCAATCTCGGCGCGGCTCTCGAAGCTGCGATAGGTCAGGCCTTGCCCGGTTAGCTTGGCCAAGGTTTCGCGATAGCGATCGAGGTGCTCCGATTGGCGGCGGACGGGGGCGTCCCAAGCGATGCCGAGCCACGCGAGATCCTCATGAATCGCCGCTTCGAATTCCGGACGGCAGCGTGCCGCGTCGATATCCTCGATGCGCAGCAGGAAGCGGCCGCCGGCAGCGCGCGCCATGTCGAAGTTCAGGAGCGCCGAATAAGCATGGCCCAAATGCAGATAGCCGTTGGGGCTCGGCGCGAAGCGGAAAATCGGAACGTTGATGGGAGCCGTCGCGGAAATCATCGGCACAAATCACTTGCGGAGCAAAGCAGGTTATAGATGCTTCGTACCGAAGCTGTCCCGCCGCGTGCACGTCCAATCCGAGCCTTACCGTGTCCAAACTGATCGAGACTGACGCCGACATCAAAGCCGGGCTAAAAGCGCTGGTTAAGAGCGATCCGCGCCTCAAGGCCGTGCTCGCCGTCGCGGGCGAAGTGCCGCTGCGGCGGCGGCCGGGCGGGATCGAGGGGCTGATGCGTGCGGTGATCAGCCAGCAACTCTCGACCGCAAGCGCGGAGGCGATCTGGTTGCGCCTGCGCGCCGCTTACGAGCCGTTCCATCACACCGTCCTTCTGCGGGCGCGCGCGCCGAAGCTGCAGCGCCTGGGGCTTTCCGGCGCGAAGATACGCACGCTCAAGGCGGTCGCGACGGCGGTGCACGAAGGGCACGTCGATTTCGATGCGCTGGCCAAGATGCCGGCGGATGAGGCGCACGCGCTGCTTACCGCCATCCACGGCATCGGGCCGTGGACGAGCGACATCTATCTCCTCTCCTGCGTTGGGCACCCGGACGCGTGGCCGGCCGGCGACCTTGCCCTGCAGGAAGCCGCCAAGCTCGCATTCGGGCTCGACGCGCGGCCGACCGGCAAGGAGATGGGGCCGCTCGCAGAACCGTGGCGGCCGTGGCGTGCGGTGGCGGCACGGTTGCTCTGGTCCTACTATCGCGTCGTCAAGAAGCGCGATCCGGTGCCAATCTGAACAGCCGATATCAGTCGCCACAGCGACGAAGCATTAGGAAGACGAACGCATGCCGGTTGATCTCGACGGCCCGCGGCTTGCGCCGCACTCAGGGCGGGCGGCGCGCCAGCTTGTCGTCTTCCTGCATGGCTACGGCGCCGACGGAAACGACCTCATCGAGCTCGGCCGCGAGTGGCAGGATATCCTGCCCGATGCCGCGTTTGTGGCGCCGCATGCGCCGGAGCCGTGCGCGCAGGCGCCCGTTGGACGGCAATGGTTCGGGCTGACCTTTCGCGACCCCGAGGAGCGTTGGCGCGGCGTCAATGCGGCCGGGCCGAGCCTCGACCAGTTCCTTGATGCCGAACCAGTCAGGGAACGATGATGGCGCTGCATGTCGGGCTGCGGCGGGCGGCGGCTTCCGCGGCCATCGTTGGCTATTCCGGCATGCTGGTGACGCCGGATAACGCGGGCGCACAGTCGATCGCAACGGAGATTCGCCAGCGTCCGCCGGTCCTGTTGATCCATGGCGACCAGGATCAGGTCATTCCCGTACAGGCGCTCTTCCTTGCGACCGAAGCGCTGGCGGCGCTCGAAATTCCGGTCGAATGGCACCTGTCGTACGGCGTCGGACACGGCATCGATCCGGAAGGGCTGCGCCATGGCGGCGCCTTTCTTGCCGCCCGGTTTCAGGCGCCTGGCCGTTGATTTCGTTCGCTGATCTGACGGCCCTTCACAATGCGGTCATGGTCCCTGTACAATGTGCGGGTGGCTGTGGTGCGAACAGCGAGGAGGCGGAGGAAGCGCACCCTTGAATGCCCACGTCCCCGCCGGCGGCTGGCCGGCTCTCGTCCTCAACGCGGACTTCCGTCCGCAACTACGACAAGTCGGTGCATAGCCCGACCTTCGAGATGCAGCTGCCGAGTGTCGTCTCGCTCAAGACCTTCGTAAAGCCCTCCACGCATCCGGCCTTCACACGGTTCAACGTCTTTCTGCGCGATCGATTCGCCTGCCAGTATTGCGGCGCGCGCGACGACCTCACCTTCGACCATTTGATTCCCCGCTCACGCGGAGGAACGACGACCTGGGTCAACGTCATCGCCGCATGCTCGCCGTGCAATCTGAAGAAGGGCAGCATGACGATCGAGGAAGCGCACATGTTTCCGGCGCAGATGCCGTTCCAGCCGACGGTGCATCATCTGCATCGCAACGGACGGATGTTCCCGCCGAACTACCTGCACGAAAGCTGGCTCGACTATCTCTACTGGGACACCGAGCTGGAGCCATAAGGCATCGCAGCCGCGCCGCGGGACGTGATCCCCCAAGCGGCGAGCGCGGCGAGCGCCAACGAGATCAACGCATTGTAGCCGGCGAGAGAGAGGCCGAGGAACGTCCAGGCCGCCGCGTCGCAGCGCACGGCGCGGACCGATTGCATCTGCTGCAGCAGGTTGCCGCCACCGGCGCTGAAGCCGGCGCCGGAACAGTCCTGTGGCCCCGGCCACCAATGCCACTCGACGCCGGCGTGATAGGTGGCGAGGCCCGCGCCCCACAGCATCAGCAAGCCCACGACGACGAGCCCGCCGACGAGCAGGCGCCGCGGCAATCGGCGCTCGGCGCCAATGGCGGTCAGCGCCGCAATCGGGATGGCGACGTAATAGGGAATGCGCTGCTCAAGGCAGAGTGGGCATGGCTGGAGGCCGAGCCCGAGCTGGAAAAACCATGCCCCTGCGATCGTCGCCGCGCCGATGATCGCGATGGCCGCCGCCGCCGCCCGGATCGGCATTGCCGCGGCCCATTCCCTCAATGGCATGTTCATCACCCTCGCAGCGCCGTTGACCCGCGCGCCGGGTGCTTTATATCCGAGCGCCGGGCCCCTGTGGCGGAATTGGTAGACGCGCTCGACTCAAAATCGAGTTCCGCAAGGAGTGCTGGTTCGACTCCGGCCAGGGGCACCAATCCCTTTCATTTGCAGAATTATCAGCCGGGCGGGGCGGATGCGCTCCGCGACTGGGGCGTGCATCTCGCCAAGACGTGATCTGCGCGTTACCGCGCGTCGCCCGCCAGGGCGCCGTCGTCGATCTCGAGTTCAAGCACGGCGGCGCTCAGCGACTTGCCGTGCGCGTCGAGGCCGAGCGACACGGTGACGCCGCCGTCGAGCGCCTGCTCGCCGACGAACTGCAGGGCATAGAGGTTCGGTAGTTCGAAGCGCTTGAGATCGCCGTGGATGATGCCCGCCATGTGGCGCTTGAGCGCTTCGATCGTCACTTGCGATTCGAGCAGCGCGTAGTCTTCCGGGCGATAGGCGATCACGGACAGGATCGTCGTGTCGGTCTTGTCGCCGGCGCGGCAATGCGCGAGGTCGTAGAGCTTGCGTTTCATTTGTGCTTGTCACGCATCGTAGATCTCGACCGACGTCTTCACCTCGCCGCGCGGAACGAGGCAAGAGACGATGCCGATCTGCTCCACCGTCGATTTGCGCACG